>NZ_JBLNKU010000007.1:0-190748 GCF_048158545.1 Flavobacterium melibiosi | reverse complement strand
TTCAGATTCCACTTCACAGTGGACACCCTTGCATTTAGCTAACACTTCCCACTGTAAAGGCGTGTTCGGGACTTGCACCCTAGAGTTACCGCCCATGCTGGGCACACTACAAAAAAACCTGTGAAGCAAAAAGCTTCACAGGTTTTTCTAACTAAACTTATTAAATTAACTTATTTAAAAAAAAACTAAACTCATTTTTTCAAGCATTAACCCCTTTTTTAATTAATGGATTAATCTTCCGAAACGATTGCTGAATTTCTATCGGTCGTTACATCCAATAAAATGGCAATTCCTTTATCATTTACCATCGTCATATTTAATGTATCCAAAGCAGCTAAATCTTTAGATACTAAACCATTAAACATGTTGTAAGAAATATTCATTTCTTTCAAGTTATTCAATTTTTCCAATTCCAATGGTACTTGACCTTTCATTTTATTATCAAACAAACTAAGATTTTCAAGAGAAGTCATGTTTATCACTTGACTGCTTAATTCTCCAGTAAGTTTATTACTGTTTAGAAGTAATGTTTTCATTGTTTTTATATCATAAATGGAACTCGGAATTTGTCCTGTAATTTCATTGTTGAATAATGATAAAACTTCTAATTGTTTTAAAGCGCCAATTTGCAAAGGCAACTGACCTGAAAGCGTATTCATATAAAGTTCTAAATCTTTTAAATTACTCAATTCACAAACAGAGGAAGGAATTGTTCCTGACAATTTATTGAACGAAAGGTTTAACAACTTCAAATCTTTTAAATTTCCGATAGAAGATGGAATCACTCCAGATATTTTATTTTTATGTAAATCTAACTCTTGAAGACTAACCAAATTGGCAATAGCAGTTGGAATTTCACCAACCAAATTGTTATTGTCTAAATTAATAGAAATTACTTTATCGTCTTGCAACTTAACACCATGCCAAGTAGAAATTGGTAATGCTAAATCCCATTTTACAATCCACTGATCTCCATTTGTAGATTGATACAGTTTCACCAACGCATCTTTCTCAGAATGAGACACATTTGCAAACATTGGAAATGAAAACAAAAGGGCTAAAAATAGAGTAGTTATATTTCTCATAACGTTTAGATTTATTTCTTTGATACACATAAAACTACATACTACAAAGCTAATCAGCAAATAAAATCGACGAAATACACTTTTTTATACTTTTTACAGAGTTATATCTTACAAGAATATTCAATTTTCTTAATTAAATATTAATTTATTAAATTTGATTCACTAATCTTTAAAACCAATTTTTATGGAAATCAATTTTCTAGCACTTTTTGTTGCTGCCTTGTCTACACTTGTAGTAGGATTTGTTTGGTACAATCCAAAAGTTTTTGGAACCATTTGGATGAAAGAATCCGGCCTGACCGAAGAAAAGCTGAAAGGAGGAAATATGCTTCTGCTATTTGGAGTATCCTTATTGTATGCTTTTTTCATAAGCTTTGTACTTCAGTACTTAACAATACATCAAACTGGGGCCATAGGAATGGTTGGAGGAGATCCAAGTATTGCAAAACCTTCGTACCTTTCTTTCATGGCCGATTATGGAACTGCATTTAGAACCTTCAAGCACGGCGCTCTACATGGTTTTATGACTGGATTATTTTTTGCATTACCTCTCATAGGAACTAATGCGCTTTATGAAAGAAGAAGCTATAAATATACTCTTGTCACTGGGGGCTTCTGGATAGTATGTCTGACGATTATGGGAGGAATTATTTGTACTTGGAAATAATCCTCTAAATAATTTGAAAAATTTTGCCTTGTAATGACAACAAGGCGAAATTTATTTTTATTGTAACTTTTCAATCGCTTTCGCTAATTCAATATCCTTATCCGTGACTCCTTCAGCATCATGAGTTGTCAACCGAATCGTTACTTTATTGTATACATTGAATAATTCCGGATGATGATTCCTTTTCTCTGCCATTACTCCTACTTGAACTATAAAACCTAAAGCATGAGTGAAATCTAAGAACGTAAACTTTTTCTCGATTCCGTCATTAATAAACGACCAGTCTTTTAACTCTTTTAATTCGGTTTGAATTGTATCTTCTGAATAGGCTTTCATAATTTCCTTTTTTATTTATATAAAGTTAGTTAATTTCGAAGCATAGAGAAATACTTTAACTTTATTAACTAATTTTGGTAAAATATTAAAATTCAATTTGAATACACCTTATTCTTTTAAAATTTACAATTCCACCGCTCAACTTCCAATAACGTGGAATGATTTAGCCGTTTCAACCATTTTTTTATCCAAAAAATATCTGGAAGTTTTAGAAAAATCATCTCCGGAAAATATGATTTGTCATTTCATTGGAATTTTCGAAAATGACACTTTAGTTGGCATTGCACTTTCCCAATTTTTAGATTTGAATAAATTAGAATCTTTTGGCGAGCGCGACAAATGCATCAAAACTGCTATCCGGAATTTTGTTTTCAGAAACTTTGGGTCTCATGTACTAGTCATTGGTAATAATATGCTCACTGGCCAAAATTCATATGCGTTATCCGACTCCATTAACAAAAAGAAAGCCTTACAAGCACTAAATGCTGCGACAGCAGATTTAAAAAAAACATTTAAAGCAAAAGGAAAAAAGATTCACATTACCACCTATAAAGATTTCAACAAAGAGGAAATTAATCATTTTGCCATTCCTGAATTCAAAAATGATTATCAGTTTTCTACGCAACCCAATATGATTTTTACAATTAATGTAAATTGGAAGTCAGAACAAGATTACATCGACTCTCTTTCAAAAAAATACAGAGATCAGTACAAAAGAGCCCGAAAAAAAGCGGATACCATTGAAAAAAGAAAATTACACCTCGAGGACATCATTGCTTTAGAAGATACTATTTATGATTTGTATATTCATGTAGCCAAAAATGCTCCTTTCAATACTTTTTTTCTACCGAAGAATCATTTTAGAACTTTTAAAGAAATCTTTAAAGACAAGTTCCTTTTTTACGGTTATTTTATAAATGAAAAACTAATTGGTTTCAACACTTTAATAAAAAATGGCGATGTGATGGACACGTATTTTCTGGGATATAACGAAAGTATTCAACGTGAAAAAATGTTGTATCTGAATATGCTATATGACATGATTGCCTATTCCATTAATAAAGGTTTCAAAGAAATTGTATTTGCCAGAACGGCTTTGGAAATCAAAAGTTCTGTTGGTGCCAAACCTGTAAAAATGTATGGATTTATAGCACATAGTAACCGAATTATTAATTCGTACATGCCAAAAATATTCAAATATTTAGAACCTGAAACGATTTGGCAAGAACGAAATCCATTTAAATAATTTCACTAATTGGATTGGGTATTGCAACTTTCATTTGTTTGGGTAAAATTTCGATATTCAGTTTCGTTTCTTTACCGCAATATTCACCATCAATTTGAAAACTAACAGGAATATTGGTTGTAACAAAGGCTTTATCCGTAGAAATTATCTCAACATCCTCGGAATCTATGGGCATATTCCCAGAAATAATTTTCCCAAGGACTACCAAATCCAAATTTTTTAAAATAACTAATTCAAACTTCCCGTCGTCCATCACACCATTTGGATTTATGGAAACTCCAGTGCCGTATTTTTGGGAATTGGCTATGACAATCATTCTTGCCTCACATTCTATAGTTGGAAAATTACCCGTAATCGTCGCAATAAATGGATCATCTAAATCAATCAAAGTGGTTACCGTCTGTAAAGCATACCCCCATTTCCCACGAATGCTACTATTTTCGTAGTTCTTAATCATTTCTGCATTTACACCCAAATCACTTAAATGGACACTTTTCTTTCCGTTAATGGAAATCATATCTATTTCCATATAATCATTACGAAAAGCGATTTCTAAATTTTCTTCAATTGTTGGTGGCAAATTTAAATCTACTGCTAAACCATTAGCAGAACCCGCCGGCAAAATTCCAATAATAACATCATGCGTTTCCATGGCTTCAGCAACCATTTTTATAGTTCCGTCACCTCCGATTACAATAATCCGTTTTGGCTTATATGTTGTATAAAGTACTTTTATGTTTTCAATATCAGAGGCGCCGGAAGTATTATAAATTACAAGATTCAAATTTTCTTTTTCAGCAAAAACAGTCGCAGCGTCAATAAGCTCTGATTTATCAACATCACCAGAAATAGGATTTACGACCAACATGATATTCTTTTTCAAACTTTTTCTTCTTTTATTGATTAAAAACCATTAAATTCAACATCTATCAAAAGTAATACAATATATGAAACCAATTTTAAAATTATATAGAGGCTATGCTAATGAACAAGAATTAATTGTCATGGGGCATGTTTTCAAACCAACATCGATTGAAGAATATAATTTTCAAAAAAAGAATCTAAAAAATGCAACTTCTGTTATTAAAATGTTTCAAATAAAAACAGAGGCAAACGCTGATGTATATTTGAAGCACAATAATTCCAAAATTCATACCAAAACACTAATCGATGGTTATTTTAAATTTTGTGTCCCATTAGACCAAGACACTAATTACGGTTGGATTAATTATGAAGTAAGTATTGTTTATCAAAACGAAACTATTACTACTGGAGAGAGTTACATTCGACCACACAAAGGAAATTTAGGAATAATATCCGATATTGATGATACTTTTTTAGTTTCTCACACGCTTAATCCTTTGAAAAAATTATATGTTTTGTTGTTTAAAAACGTAAACAAGAGAAAAATCTATGAAGATGTTGTGACGCATTATCAGGCGTTAAGCACCGCAGGAAGGGAAAATAAAGAGGAATTCAATGCATTTTTTTATGTTTCCAGCAGCGAATGGAATCTATATCGATTCATTACTAATTTTACTGAGATCCATAAACTGCCAAAAGCTGTTTTATTATTGAAAGATATTAAAACGAGCCTGACTGATTTTTTCTTGACAGGCAGAGGCAATCACAATCATAAATTTGACAAAATAAAACACATTTTAGAATTTTATCCCAATTTAGAATATGTGCTTCTTGGAGATGATTCGCAACATGATCCGTTTTTATACGAGGCAATTTGTAAAATTTTCCCAGTAACCGTAAAAGCCGTTTACATCCGACAAACCGGAACAGCCAAAAAGGAAAAAGTAATAGCTATTTTAAAAAATTTAGAAACCCTTAAAGTTTCTGTTTGTTATTTCAAAAATAGCAGCGAAGCCATTGCACACTCAAAATCACTTGGGATCATTGTATAAAAAAGAGCCCCAAATCAGAACTCTCATTTTTTTTATAAATTGTCTATCTCCTCCTGAACTATCTCCCAATCCAACAACAGTTTATCTAACTCTGCTTTTTTCTTATTGTAAGCCGTAAAAAATTTAGCATCTTCTATATGCTTATCGTAATTAGAAGCAAGCATTTTATCATCTTGTTGAATATCTCTTTCTAATTGCTTTATTTGACTTTCTACTTTACTCAATTTGTTTTGCAAGGCTTTCCCTTTCTTTTGATCTTCATAAGAAGCTTTGTTACTCTCTTTAGGCGCTGCTGCTTTTTGGGCATCTTTTTTCTCAACTTCCCGCATATTCTCCATATTGCGTTGCTCTAAGAAATAGTTAATATCCCCTAAATATTCTTTTATTTTTTGGTCTTTGAATTCATAAACCAAATTGGACATTCCTTGCAAGAAATCTCTATCGTGAGAAACTAGCAATAAAGTACCTCCAAATTTTTGAAGTGCGGCTTTCAAAACATTCTTAGATTTGATATCCAAGTGATTCGTAGGTTCATCCATCAGTAAAACATTGATGGGTTGTAATAACAATTTACACAACGCCAAACGGTTTCTTTCGCCTCCAGAAAGGACTTTTACCTTTTTCTCTACATCGTCACCACGAAACAAGAAAGAACCTAGCATATCGCGTACTTTCATTCGGTTGGTGTCCGCTGCCGCATCTTCCATCGTTTGAAGCAAAGTAATTTCACCATCCAGATATTCAGCCTGATTTTGGGCAAAATATCCCAATTGCACATTATGACCTAACTTGATATTTCCTTTATATTCGAATTCATCAACAATCGCTTTAATGAAAGTCGATTTTCCTTGTCCGTTTTGTCCAACAAATGCGATTTTGCTTCCGCGCTCCACTAACAAATTGATATCTTTTAAAATCGTCTTATCACCGTAACTTTTGGTAACATTTTCAGCTTCAATCACCACTCTACCCGGTTCTTTTGAAACTGGAAAAGTAATATTCATCACCGAATTATCATCTTCATCAACTTCGATACGTTCTACTTTATCTAATTTTTTGATTAATGACTGTGCCATCGAAGCTTTAGAAGCTTTGGCTCGGAATTTCTCGATTAATTTTTCTGTTTCTTCAATTTTTTTGGCTTGATTTTTTTGCGTTGCCAATTGCTTTTCACGAATTTCATGACGCAATTCTAAATATTGAGAATATGGTTTATTGAAATCATATGCTTTACCAAGGGAAATTTCGATAGTCCTGTTTGTTACGTTATCCAAAAACATTTTATCGTGCGAAACAATCACAACAACTCCTGGATAATTACGCAAGAAACTTTCTAACCAAATGATACTTTCTATATCCAAGTGATTCGTAGGTTCATCCAGCAACAAAACATCATTAGCCTGCAATAATAATTTGGCTAATTCAATACGCATTCTCCATCCTCCGGAGAAAGTCTCGGTTTGATTATCGAATACATCTCTTTTAAATCCTAAACCAAGTAAAATCTTCTCTGTATCACCCACATAATTATAACCGCCCAATAATTCAAAACGGTGTGTATAATCGGATAAGTCTTCTATGATTTGGCTGTATTCATCACTTTCATAATCAGTTCTTGTAACTAACAAGTGATTAATCTCTTCGAGCTTTTTCTCTACAATTTTAATCTCTGTAAAAGCTTCGTATGCTTCTTCCAGAACTGTTCTTCCTTGTTCAAAATCAATATCCTGACGCAAGAATCCCATACGAAGATCTTTCTCTTGAGAAATAACTCCTGAATCAGGAGCAAAATCTTTTGCCAACATTTTAAGCATTGTCGATTTCCCAGCCCCGTTCTTCCCAACAAGACCCACACGGTCTCCGGCACCCAATCGAAAGGTAACTTCTTCAAATAAATAAGTACCACCAAACGAAACGGATAAATTGTGTATATTAAGCATGTATTGTTATTTTATTCCTTTTCGAATGCGTAAATTTGTAACTCTAAAAAAGGAAAAATTAAATTTTTTGCAAATGTTAAAAAAAGGATCCAAATTATATAGCATTTTAACAGGAACTTGTCCTAAATGTCAGAATGAGAGTATGTATTTGGATAAAAATCCGTTGCATTTCAATAAAATTTTAAAAATGCATGAAAATTGCAGTCATTGTGGTTTAAAATATCAAATCGAACCATCATTCTTTTATGGCGCTATGTATGTAAGTTATGGTTTGAATGTTGCAGTTGGAATTGCAGCCTTTATAATATCTTTTTTGATATTTAGCTCCAGTCTAAAAGTTGCTTTCATTTCAATAATTGCCTCACTTATTGCATCATTCCCATTTGTATTGCGATTATCAAGAAACATATACATCAATATGTTTGTTTCATATGATCAAAAAACAAATCTAAAATAGTATTATTGCTGCCCTTTAGGTAGAAATCGATTGATATCAATTGCTGCATTTAAAGGAATTTTATTTTCTATATTGTCCAATAAGGCTTTGGCCATTGCTGGTCCTAGCATTACTCCCCTTGTACCCAAACCATTGAGAATATGTATTGATTTATAATTTTGATGTGTTCCTACTAAAGGTCTTCTGTCTTTTACGGTAGGTCGAACGCCGGCAAAATGCTCAACAATTTCAAAATTACACATAATAATTTCTTTTATTCTTTCAATTAATTCTATTTTTCCTTCCTCTGTAGGCAAGTCAGTCTTATTTTTCCAATTATAAGTTGCGCCAACTTTAAATAAATCATTACCAAGAGGTAAAATAAACACACTGGTATTTACGATTACGTCCAAATCTAATTCCGGTGCTTTTATGATAAAAAGCTCTCCTTTTGTTCCGTCTAATGGCAGATGTTTAAAATAGGGATTTGCATGCATACCAAAACCTTCTGCAAAAATAATATGTCTAGCTTTTATATCTTTATAATGAATGCAATCAGATTCAACTTGCAAAGCATCGTAATCGAATGATTCTTCTTGAAATAAATTATTTTGTTTCAGATAGTCCCTGTACTTATTTAATAACAAAGCCGTGTCCACATAACCCGTTTGTAAAACTTCGCCATAACCGTAAGGGGAATCTATTCCTACATACTTTTTGAAAATTAATTGTGTAGATAAAAAAGGAGCTAGAGCTAATTTATCAGAAGCAGCAAACCAATTATTTTGTTCTTCGACAGAGAAAAATTTTCTCAAAATGGGTGTTTTAAAATCTATTTTACATTTTAGTTTCTCTTCTAAAAAAGTATAAAATTCATTCATCAACACCAATTGCTCTTGAGCTTGCCACACTTCACTAAAGCGTTTTAAAATAACAGGATTATATAAACCGCCAGCAATTTTGGATGAATTTTGAGAATTATTATCCAAAACTAAAATCGACTTGTCGCTTCGCAAAGCTAACTCTGCAAATGAAATACCCGCTAAACCAGAACCTACTATTAAATAATCAATCATTTTAAAAACATCTTTTTAAACTAAATACAAAGTAAACACATTAAAATAAAAAAACTCTTACCATCACAGTAAGAGTTTATCATTATATTTTTAGAATTGAAATTAATAATTCCACATATCTTGTTCGAAATTACGGATTTTTTCTTTCACCCTTTCTGATTCTAACAATTGATTTTGAGCATTATCTTTCATATATTCATCAATAGCTCTATCGCCGTAAACATTTTCTTCTTTGTAAATAACACTATTGAAACGTCTTGAATTTAATATTTGATCAAATGAAACTGGCATCGCAGAATTTTTATCATTGAAAGCCTTTGCTTCATGCAAAACTTCCCTTGCTGCTGGAAAAAACACCCAAAACAACTCTATATAATCCTTTTCGTCACTATTCATTGTAAACACGTCTGGTGTCATAGGACAAATACCTAGTAAACGATACTTCAATTCACTTTGACGTTTGTCAAAATACCAATACCCCTTAATTTTATACTTCGATACATCTTGTGCTGTAAGATCTTGTTTTAAGATATACTCAGGCGATATTTGAGCACCTGCGTTAATTTGTTCTCTACCTGCATCAGTAGTATCAATACGGCTCAATGAACCTTGAATATCTTCTATAGATTTTTTGGTATTAAAATAACTATCCGTATATACTTCAGTAATCTTACCATTTTTTATTGCTTTAGTCAAAACATCATACAAGGATCTTCTATCCGAGCCAATATTTGCTGTGTCAATTGGAAAATACAATGCAAAATTTATCTTTTCACTTAAATCGATTATTTCCCAAGTAGTTTTCCCCATTAAAACATCTCTGTCGTGTACATAACCATAAACTAATGGTTTGTCATTATCAGAAATCAGCTGTGCAGCAGTCTTAAGCCCAATTTGGTCTGGTGTTTTAGCATTCAGTAAATTAGATTGTGCTATAGATGTAAAACTCCACATTGCAGAGACAATAACTATTAAAAAATTTCTTACATTCATCATGGTATCATAATAAGATATTGAAGTAGGCTTTGTCTAAAACTTACTTATTGTGTTATTTCAAAAATTACTGGAGCTGTTCTTGGCAATAAATAACTACCGGCACCAACAAGTTTTGTTTTAATTTCAGAAATGGTAACTTGGTCACCTCTAACTGCTTTAGAAAGAACAGCATTACACTGCGCATTCAATTTATTCCCTTGAACTACAACGGTAGGTTGACCTGTTACTTTCAAGTTAAAGCCAACTACATTCAAACCAACTTCAAAATCAAAATCAACTAATTTAGCTCCAATTGTAGCAATTTGTAAATTTGATTTAGGTCCTTTTACCACGCCCATCTCTCCTCTAATAGTTCCTGTAGGACCTGGAATACCTTTTATTCTAAAGGTTTTCTTATCAGAAACTTTAGAACCATCAGGAAGTGTACCTGTAACATTAATAGCTACTTCAGAACCTCCACCCGGACTCATATTGTATTTACCACCACCAGCAGAACTTAATCCTGGAGCAGAGGCTGTAACTTTATCAGCAGTAACACCAGCAAAAGAAATCGTCATAGGATTTACAACCCCTCTATAAACTACATTCATTTTATCAGCAGAAATTGTAGCAGATTTTGGTCTGGCAACAACAACATATTTGTCTTTGATAGGTAAACTAACTACTTTCCCATTTTCATCGAAATTAAAAGAGCCTCCAATTGCATGCTCTCCTATATTGCCAGCTCCAAAAGAAAATTTAGCCTGACCAGCTTGAGCTTGTACACTAGATCCATTAACAATAACTGATTTTGCCTTTAATGAAGGGTCAAATTTTCCTAAAATAATTTTACCTGTTACTGCCTCCCCTTGAAAGAAAACAGATTTATCAAGAACAACAATCGGTTGATAAGCAGTAAGTGATGCTGCAGCAACTAAATCAGATTGAAACATTCCAGTCATTACATCACTTTCTGTTGTCTTGATATCCGCTTGTAATTGAGACAATTTAGTAATTGTTGCAATAAGTGGAAATCCCTTATAATTATAATCAATCCAAGGTAATTTTGCTCCTGCTTTTTCAGAATAAACTGGATTAGTGGCAAATCTAGCCTCGATTTTTTTCATTTCTGAATCAGCAATTGAACTACCGCCAATTTGTTTGATTTGAGTTGAAAAATTATTAATCTTATCTAAAAACTCTTGTCCTTCCTTAGAAACTCTATCACCCGTAAAGAACTTTCTGTCAATCAAGTCGCCTTTATCCATTTGCTCATATGGCAAATTACCTTCTGCGTCTCTTACAAATTTGCTGGTAACAGTTGTTTTGATATTTTCTAAATAATCAGTAAAATCTTTAGACAAAGCTCTGATTTTTTCAACTTTTGCTTTTTTATCACCAAATTGACCTGGCTGATCCACCGCTTTTTGTGCTAGTTGTTGAAATGAGCTTTCATTTCTAGTGTCAGTTATAGAGTTAGACTCTACAATTTTATTATTTAAAATTCCAAAAGCTGACAATACTTCTTTGGACATATTTAAAGCTAACATTGCGATAAAAACCAAGTACATTAGGTTTATCATCTTCTGTCTAGGGGTTAGTTTTCCTCCTGCCATATTTTCTACTAATTAGTTTGTTGTTTTTATATCGTTTGAAACTAATTATCCTTTATTGTTCATTGCAGAAAGCATTCCTCCGTAAACACTGTTAAGTGAAGACAAATTAGATGTCAAAGACTGCATTTGGTCTTTTAATTTTAAGTTATTCTCAGCAACTTCTTCATTAATCTGTGCATTTCTTGAAGCGCTTTGTAATTGTATTTTATATAAACTATTCAAAGATTCCATTTGGGCTGCTGCCAAAGTCAACTCTTCGCTATATTTTTTAGTTGAAGCAATTGAATCTACAGTTGGTGCAATCCCTTTTGCAGCTGATTCGAAATTTTTTATACTACTTCCTAAACTTGCCATTAATTCACCATCGATTTTAGCGTCTTTTAACATTGCATCAAGTTTTTGAGACAATAAACCTTGAGCATCAGAAGGAGTTTCCACTTTGGCCTTTCTCTCTCCAGTAGATTTACCATTAGCTAATTCTGGATAAACCAATGTCCAATCTAAATCATCATCAACTGGTTCAAAAGCAGAAAGAGCAAAAATAGCTGCCTCGACTACAAGACCTATTGTAAGCATTAAATTTCCTGTTATAAACCCAAATTCAATATGAGTAATTTTGAATAAAGCTCCAATAATTACAACAGCCGCTCCCATACCGTAAGCGAAATTCATCTGTTTTTTACCTAATAATGCCATAATATCTGTTTTTTGGGGTTAGTTATTTAAAGATTTGGTTTCTTTTGTTTATTTATTATCTACCTCTTTTGTTATTTCCAGTTGTCTGTAATCCCATATAGTCTTGAACGGTTCTAAAACCAATAAAACTTCTTGCAGAATCCGCATATTCAAAATCTCTTGTGCTCACTTGTAGGAAATAAGCAACATCTTTCCAAGAACCTCCACGAACCACTTTGCGTTTATTCGAAGCATCCAGAACATTAGGATTCATTGAAGATACATATTCGTATGCATTTGGGTCGTATGACGAATCCGTCCACTCAGAAACATTTCCCGCCATGTTATAAAGATTGTAGCCGTTTGGCTCGTAGGATTTTGCTTCCACGGTATATAGTGCTTCATCCGCTGCATAATCACCTCTGTTCGGTTTAAAGTTAGCAAGAAAGCAACCTCTATCATTTTTAGTATAAGGTCCTCCCCAAGGATATGTTGCAGACTGCAAACCTCCTCTAGCCGAATATTCCCATTCTGCTTCTGTTGGTAATCTAAAAGAATTTATTAAGTCATGACCTTTCTTTTTAGATTTTATGTAGGTATTTTTATTTAGTGTTCTCCAAGCACAAAAAGCTTTAGCTTGAGTCCATTTCACACCTACAACAGGATAATCACCATATGCTTTGTGCCAAAAATAATCATTATGCATTGGCTCATTATACGAATAAGCAAAATCTTTAATCCAAACAGTTGTGTCAGGATATACATTTACTTCTTCTGTTTTAATGAAATCTTTTCTCTTCCCTACCTTAGCTTTCGCCGCAGCTTGAATATCCATCCAAGAATAACGGAATTTTAATTTATTTACATCTATTGTACGTAATCCATTATACGAAGCTTCTAAAGGCAAGTACATGGAATCCATAACCTCAGTGTAATACTCATCGGGATACAATTTAGTATCTTTGATTAATTTTACTTTTTTATTAAGTTTTCTACCAGCATAAGGATCGTCAGCAGTACCTACACTATAATAATTATCATACATATATTTATCATACGCAGTCATCTTCTCTGGATCTGAATCATTAAAAGCAAAATCAGCTATACTTCCAGCATTTTTACCCTTAGCATCTCCAGCACCAGCTGTTTGTCCACTTTCATCTGCAAGAATAGCCAAACGAACTCTCATTGTAGAGTCTTTTACCCATTCTACAAATTGTCGATATTCACTATTGGTAATTTCTGTTTCATCCATGTAAAATGAACGAACAGTAACAGTCTTTGTAGGAGCATCTTCAACATCCGCCAAGTCATCATCTGATTTACCCATAATATAAGCACCACCTGGAACTAATGTCATTCCATAAGGTTTCTCAGGATGCCATTTACCTCCGTTAATACCTACTAATTCTCCTTTGTCGCTTGATTTACCACAGCCAATTAACAGGGTCAAAATTGCCGTAAATGCAATGAACTTCTTCATATAAATTTGGTTATCTATTCATTATTTTTAAGTATGTAAACCTATTTATTATTTTTTAGAAAAACAATTTTTTTGCACTAAACAGTGTGTTTTTTATAAAAAAATAATAAATAAGCATAAAAAGATTCTATATGATGTTTTTCCTTTGTGCTTTCCACCATCTTTCAGGTAATTCTTGATTGCATGCCAATAAATATTCATCGTAGGAACATGGTAATAACGTATTTCTTTTTAATTTATTATTAACATTTGAAATAAATGGTATTTCTATCCACCACCTGTCCGTTTTATCGCTTTTATAAAAAACAAGCTCCTCTTCTTCCAACGGAACAATATATTTCAAATAATTCTCCTTGCTACCAAACGGATACTCATTAGAACGATAATGAAACCCTTCTATAAAATACCAAATAATCTGTGCTATGATGACAGATTCTTGTGCCGAATTATTATGGTTGAATATCCCAAATGACGACACTTTATCACTTATTCCTGCATATCGTGACAAAGAACAAATTTCTTTTCCATTAAAACCATTAGGCGCAAATGAAACAAAATTCCCTGAATCAGATGACTTAATTGAATTCAAATCTATACTCACTAAATCAGCATCTCTAAAAACTGGTTCAGCAAGAGCAATATTATTCGAAATCTCACCCAATCTATAGCCATCAAAAAATAATTTTTCGATTAAATCTATTTCTTCCTGCGAATTGAAATACGTTTGATACCCAATATTACAATAGTTAAAAAGATTATTAGGTTCGTCTACAATTATTTTTGTCAAATAAGAAGAAGCTGAAACGGCTTCTTCATCCTTACCAAAATCAAATTTATTATCAATAGAAACTAAATTGACCATTTGTTCTAAATCATCATAGGCTCTGTAAAGGGAATACGTCAAATCTTGAGAACCACCAATAACTATAGGAGTAATCCTTTTCTTGACTAGACTTGCAACAACTTTTTTTAATGCAAAATAAGTATCCTCAACAGAATTCCCGGCAAGAATATCACCTAAATCAGCAATTGAAGCATCCCAGTTTCCCGGAAACAATCCATATAACTCTTTTCTGAGCGGCATTAAATCAACGTCCGAAACAGCTTTTTCATCTCCTCGATTTTCTAAAACGCCTATTACAGCAATTTTTATCTTATTTAAATCCGGAAATTGTTTTTCTGTATGCAACACAATTTTACTTCCTAATTGCTGAGAAGTCAATCCGTTTATATAACTAAGGATTTCATCATCTACGGGTTTCAGAAAATCAAATTCCATTTTATTTCTTTTTTTTCCTCTCCCCAACCCTCTCCGAGGAGAGGGAGAAGAGACCGGAATGCATTAATACTTATTTCTTTTTAACCGCAGGTTTCTTAGCTACGGCTTTCTTCGCAGGTGTTTTTTTAGCTGCTACTTTTTTAGCCGGTGTTTTCTTGGCAATCATTTCTTGAACTTCTGCTAATGTCAATTTTGTAGCATCAACATCTTTACTTAATTCAATTTTGATTTTACCTTTGGTTATGACCGAACGTCCCCAACGGGCTTTTTCAACTAAAATTCCTTCCTCTTCCCAGTTATGCAAAACCTTATCAATATTTTTCTGCAATTTATCCTCAATCAATTCTTCAACCTCTGATTGTGACAAATTATCAAAATTGTATTTCTTGCTTACATTTATAAACAAACCGTTCCATTTGATAAACGGACCAAAACGACCCACACCTTTTTGAACACCTTCTCCTTTATAAACTGCAATTGGCGCATCAGCTACTGCTTTTTCGTCAATTAATTCTTTCGCTCTTTCGAAATCTACATCCAAAGGATTTTCACCTTTTGGCAAAGAAACAAAAGCTGCACCATGACGAATATAAGGTCCAAAACGACCATTACTCACTTCAACTTCCTCGTCTTTATACTGTCCAAGATTTTTTGGCAACAAAAATAAATTTAAAGTTTCCTCTAAAGTAATATTTCCAATATTTTGATCTGCCATTAAACTGGCAAACTTTTTCTCTTCATCATCTGCAGCTCCAATTTGAGCCATTGGTCCAAATTTCCCTAAACGCACCGAAACTGGTTTCCCCGTTTTTGGATCTGTCCCTAAAATTCTTTCGCCACTTTCTCTATCCGCATTGGCTTCAACATCTTTTACCGTTGGATGAAATTTATCGTAGAACTCTTGCATCATTTTTGTCCACTCGATATTTCCTTCTGCAATTTCATCAAAATCCTGTTCCACTTTTGCAGTGAAATTATAATCGAGAATATTCCCGAAATTCTTAACCAAGAAATCCGTAACAATAGTTCCAATATCTGTCGGAACTAATTTTCCTTTATCGGAACCTGTATTTTCTTTCAGTAACTTCTCCCCTACTTTTCCAGATTGTAAAGTCAATTGTGTATAATTACGTTCTTGTCCGTCAAGATTTCCTTTCTCAACATAATTTCTGTTGATAATCGTAGAAATTGTTGGTGCATAAGTAGAAGGACGACCTATTCCTAATTCTTCTAATTTTTTCACCAAAGAAGCTTCGGTATATCTTGCAGCAGCACGAGAATATCTCTCGGTTGCAGTGATGTAATTATTTTGTAATTTCTCATTGACTTTCATCGCAGGAAGCATTCCTTCTTGTTCTTCTTCATCGTCATCATGACCTTCCAAATACACTTTCAAGAAACCTTCAAAAAGTAAAACTTCTCCAGATGCAGTAAATATCTCGCCATGATTGTTCGCTTCAATTTTTACGTTAGTACGCTCCAATTGTGCGTCACTCATTTGCGAAGCCAACGTTCTTTTCCAAATCAAATCATACAAACGAGCTTGATCTCTATCAATATTTACCGTGTGACGTGACATATCCGTTGGACGAATTGCTTCGTGTGCTTCTTGTGCACCTTTGCTTTTATTAACAAACGTTCGAGGTTTAGAGAATTCTTTTCCATAGGATTTGATGATTTCAGCCTCAGCAGCTTCCATCGCATCTTTGGATAAGTTCACACTATCCGTTCTCATATAGGTGATAAGTCCGGCTTCGTACAAACGCTGTGCGAGTTGCATGGTAATTCCAACAGGCAAATACAATTTACGAGCCGCTTCTTGTTGTAAAGTCGAAGTCGTAAATGGACCAGTTGGTGATTTTTTGGTAGGCTTGGTTTCTAAATCGGCTACCTTATATGTAGAACCTATATTTTTATTTAAAAAATCTTCGGCTTCTTTTTTAGTATTGAAATTTTTAGACAGTTTGGCTTTGAATGTTTTTCCGGATTCATTGGTAAATTCGGCCACAACAGAATACGTAGCAACAGCTTTGAAATTTTGAATTTCTCTTTCACGTTCTACAATCAATCGAACAGATACCGATTGTACACGACCCGCAGAAAGTCCTCCTTTTATTTTTCTCCAAAGTACAGGTGATAATTCATAACCAACTAATCTGTCCAAAACACGACGGGCTTGTTGTGCATTGACTAAATTATAATCGATTTCTCGTGGATTATCAATCGCTTTTAGAATCGCAGTTTTAGTGATTTCGTGAAAAACAATTCGCTTGGTTTTGGTTTTGTCTAATTTCAATTCTTCGGCTAAATGCCAAGAAATAGCCTCACCCTCGCGATCCTCATCACTTGCTAACCAAACCATTTCAGCTTTTTTTGCTAATCCTTTTAATTTGGTAACCAATGCTTTTTTATCGGCAGAAACTTCGTATTTGGGTTTGAAACCATTTTCTACATCTACACCAATTTCTTTGGAAGGTAAGTCAGCAATATGTCCGTAACTGGACTCTACTTGAAAATCACTTCCTAGAAATTTCTCGATTGTTTTTGCCTTTGCAGGGGACTCAACTATAACTAAATTCTTTGCCATTGCTCTATTTTTCTGGGACAAAAGTATCTAATTTTTTTAAATATTGGGCTTTAGATTTTATTTTTGAATTATTTCATAATCATTAATAGGTAAGTTATTGCCATACTCGACTGTTTTTTAGCCCCGATTGCAGTGAAAAGCCCGGAGCAAAAAAGTAAAAGTTTCTTGTTCTAAAAAAGTGACTAACAGAAGCTCTTTTTAGAACAAGAAACTTTTACTTTTTTGTGAGTCCCGAAGGGTCGGGATTGTAACGGAAAGCGGGACACGAGCGAAGCGAACTGACGAAGTAAATAGCTCCCCAGAAACAATGCCTTAAAATAGTGTTAATTCTTCGGCTGACATCTTGTCATATTTATTTCAATTGCGTTATCTTTGTGCTTTGAAAATATAGGATGGAAAAGATTATTGAAGAAAGCAAACAGGGCGAAAGTCTTGTTCTAGAACATAAACCCGAGAATACCAAAAAATTATTTATAGAAAGTTATGGCTGTGCGATGAATTTTTCGGACAGTGAAATCGTGGCTTCTATTTTATCTGGAAACGGATATAATACAACGCAAATTCTGGAGGAAGCCGATTTGGTTTTGGTAAATACCTGTTCGATTCGGGACAAAGCGGAGCAGACGATTCGCAAACGTTTGGAAAAATACAATGCTGTAAAACGCATCAATCCGAAAATGAAAGTGGGCGTTTTAGGCTGTATGGCGGAACGTTTGAAAAGTCAGTTTCTGGAAGAAGAAAAAATTGTAGACCTAGTTGTGGGTCCTGATGCGTATAAAGATTTACCGAACCTTTTGCAAGAAGTGGAAGAAGGGCGCGATGCGATTAACGTGATTTTGTCGAAAGATGAAACTTATGGAGATATTTCGCCTGTGCGATTGATGAGCAACGGAATTACAGCTTTGGTTTCCATCACCCGTGGTTGTGATAATATGTGTACGTTTTGCGTGGTGCCTTTCACCCGCGGACGAGAACGCAGCCGTGAACCGCAAAGTATCATGAAGGAAATTCAGGATTTGTGGGACAAAGGTTTTAAAGAAATTACACTTTTGGGACAAAATGTGGATAGTTATTTATGGTACGGTGGCGGATTGAAAAAAGATTTCGAAAATGCTACCAAAATGCAAAAAGCTACAGCGGTGGACTTTGACCAATTACTGGAAATGGTGGCGGTTGGTTTTCCTAAAATGCGCATTCGATTTTCGACATCAAATCCACAAGACATGCACGAAAGTGTTTTGCACGTTATTGCAAAACATGCTAATATATGTAAGCACATTCACTTGCCTGTCCAATCTGGAAGCAATAGAATCCTGGCAGCAATGAACCGTTTGCATACGCGTGAAGAATACATGACTTTGATTGATAAAATCAGAACTATTATTCCGAACGGCTCCATTTCGCAAGATATGATTGCTGGTTTCCCAACAGAAACTGAAGAAGACCATCAAGACACTTTGAGTTTGATGGAATACGTGAAATATAATTTTGGTTATATGTATTCGTATTCCGAACGTCCGGGAACTTTGGCAGGAAGAAAAATGGAAGACGATGTTACCGAAGAGACCAAAGCAAGAAGATTGCAGGAAATTGTCGATTTACAACAAAAACACGCTTGGTTCCGCAGTGAAGAATTCATTGGTCAAACCGTAGAAGTTTTGGTAGAAAAAGTTTCAAAAAAATCAACTGAAGAGTTTTCTGGAAGAAATTCACAAAGTATTACCGTAGTTTTCCCAAAAGAGAATTACAGGATTGGTGAATTTGTCAATGTGAGAATTTTGAGTTGTACCAGTGGAACTTTAAAAGGGGAAGCAGTTGGGTTAAGTGAAATGAATTAAAAAAATTAGCCACAGATTAAAAAGATTTTCACAGATTTCTTTTAATACTTTAATCTTTATAATCTACGATAAAAAATAAGACAATTTGATGGAAGGATACAGAGAACAAGAAACTTATAAAATTATAGGAATTTGTATGGAAGTGCATAGAATTCTTGGTCCAGGATTGTTAGAAATTGTTTACAAAGATGCTTTAGAAATGGAATTCAAACTAAACAATATTCTTTACCAAAGAGAAAAAGAATTTTCGATTGATTATAAAGGCGAAATTTTACGTAGTAAATTTAATGCAGATTTTACTGTATGCGAAGATATTGTATTTAGAAGTAAAAGCAGTAAAAGAATTCTGTAACGAACATATTGCACAAATTTTAAATTATTTGAAATTAGCAAATTCAGAAATTGGATTATTAGTTAATTTTCAAAATAAATCTTTACAATATAAAAGATATGTTTTATAAAGAAGATTAAACAAATCTGTGAAAATCTTTTTAATCTGTGGCAAAAAAAAACAAAAATGGAATCAGTTCAAGCTATAAAACAACGATTTGAGATTATTGGGAATGACCCGAAGCTTAATCGTGCGATAGAAAAAGCCATTCAAGTTGCTCCTACTGATATTTCGGTACTGGTAGCTGGTGAAAGTGGTGTTGGGAAAGAGAATATCCCCAGAATCATTCATTCACTTTCTCATAGAAAACATGGAAAATACATTGCCGTAAACTGTGGTGCGATTCCTGAAGGAACGATTGACAGTGAACTTTTTGGACATGAAAAAGGAGCTTTTACAGGTGCTACTAACACGCGTGAAGGGTATTTCGAAGTAGCTGATGGCGGAACTATTTTCCTTGATGAAGTTGGTGAATTGCCTTTGACTACTCAAGTGCGACTGCTTCGTGTTTTGGAAAATGGCGAATTCATAAAAGTAGGTTCTTCACAAGTGCAAAAAACAGATGTACGTATTGTAGCTGCTACCAATGTTAATTTGTTTAATGCTATCGAAAAAGGAAAATTCCGTGAAGATTTGTATTACCGATTAAGTACCGTAGATATTACTTTACCTCCGTTGCGAGAACGAAAGGAAGATATTCACTTGCTATTTAGAAAATTTGCTTCAGATTTTGCGCATAAATACAAGATGCCGCCTTTAAAATTAGACGAAAGTGCTGTTGCTGTTTTGCAAAAATTTCGTTGGAGCGGTAATATCCGTCAATTGAGAAACGTTGCGGAACAAATTTCGGTTTTGGAAACAAATCGTGAAATTTCGGCAGCGACTTTACAATCCTATTTACCTGCCGAAGGTACCAACTTACCGTCAGTAATTAAAGACAAGAAAGGCGACAGCGATTTCAATACCGAAAGAGAAATTTTGTACAAAGTGCTTTTTGACATGAAAAGTGATTTGCACGATTTGAAAAAACTTACTTTGGAATTGATGCAAAGCGGAAGTTCTAAAGTGCAAGAAACAAATCAAAATTTAATCAAAAAAATATATGGTTCCCAAGAGAATGACAGTGAAATAGATTTTGAAGAAGAACCAAGAACCGCTTTGATTACCACTCAAAATAAAGAAGAGCGTTATCAAGAGAATGATGATAGCTACCTGTTTGCAGAAACAATCGAAGAGGAAGAGGAAATTTTGAGATTAGAGCAGAAAGAAATTGAAATGATTAAAAAATCATTGGAAAAAAATAAAGGAAAGCGAAAAGCAGCGGCAGACGAATTAGGGATTTCCGAAAGAACTTTATATCGAAAGATTAAACAATTCGATTTGTAATCCTAACCCCGACCCGCACTAAAGGAGAGAGAGATTAAAATGAATTGTGAATTGAAAATGAATATCTTTGACCCAAGCGTTAGCGAACTGGCGAAGCAATTTTAAAATTTAGAATGAAAAACATAAAATATATTTTTATTTTGTTAATCGCAGTAACTTTCAATAGTTGCTCCGTTTACAATTTTACCGGAACAGGAAAGATTGATGCAAAAACCTTTCAGGTTAATTTTTTCCAAAACAATGCAGAATTGATTGAACCTGGAATTGACAGAACTTTTACCCTGGCATTGCAAGACATTATTCAGAATCAAACCAACTTAAATTTAGTAAAAAGCGGTGCAGATTTAACGTACGAAGGGGAAATTGTTGATTACAGAATAAGCCCTATGACCGCTACTGCGGATCAGCAAGCTTCTCAAAACAGATTAAAAATAAGAGTAAATGTTCGGTTTACCAATAAAAATAAAGAAACTGATGACTTTGAAAAACCATTCGAGTTCTATTATGATTATCCGGCTGATCAACAACTTGTAGGTTCAACTCTGAATAGTGCATTAAAAGAAATCTTCGAAAGAATAACCCAAGATATCTTTAATGAATCTCTTGCTAAATGGTAAATGAAGAAGAGTTCAGTTGGCAGTTTTTAGTATTCAGTTAGCTACACTAAAAATTGAACACTGTCCAGAGCTATCGGAAACCAAACACTGATTACTGAACATTGAACACTCAAAAAATGAACATATCCGATTATACTTATTTAATAAACAGACCAGATGCTATCAATGAAAAGCAAACGGAAGCATTAGGAAATGTGCTGGATGAATTTCCTTATTTTCAAAGTGCCAGAGCTTTACGCTTAAAAGGCCTTTACAATCAAAATAGTTTTAAGTATAATTTTGCGTTAAAAGTTACTGCAGCACACACAACTGACAGAACGGTATTGTTTGATTTTATCACTTCGGAAACTTTTACTGCAATTCAAAAAGATTTATATGATAAAAAAACACTCGAACTTCTTGACATTACAGTAGTTGATAGTGAAATAATTACTCAGGAAGGAGAATCGGAGCTCAAGATAAATACTCTGGAACAATCAATTCTTACTTCTATAAAGGAAGCTTTACCTTCAGAATCTAATGAGAATTCGAAAACTACAGAAGAAAAATTAGCTATTGGAACACCTTTGGATTTTTCCGTAAGTGAAAAACATTCCTTCCAAGAGTGGCTTCAATTATCCCGAACGCAGCCTATTGTTAGAGAAACGGAAAGTGTGAACATTTCTAAAACCCTACCAATAGATGACAACAAAAAGAAAAAAGCAGCAATAATTGACAGATTTATAGAAACCAGCCCAAAGATTTCACCTGTAAAACACGGTGTCGCATCAACAGTAACTTTTGACATTAATAAAGATGATAATTCCTATTTGATGACAGAGACTTTGGCTAGGGTTTATTTGGAACAAAAAAAATATCAAAAAGCGATTCAAGCATATGAAATATTAATTTTGAAATATCCAGAAAAAAGTAGTTTCTTTGCAGACCGTATATCGGATATTAAGATTTTACAACAAAACAATAATTAAACAATGAGCACATTTTCAATTTTTTTAGTTTTAATAACAATAGTTTGTTTCCTATTAATCGTAGTAATAATGGTTCAAAACCCTAAAGGCGGTGGATTATCTTCTACTATAGGTGGTTCTCAAATGTTAGGTGGTGTACAAAAAACAACAGATTTTTTAGACAAAAGCACTTGGACATTAGCTACTATTTTGATTGCACTTATACTACTTTCAAGTTTAAGCTTTACTGGAGCATTAAGTGACACTGATTCTAAAATTATTGAACAAACAGAAACTACTGCTACACCAGCAGTCCCTGTTCAAAATACACCTGCTACAACAAATCCAGCAGAATAAATTAACACCACATATTCTGAATGCCAGCCTGTCAAAGCTGGCATTTTTTATAAGAAAATATGTCAGTTTTAAATAGGATGGCACAATTTCTGAAATCATAAATGCAATCATAAAAATAATAAAAAAACATAAAATCATGGCTTTAAACATTAAACCACTTTCAGACAGAGTTCTTATCGAACCAGTTGCAGCTGAAACTAAAACTGCGTCAGGGATTTTTATTCCAGATACAGCCAAAGAAAAACCACAAAAAGGAACTGTAGTTGCAGTTGGAAACGGAACAAAAGACCACACAATGACTGTAAAAATAGGTGATTCTGTTCTTTACGGAAAATATGCTGGAACTGAGTTGAAACTAGAAGGAAAGGATTATTTGATCATGCGTGAAGACGATATTTTAGCAATAATATAATCGAATTAACAAGTAAACGAATTAACAAATAAACATTAAAATGGCAAAAGATATAAAATTTGATATAGAAGCACGTGATGGATTAAAACGTGGTGTAGATGCATTAGCAAATGCGGTAAAAGTAACTCTTGGACCAAAAGGTCGTAACGTAATTATTGGAAAAGCTTTTGGTGGACCAAATGTTACTAAAGATGGTGTTACCGTTGCAAAAGAAATTGAATTGAAAGATCCATTGGAAAATATGGGAGCTCAAATGGTGAAAGAAGTAGCGTCTAAAACTAATGATTTAGCAGGAGATGGAACTACAACTGCAACTGTTTTGGCACAAGCTATCGTAAAAGAAGGTTTGAAAAATGTTGCTGCAGGAGCGAATCCTATGGATTTGAAACGTGGTATTGATAAAGCAGTTGAAGCTATTGTTGCTGATTTAGCAAAACAAGCTAAAGTTGTTGGAAGTGATTCTGAAAAAATCAAGCAAATTGCTTCAATTTCTGCTAATAATGATGAAGTAATTGGTGAGTTAATCGCTGCTGCTTTCGCAAAAGTAGGAAAAGAGGGTGTTATCACTGTGGAAGAAGCCAAAGGAACAGATACGTACGTTGATGTTGTTGAAGGTATGCAATTTGACAGAGGATACCTTTCTCCTTATTTTGTTACCAATTCAGAAAAAATGGAAGTAGAATTGGAAAATCCTTACATCCTTTTATACGACAAAAAAGTTTCTTCATTAAAAGAATTATTACCAGTTTTGGAACCAGTTGCTCAATCTGGAAAACCATTATTGATTATTGCTGAAGATGTTGATGGTGAAGCATTATCTACATTGGTAGTAAATAAATTACGTGGAGCCTTGAAAATTGCTGCTGTAAAAGCACCTGGTTTTGGTGACAGAAGAAAAGCAATGCTTGAAGATATTGCTATCTTAACTGGAGGAACTGTAATTTCAGAAGAAAGAGGTTATACTTTAGAAAACACAACTATCGAGATGTTAGGAACTGCTAAAAAAGTGACTATCGATAAAGACAATACAACGATTGTAAGTGGTGCTGGCGAAGCTGACATTATCAAAAATCGTGTAAACCAAATCAAAGGTCAAATGGAAGCTACAACTTCTGATTATGACAAAGAAAAGTTGCAAGAACGTTTGGCTAAATTAGCTGGTGGAGTTGCTGTACTTTATGTTGGTGCTGCTTCTGAAGTAGAAATGAAAGAGAAAAAAGACAGAGTTGATGATGCCCTTCACGCAACTCGTGCTGCTGTTGAAGAAGGAATTGTAGCTGGTGGTGGTGTTGCTTTATTGAGAGCTAAAAATGCACTTAGTACTATTAAAGCTGACAATGCTGATGAAGCAACAGGAATTCAAATTGTATCTCGTGCAGTAGAGTCTCCATTGAGAACTATTGTTGAAAATGCAGGTCTTGAAGGTTCAGTTGTTGTTGCAAAAGTTGCTGAAGGATCAGGTGATTTTGGATATAACGCAAAAACTGACGAATATGTTGATATGCTTAAAGCAGGTATTATCGACCCAAAGAAAGTAACACGTGTGGCATTAGAAAATGCTGCTTCAGTAGCTGGTATGATATTGACTACTGAATGTGCTTTGATTGACATTAAAGAGGATAGTGGAGCAAGCCCAATGGGCGGAGGTATGCCAGGGATGATGTAATTCATTATCCATTTGCCTAATACTAAAAACTCCGTTTCAGAACTGAAACGGAGTTTTTTATTTTCTTGCATTGTCTACTTTTTAAAGACAAACAACTAAAATTAATTTTTATTTTATATGCACCCTTTTTTTCAAAAGCTTGAATAAAACGGGAACCGTAGTAATAAGAACAATTATTATTATAATATATTCGATATGCTCTTTTAAATCAATTCCAAAATTTTCCAAAAAGACACCATATAAATAATGTCCGGAAAAAATTAAAATAAAAGCCCACAAAAAAGAACTTAAAACATTGAAGAACATAAACTTGCGTTTATCCATTGATACAATTCCAGCTACAATTGGTGCAAAAGTTCTGAAAATTGGCAAAAAACGAGCAAATATTATGGCTTTTCCACCATACTTTTCAAAGAAATCTTTTGATTGCAACAGGTATTTTTTCTTGAACCAAAAAGTATCTTCTTTTTTAAATAAATAATATCCACTTTTGGCGCCAAACCAATATCCTACCATATTCCCTACAATTCCGGCAGCAGCCACCATTAAAGACAATAAAGTAACATTTATAAATTCACTTTCTATAGACACCATATTTTGAACCAAATCTTTACTGTAAATCCCTGCAAGGAAAAGCAAACTGTCACCAGGAAGGAAAAAACCTGCAAAAAGCCCAGTTTCAGCAAAAATGATAAATAAAACTATGTACAAACCTATTTGAACTCCTGCTATTTTTAAGGTAATATAAAACTCTGGATCGAGTAATTGTGTCCATTCGAAATTATTCATAAAATCAATTTGTAATTTAATATATTCGTGCGTGAAAGTAAGGATAAATTACCTTAACCACAATTTATTGCTGTATTTTAAAGTTTAATTAACGCTTTAAAAACATAATAATCCTGATTGGAAATAGTTTCACACAGCACTATTTTTTTTTCAATAAAATCTTTTATTTATTTGGCATTTCATTTGGTATAAATGAAGATTTTTCTTTAGCCAAGAAAAATAAAATCCAATATATTTAAAGAAGCCCAAAATTTTCATTTAGGGCTTTTTAAATTATAATCGTTCATATTTACAACAACTATGGAGGTTGTCATAATCATCTTTTGTTGCTTTGACCACATCTGTATCGTGTCCAATTTTCGCAACCGCTTTTTTCACATCTAACAGAGTACTTTTTTCTTCATTTAAAATCAAACTCAATTGATGTGTTTCAATATTCCAATTTGCTGATTTAACTCCAGAAACCGAAAATGCTGCTTTTTGAATCCGCTTCTGACATTGTTCACAATTGCCATTTACTTCAGTCGTATAACGTGCATTTTTACTGTTTTTTTGTTTCGTATGATTGCTGACACTCAAATCTTGTGCTTGAATCGAAAATCCTGTAAAAATCAGTACTAATACTAAAATTATATTTTTCATGTTTTTATTTTTTTAATGTTATCGCTTTTTGATCTATCAATTCATAAACATCATTGATTTTCACCTCTGAGATTATTTTATTTTGAATCGCAACCCTGCATAATACATTTGTCCGAAAACAGGTGCATATGCAATTGAAGTATCAAAAGTGGAGCCAAAAGGAGTATCAGAACCAAGAATAGCTTTCTCTTGCTTATAATTTCCAATATTTTCCCCACCTACATACATTTCAAAAGAAGAAGAAAAAGTTCTTGTAATTTGCGCATTCATCAAAGAATAAGATGGTGAAAATTCCGGTAATCTATCATTTATTGGGTTGTTAGCCGTATTAGGCAATCGTTGTTCTCCAATCCAATTGAAAGTATAATCAAATTTCCATTGCTTCCCTTTCTCCCCTATATGGGTTTCATATTCTAAATTTCCAAAAAAACGATGTTTGGCCTGCAGTGGCTTTTGGTAATTCCCAGAAAGATAATCGGTTCTTACATCATAAAACTTATACGCTGAACGTAGATTAAAATGTTTAAAGAATTCATAATTGAATTCCAGTTGCAAACTATTAGCAACTGAGTTTCCGTTCAAATTATAGAATAAAACTTGTTGTGGACTTTGCAATACATCAACAACAACCTGATTCTGAAAATCAGTTCTGTAGAAATCAAACCCAATATCAGCACTTTTGCCAAATAGTAAAAAATTTTGCGCAAAACTTAAACCATAATTCCATGCAATTTCCGGATTCAAACCATAGATTTTCCCATTAGTATCCAAAACATCAAATGTTCTTGAACTAGCAAAAAGCTGCTGGTTTTCTGCAAAAATATTTGCACTACGCTTTCCTCTTCCTGCTGAAAATCGCAGAACGCCTTTTTCCCAAGGATTGTATCGCAGATGCAATCGTGGCGTAATGAATGTCCCTAATCGGTTGTGATTATCAACTCTTCCCCCCAAAATGACACTAAAATCCCCTCCATTATCATAGGTGTATTCAAAAAAGGCACCAACAGAATTATCTGTTCTGCTATGATCATTTACATTGACAAATTCTTGGTATTTATCATATGAGAAATTCAAACCAGCTGCAAATTTATTCATAGTGTTATTAATAATCGAATTGAAAATTAAGTTAGAATAATAACTGCTTTGTTTAATATTATATTGGTTTAAACCAAAATATGATTGCTGATTATGACTATTAAACGCATTTTGAAAACCAATACTTTGATAAGGCATTTCGGGAAAAACATAGCCAACTTTTGTGGAAACGTCTAAACGCTCCGTATTGATTTCAGAACCCCAATAATTTGTAGTTCCTTTATCGCTATCGGGGTCAAAATCTAATTCACCTGTTTGTTTTTTATCATTCATATATCTGAAATTAACAAAACTCACCCAGCCTCTTTCGGCATCGTAATATTGATATCTATTAAGAATATTAATTTGTTTTGCCAATGGATTATCTAAAAAACCATCGTTATTCATATCGTTCTTAGCAACTCTTGTATTACCATGAAGAAACAGGCTACTGCTCCATTTATCCGATATTTTTTTATTGAAATGAGTATTTAATTCAAAACGAGAATCTGTTGAACCATAAGCATTCAGAAAAAACGGAATGTCATTAATGGGTTTCAGTAATTCAGTATTGATTTGCCCCGAAATACTTTCGTAACCATTCACCACGCTTCCTGCTCCTTTAGTGATTTGGATGCTTTCGACCCATGTTCCAGGGGTGAAAGATAATCCGTATGCTTGAGAAGCACCACGAACCGATGGGATATTTTCTTCGGTAATCATCAGATAGGGACTTGTCAGTCCCAGCATTTTGATTTGCTTTGTTCCTGTCAAAGCATCTGAAAAGCTCACATCAATAGACGGATTCGTTTCAAAACTTTCGGCCAAATTACAACAAGCGGCTTTAAGTAATTCTTTACTCGTTATAAGAGTAGTATTGCCCGTTACTGTAAATGATTTTTGAATTCCTTTTTGCTTTTTGACAATTTTGACCTCTTCCAATTTTTCTTGAGAAAAAATAGGATTCGAAAGCAAAATCATTACAACAAGCGTTATTATTTTTTGCATAGCAAGGATTTTAATGTTTAAAAAAAATATTTCAAACCACAAAAAAGAGGTTTGACTTTAAAAAAACATTAAAAATCAGGCGTAAAAAAGGTATTGGTTATAAAGTTTAAAAAGAGGCGGTGCATGACTATCACAATAAAAAGAAGTGCTTCCTAACCTTTTGAAATTTGATTTTGGAGAGAACACAACCGGATTCCATTCCGCTATTAAAAAAGTAAAAACAGCATTTAAAGAAAATGCTTTGGTAGTTAAATTATCGGACTTTTTTTGAAAACGGACTATTTTATTCTTGCAACAACTGTCTTTTTTTCCGACTTTTTTTTCGCAACATCCTTTTTCAACTGAATCCGAAGCTTCACCAGATTTCCAATAAGCTGGCTGGATTGAGGCTACTTTGTCTCCACAATAATGCACGTCAAAAGCAAATCCCACATTGGAAACCAGCAGAAAAAAGGCTAGAAAAAAAGTGATGTGCTTTTTGAATTTCATTTTGCAAAATTAGTGATTTAATCAATCTGTAAAATCAAATTTTCTGTTAAAAATTAAAGTTCAAATTCTTGTCCCATCAACGGAACTTTACAATCAAACCCATATTTTTCCTGAATCTTTATCCGAAGCACATCTAGCGGCTGATTTTCACCATGAACCAAAAATACTTTAGTTGGTTTATTTTCCAATTCAGACAACCAATTGAGTAAATCCTTTTGATCTCCGTGAGCCGATAAACCTTCAATTTCCAGAATATTTGCTTTCACATCATAATACTTCCCATGAATTTTAATTTCATCAGCGCCTTCTAACAATTTCCTTCCACGCGTTCCTTCGGCCTGATACCCTACAATAATCACTGTGGTTTCTGGCAAGCCAATATAATGCTCAAGATAAGTCAAAACCCTTCCACCAGTAACCATTCCGCTAGCGGCAATTACCACTTTTGGTTGCTTATCAAAAACATGTTCAATTGTTTCCTGATAATCAGAAACCAACATGAACATCTTACTCATTTCTGTACAATCGTGCAAGGATAATTTATGCCATTTTTTATTATTGATAAAAATTTCCAACGCATTAATCCCCATAGGTGTATCAATAATATATGGAATATTGGGAATTCTGCCTTCTTCTTTGAGTCGCCATAATAAATACATAATCGTTTGAGCGCGCTCTACTGCAAAACTGGGAATAATTACAGTCCCGCCTTTTTCAACTGTATTGTTAATATACATTTCCAGCTCTAATTTGGCATCGGCAGTAGGATGAAGACGGTCACCATACGTACTTTCAAGAAATATATAATCGCCTTTTTTAGGTTTAGTTGGCGGATACATCAATACATCATTATCACGCCCAATATCACCTGAAAAAACCAAAGTCTTATTTTCTAGTTGCAGTTCAATTGTACAAGCTCCAATGATGTGTCCAGCATTAGTATAAACCGCAGCAATTTCGGCATCCAGAGGAATCGATTCGTTAGTTTTAATAACTCTAAAATAGGGGAAAACTTTTTGAGCCTGTTCCACTGTATAAAGTGGTTCTGCAACTTCATGTTTTGAAAACTTCCCCTCATTGGCTATTCGAGCCTCCTCTTCCTGAATTTTGGCGCTATCTAAAAGAATCAATTTGGCAACAGCAGCAGTGGGACTTGTGCAATAAATTTTACCTTTAAAACCTTGATTGACCAGCCTGGGCAACCAACCACAGTGATCTAAATGTCCATGAGTCAACAAAACAAAATCTATCGTTGAAGGTAAAATGGGTAATGGTTCCCAATTGAGTTCTCGCAGCGGTTTAATTCCTTGAAATTGACCGCAATCTATCAAAATCCGGATACCATTGCTTTCAATTAATGTTTTAGAACCGGTTACAGTGCCTGCCCCACCAATAAATTTAACTTTCATTTGATTTGAATTTAAAAATTAAACAATCTGGAATCCTTTATTTTTAAATAAACCTACACAATTCGGATGCTTCTTTCAACACATTTTTTATCCGATTTGGACTTAATCCAATTTTCTCTAAACAATCGGAATGGTTTATTATTTCTTTTACCAAAATCACATCTAATATCAACAACTTATCTTTTTCGGCAATAGACAAAGTAGTCAAACAAGTTATTGGATAAAGATAATGTGTGTCATTTTTCGTTTTTAAATTATTATCCTCAGGGTAATTCCAACTTAACAGATTCAATCCTGAACATTTCGCAAAATCGATTGCATCAGTTGTAAATCTATTATTGGTGACAATCCAACACTTTGAAATAGAATCTTTTTTTTCAAAAATGGCATGCTGTCTTTCCTTCAAATCATTGAAACGTGACAAAATATACATTGGTATTTTTACGTCAGAAGCAGCGTCTCTACCCGCATGATACTTGCATTCAATCATCGAAATATGTTCATTCTTCTTCACCAAAACATCAATTTCATGTGACACACATTTGCCCTGCAATGTTATATTTATTTTCGTTTCATAATGTTCTGATGCAAAAAGTCGTCCAATGTATTTTTCGAAGAAAAAACCTGCCGGACCTAATAATCGTATTGCTTCTCTTAAATTATAACGTGCTGCATTGGAATTAGCCGTTTTTTTCAATAATGAAAAAGCCATTTTATAAATTTGCTTCGTAGAAATACCTTCATATATTTGCTTTTTTATGGCATGTAGAATAGTATCTACCGCAATAGAACTGGCACCCGATTTTAGTAGTGATGTTTTTAATTTTTCAGGATTAAATTCTACAATATCCCCTGAATGTTTTATTATTTTCATATCATTAGCATATTGATAATTAACGAATTAAACCAACATTAAAGATATAAAAAAAAAAGATTACTTATTTTGTTTTTGATAGTAAAATGCCGGAACAAACAACAGGACGAAAATGGGTTGAATCAAAAACCGTCGGATATAAAAAAGAAATAAATTATTATGTTCCTTAATATAGTAAATTATGTAGAAAAAAGAAAAAATTAAAATCATAAAGAAAAAATAATACAGAACAAAAGCAAATTTTACCATCGCAATGTCTTTGAAAAGGACATAAATGATACCCAATGATATGACTGTATTTAATGTATAACGAAACAGTAATTCTAAAAACAATTGAAATGAATTGAAATTAGGCAACGGCAAATTATTGAAATCATCTTTAAAGTAATCTAAAAAAGGATCATAAAACAATTGGTCTTCAAATGCACGAACAAGCACTAATAATGCAACCAAAAAAACAAATTGCGTTAATCTAACTTTATTATTTAATATCTTTTGAAGCATATCTTGAAAATTTACGAACCCAAATTAACCACAAAATAAAAACTACACCATAAATATACAAAGGAAAAAGGACTCCGTGTAAAAATGGCTCTTGTTTTGGAAAATAAAAAATAAGCGCACTTAAAACTGCTATTCTCAAAATATTCAATACATAAATAAGCAGGCTTCCGCCAAAGATAAAAAGTAGCGTCGCCTTTAGTTTCCCCGAAAAAGCTACTACAAATGAAATAAACAAAATAATTACACTAATGGCATTACATCCCTCAACAATTCTTCCTACATATTTTTGGTCATAAATCAACTTTATGAAAGACTGTGATTCATTTTCTTCAATTCTAAAATTAGCATCAAATAATTGAAACAATTGATTTGTATTTTCTGCAACCATTCTAGTTATAATATCCAGTTTGTTTTCTCCAAAACTATTAAGATATGCCTGATACAAAACAGTAAGAACAATATAAACCAAAAAAAAGGTGCCCAAAAAAAGCAGAAAAAGTTTGTAGAGAATAAAATATTTTTTCAAAATCTATTTTTTAACAAATTTATATAATTTTTAAAACCGGCTTTAAATACTTTTGCATAATTAAAAATAAAAACATGACATTTCAAGAATTACAACCAAAAGTAACCGAAATCACATCAAACACAACATTGTCAAGAGACGAAAAGCTTTCATCTGTTTGTCAGCTTCTTAGTGACTCTATTGACTATTATAATTGGGTTGGATTTTATTTTGCAAACCAGGAAACCAAAACGCTACATTTAGGTCCTTATGTAGGAGCAGAAACAGATCATACTGTAATTCCGTTTGGAAAAGGTATTTGCGGACAAGTGGCGGTTTCTAATGAAAATTTTGTCGTTCCTGACGTTGCCGCACAAGACAATTACATCGCTTGTAGTTTTACAGTAAAGTCAGAAATTGTCGTTCCGCTTTTTGTAAACGGAGAAAATATAGGACAAATTGATATTGACAGTCATGTTTTAGACCCATTCACTCAAGAGGATGAAAAGTTCCTAGAGTTTGTGAATGAGAAAATTGCGAAATTGTATTAAGATTTAAAATAATTTACAATTCATAATTCATAATTGCTTCGCCAGTTCACAAAATAAAGAAAGGTTTATTTTGTTCGTGTCATAATTATTTTTTACTTTTGCACCCGTCTTACAATGGATGTATGACATACATAAAAATCATTAAACAAATATTGGAATGTATTTAACTAAAGAGATTAAAGAAGAAATCTTCGCTCAACACGGAGAAAAAACAAACACTGGAAAAGCAGAAGCTCAAATCGCTTTGTTCACTTTCAGAATTAGCCACTTAACTGAGCACTTGAAAAAAAATCGTCACGATTATAACACAGAGCGTTCATTAGTATTGCTAGTAGGTAAAAGAAGATCTTTGTTGGATTATTTGAAGAAAACAGAAATCAACAGATACCGTGAAATTATCAAAGTATTGAATATCAGAAAATAATCAATATAAAAGAGGTGCGAAAGTGCCTCTTTTTGTTTTTATATACAATAATAAAAAAAGTTTGGTTTTTCATTGGGTTTTAGGCATTAACTACGCACAACTACAACTACAACACAACTAGAACCCATTGTTTAATCTAAGAGAATTAAAATTATGATTCCAAAAGTTTCAAAAGAAATTATCGATTTAGGAGATGGCAGAAGCATCTCAATCGAGACAGGAAAATTGGCAAAACAAGCCGATGGATCTGTAGTAGTACAAATGGGAGATGCTATGTTGCTTGCAACAGTTGTATCTGCCAGAAAAGCAAGTCCAGGAATTGATTTCTTGCCTTTAACATTAGATTATCGCGAAAAATTTGCTGCTGCCGGACGTTTTCCAGGTGGTTTCTTCAAAAGAGAAGCAAGACCAAGTGATAATGAAATATTAACGATGAGATTAGTTGACCGTGTATTGCGTCCACTTTTCCCAAATGATTATCACGCAGAAACGCAAGTGATGATACAGTTAATGTCTCATGACGAAAATGTTATGCCGGATGCATTAGCAGGTTTAGCCGCTTCGGCAGCTTTATCTTTATCTGATATTCCATTTTCAACATTGATTTCTGAAGTTCGTGTGGCTAGAGTTGACGGTAAATTTATCATCAATCCAAGTCGTACCCAATTAGAATTGTCTGATATTGACATGATGATTGGAGCTTCAAAAGATTCTATCGCAATGGTAGAAGGTGAGATGAAAGAAATTTCAGAACACGAGATGGTTGAAGCAATTAAATTTGCTCACGAAGCGATCAAATTACAAATTGCTGCACAAGAAAGATTAGTTGCTGCTTTTGGTAAAAAAGAAGTAAGAACATACGAGCAAGAAAAAGAGGATGAAGCTATTTACACTAAAGTAAAAGCGGCATCTTACGATTTGTGTTACGCAATTGCAAAAGAAGGAACGGCGAAACATGAAAGAACAGCTCAATTTGCTGAAGTAAAAGAGATAGTAAAATCTTTATTTACTGAAGAAGAATTAGCTGAAAACGGAGATTTAGTTTCTAAATACTTTTCAAAATCAAGCAAAGAAGCAGTTCGTAATGTAATCCTTGATTTAGGTTTACGTCTTGACGGAAGAAAAACGAACGAAATCAGACCAATCTGGACTGAAGTAGATTATCTACCATCAGTTCACGGTTCTGCGATTTTTACAAGAGGAGAAACGCAAGCATTGGCTACAACTACTTTAGGAACTTCTAGAGAAGCAAACCAAATTGATTCTCCATCTCAACAAGGTGAAGAGAAATTCTACTTACATTATAACTTCCCTCCTTTCTCCACAGGAGAAGCAAAACCTTTAAGAGGAACTTCCAGAAGAGAAGTAGGTCACGGAAACTTAGCACAACGTGCTTTGAAAAACATGATTCCTGCTGATTGTCCTTATACAATTCGTATTGTTTCAGAAGTATTAGAATCTAACGGTTCTTCTTCTATGGCAACAGTTTGTGCTGGAACATTATCATTAATGGATGCTGGTATTCAAATGATCAAACCAGTTTCTGGTATTGCAATGGGTTTAATTTCTGATGATAAAACAGGTCGTTTTGCTGTATTGTCTGATATTTTAGGTGATGAAGATCACTTAGGAGACATGGACTTTAAAGTAACCGGAACTGCTGATGGAATTACTGCTTGTCAAATGGACATCAAAATCGAAGGATTGGCGTATAACATCATGGAAGAAGCATTAGCTCAAGCTCGTGATGGTCGTTTGCATATCCTTGGAAAAATAACAGAAACTTTGGCTACGCCAAGACCAACTGTTAAAAAATATGCTCCAAAAATTATTAAAGTAACTATTCCTGGTAACTTTATTGGTGCGTTAATTGGACCTGGTGGAAAAGTAATTCAAGAATTACAAAAATCTACAGGAACAACTATCGTAATCAACGAAGTGAACGAACAAGGTGAAGTTGAAATTCTTGGAACTGATCCTGACGGAATTGAAGCAGTTTTACGTAAAATTGACTCATTGACTTTCAAACCAGTTGTGGGTGACGCTTATGAAGTGAAAGTAATCAAAATGCTTGATTTTGGAGCGGTGGTTGAATACCAAGCTGCGCCAGGAAATGAAGTATTACTTCACGTATCTGAATTAGCTTGGGAACGTACTGAAAACGTTTCTGACGTAGTAAAAATGGGCGATGTTTTTCAAGTGAAATACTTAGGTATGGATCCAAAAACAAGAAAAGAAAAAGTGTCAAGAAAAGCACTTTTGCCAAGACCTCCACGTGAGGAGAAAAAAGAGTAATCAGATCTTAGTTTACTAAAGGTTTATTTATAGAAAATCCCGTTTCATGTATTTGAAACGGGATTTTTGTTTTTATTTAATTTATTTTCAAAACTATTGTAACTTTTTAGCAACTCCATACGTATAATCATTTGTACACTTAAAATTTAGGAGACAAAAAAACATGAGACAACTAAAAATCACCAAGCAGGTAACCAATCGTGAAACTGCTTCATTAGACAAGTATTTACAAGAAATTGGAAAAGTTGACCTTATTACCGCTGACGAAGAGGTAGAATTAGCACAAAAGATTAAAGCCGGTGACCAGAAAGCATTAGAGAAATTGACAAAAGCCAATTTACGTTTCGTCGTTTCGGTAGCAAAACAATATCAAAATCAAGGTTTAACCCTTCCCGATTTGATTAACGAAGGAAATTTAGGATTGATAAAAGCAGCACAACGTTTTGATGAAACACGTGGTTTCAAATTCATTTCATATGCCGTTTGGTGGATTCGTCAATCTATTTTACAAGCATTGGCTGAACAATCCCGTATCGTTCGTTTGCCATTGAACAAAATTGGTTCTATCAACAAAATCAACAAAATGTATGCTTTACTAGAGCAATCTAACGAGCGTCCACCATCTGCTGAGGAAATTGCAAAAGAACTTGACATGACTGTAAATGACGTAAAAGAGAGCATGAAAAACTCTGGCCGTCACTTATCAATGGATGCGCCTCTTGTAGAAGGAGAAGATTCTAACCTTTATGACGTTTTACGTTCAGGTGAATCTCCAAATCCAGACAGAGAATTAATCCACGAATCATTGCGTACTGAAATCGAGCGTTCCTTAGAAACATTGACTCCAAGAGAGGCTGATGTAGTTCGTTTGTACTTTGGTCTTGGTGATCAACACCCAATGACATTAGAGGAAATTGGAGAAACTTTCGACCTAACCCGTGAGCGTGTGCGTCAAATCAAGGAAAAAGCAATCCGAAGATTGAAACACACTTCAAGAAGCAAAATACTAAAAACTTATTTAGGATAAAACAGTCAAATGTCTAAAAGTCAAAAGTCATAAAGTTCAACAACATTATGATTTTTGACTTTCGGCTTTCGACTTATAAGTAACGACGGTCTGATTAACTGTTCGTTTTTTGATTGATGATTGAAACTCCGGCTGATTACCGGAGTTTTGCTTTTTCAGCAAAACTCCGGTCAGTTCGAGCTGCGCTCTCGGGTTTAGCTTCGCTCTGTTCGACTTTCAGTCTCGAGTCCGGAGTTTTATCTTTTAATCTGAATTCATTTCAGATTCTCTCCCCTATTTCCTGTTTAAAATCATTTGGGCGTAACCCTCCGTAAAAACTTCGGGTCGGGCTTTCGGCTTTATCTCTCCGTTACACTTCGAGGATATCGCCTCAAATGAAATTCACTGAACACATATAAAAAATAAACCCCTAGTGAAGTAATCCCTTACGCGATATACGGACAACTCGCGAGTTCTCCCTTCTTCCCAAAAAAAATTTTCGCCAATTGCTCTAAAAAAACTACTTTTGCACAAACAATTCAACTACACAATGAAGAATACACTTATTGCTCCATCAGTTCTTGCTGCTGATTTTGCTAATCTGCAACGCGACATCGAAATGATCAATAATAGTGAAGCCGATTGGTTTCATATTGATATCATGGATGGCGTTTTTGTTCCAAACATCTCTTATGGAATGCCAGTTCTGGAAGCCATTAACCGACATGCAAAAAAAACAATTGACGTTCACTTGATGATTGTGGATCCGGACCGTTACATTAAAACTTTTGCTGAATTAGGAGCAAATGTTCTAAGTGTACACTATGAAGCTTGCACACACCTTCACAGAACACTACAAGCCATCAAAGCCGAAGGAATGAAAGCTGGAGTTGCTATCAATCCACACACTAATATTGACTTACTGGAAGATGTAATCAATGACATCGATTTAGTTTGTATCATGAGTGTGAATCCAGGTTTTGGAGGACAATCTTTTATAGAAAATACGTATGCTAAAATTGAAAAACTAAAAGCTTTAATCACTAAAAAAGGAGCAACTACAATCATTGAAGTTGACGGTGGTGTAACCAATAAAAATGCAAAACAACTTGTGGAAGCAGGAGCTGATGTTCTTGTGGCGGGAAGTTTTGTTTTTAAAGCGGAAAATCCAACAACAACTATTGCTGATTTGAAGAAATTGACTTCTTTTTAGTTCCTCACTATATTTTGCAAAAAAAAGCCAAAGACATTGCTTCTTTGGCTTTTTTATAAATTTAATTTTATGCTTAACCTATTTTGTTAAAGCTTCATGAATTTGCTTATTTCTTTTTCGGAAATTTTAGGATTGGCTCCTTCATGACCAGCTACTAAAGCGCCAACAGCACAAGCATAATTCAATGATTTTTGTGGTGATTTCCCTCTAAGCAATTTGACTATCAGGGAAGCTAAGAAAGAATCCCCTGCACCTACAGTATCAACTACTTTTATAAAATAACCGCTATTGTAATAAAATTTATCATTGTAATATAAGACAGCACCAAATGCACCTTTTGTTACGCAAACATGCTTTGTATTAGTCTTTTCAGCGATAAATTTAATATTCTGCTCAAAAGAATTATAAGGCGATTTTAATTGCTGACTTATCTCATATAATTCTTCATCATTGAGCTTAATAAAATCAGCTTTTAACATCAATTCATTAAGAATTTCTTGGGTGTAATACGGAGCTCTTAGATTCGCATCCAAAACCTTATATTTAGCTTTGTCCAAGAGGTCATACAGCGTAGATCTGGAAACTTCATCACGGCATATTAAACTCCCAAAAACAAAAGCATCTGATTCTGAAACCTTTTCATCCATTTCTTTAGTGGGTGTAATTTTGTCCCAGGAAGACGGGTAATGAATATCATAAGAAGCATTTCCCTTTTCGTTAATCATTACATTAACCACACCTGTTTTATAATCTTCTCCTATTTGTATAGCATCTGAACTCACATCCTGATTATTTATAAAAGATATAATTTCGTTCCCTTCTTCGTCTGCACCAACACGACTTATAATCGTTGTTTCTGCCCCCAAAGAATTCATTCGAAGCGCAACATTCAATGGTGCCCCTCCTATTTTTTTATGCGTTGGAAAAAGATCCCACAAAACCTCTCCAAAGCTAACTACACTTAGCGTATATTTTGTATTCATATTATAAAAGTTTAAAAATTAAGAGCCTTTTTAAGCTACTAAATAAAGCCACAAGCCCATGTTATATTTTCCCAAATCCTACTCCAATAATTAAGATAGTATTGAAACTAAACGCATTTTTACTTATTTAACTTCAATTATTTCCAGCAACACACTTGTTCTTTGCAAAATAACATTAGGATTAAATCCTACTTTCATCAAGAAATCACCTGTCAAACTTTGTCGGAAGCAATTGCTGAAATAACACCCGGATACAAGTTAATTTCTTTTATGGTAAAATTTTTGTTGTAATACAAAACAGATGAGACAAAAAAAACGTCGTTTAAAAATTTTGAGCGAGGTTTTTTTATAGAAAGGCTTTTGTATTAGTAGCGAATACTAAAGGCGTTATTTAGTTCTTCAATTCTGTTTTATATTAATCATCAATAGATTCTCCAACTAATTGACGAAATTTCCAATCCGTGGAATCTGTGATGGCTCCTTGTGTTTGTTTCATTATTATACCGATAACATTTTCTTTTGGATCTGCAAAATATTGGGTATTGAAGTATCCTCCCCAGCCAAATGTACCCTTACTGTTTCTACCGCCCATGTTTTCGCCTTTTTCATCAATAACTTCAAAAGCTAAACCATGATAGGCTCCAGTGTCACCGCGTAGATTACCTATTTGATTCTTCATCATAAATTCGACTGTAGTTCTGCTTAGTAAACGAACGCCGTTTAATTCTCCATTATTCAAATACATTTGTAGAAAAGTAGCGTAATCTTTCGCAGTACCAGATAAACCTCCCCCTCCATTGAAATAGCGTTGTGCTCCATTCACTGGATAATTAGGATCATAAAGTGTGGTAGTATACTTAATCCAATTTCCATTTTCTTTTTTCTGAACAGAAACCAATCTGTTGTGTTTTGATTCGGGTTGATAGAATCTGGTGTCATTCATCCCCAGCGGGTCAAAAATTCTTGTTTTGTAAAATTGATCTAGCGGCATTCCTGAAACTATTTCTATCAGATAACCTAATACATCAAGACCTTCGCCATAGGTAAATTTTTCACCCGGATTATGGTGTAAAGGAAGTTTTGCCAGTTTTTTAATATTCTCTCCTATACTAATGTTTTCGGTGGTAGCCAAATCAATTATTCCGGCGTCTTTATATATTCTTTTAAAGTTGTCATTGTCTATGAAACCATAACCAATTCCCGAAGTATGTGTTAAAAGATGTCTTATCGTAATTGGATTCTTGGCAGCGATTGTTTTATAAGTGCCATTTTCATAAAGAGTGTCTAAAACCTGTTCGTTTTTAAATTCTGGGATATATTTTGAAATGGGGTCATCTAATTTGAATTTCCCTTCTTCCCATAACATCATAATTGCAGTAGCGGTAATGGCTTTTGTTTGAGAAGCAATTCTAAAAATAGCATCACCTTTTAATTCTCTTCCGGATTCATTATCGCCCATTCCAAAGGCTTTGTAGTAAACAATTTTTCCGTTTCTTACAACTAGGGCAACAGCTCCAGGAATTTCATTATTTTTTATTGCCTCTTTACACATAGCATCAATTCTTGCTAATCTTTCTGCTGACATTCCAACACTTTTAGCAGGCGCTTCAGTAAGTAAAGGAGATTTTTTAATTGAAGGTGTTTGCGCAAAAGGCGACAGCGTGTAAATACTGAAGAGGAGAAGGTACAGATTTTTCACAAAATTTTTCATAAAATATTTAGTTTAGTTTTTCCTGTTCGTTCAGTAAAAATATTGATTATTAAGGTATTAATTATTTTTTAAATGACTCATGTTACGCAAAAAAAGTTATCAAACATCCAGTTTTAACATTTACCTTGTTAACAACTCATTTGGCATAAAAACATCATAGTTATGCTGCTGTTCTAGGTTTTGATAACATTGCTAATTCTGTTTGAGCCGCTTTTTGAGCTGCTAAATAGATTTGAGCCTTCATTGCAAAATGATTTTTGTTTGTTCTTTGTTTGAGCCATTCCAGCTTTACGTAGGCTACAATGGACAAAACATAATGATTGGTTTGTGTTTTGATTGTTTTTGTTGGCGACTTGGCAAAGCCGGTGTTGCTTTTTATAGATTTATGATATTCTTCAACTCCCCACCGTTTTTTGTAGATTTTAGTTATTTGGTCATACGATAAGTTTAAATCACTACACATCACTAAAAAGTTTAAAAATTAAAGGCAAGTATAAAACTTGCCTTTAACCTAATTTAAAACACTAACCCAAACAAACATTATTATTAACCTTATTTTTAATACCCAGGATTTTGAATGTATAATCCTCCTGTGAAGTCAATTTCTCTTTGAGGTATCGGATAATATTCATCTCTACCCGCTGTGAACTTAGCATTTGAAAGGAAATCTCTTTTTGTTTTTTCTACACCAAGATAAGCGTTCAAAACTTGTTCCGCTTTACCCCATCTTACAAGATCAAAAAATCGAGGGCCTTCCATTCCAAACTCCAATCGTCTTTCAAACATAAGAGCTTTCATAGCATAATCTTTCGAAGAAAAAGAAGCGTATTGAGCAATTTTATAAACATCTGAAGCTCCTGCTGCCAATGGCATTGCTGTACTGGCTGCAGCTCTTGCCCTAACTTGATTAATTATAGGTAGTGCTTCAGTATATCTGTTTAATTGTATTAATGCTTCTGCTTTAAATAATAACACATCTGCATATCTAATAAAATCAACATTTTTTGAAGTACCAATGAATGGTCCATTTTTCACATAACAGGAACAGTCCGGAGATTGTTGTTCTTTCATATTTCCAAAGTATCCATAAACTCCAGGATCTCTGGCCCAACTGAATTTGTAGACCATATCTCCTGAATTTTTTAGCGTATTTTTATATTTAAACGGTCTTCCCGGAACACCAACAGTATGGTCAATTCTTGGATCTAAAGTAACTCCGGGAGCTAGTGGGGCATCGCCATTGGTAACTGTATTAAAAACATCTGAATTGTTAAAAGTATCCAATAAAGGTAAACCGTCAGCATCTGTTCTAAAGGCATTTACCATATTCTGGCTTGCCATGTGAAAACCACAACATCCGTAAAGTGGTGTACCATGAGGGGAATTTAACCCTGTCACAAAACTTACTCTTCCTGTATTGGTCCCGTCATTGATAGAAAACTGAACAGCCCAAATAGATTCTGTTCCATTATCGTGACCATCTAGAAAGTTATTCCCAAAGTCAGTCTCTAAACTTCCGGTTACTTTATCCGCATAATCAATAACTTCCTGTAATCTGGCTTGATTAATACTTGTAACCTGATGCGTATCATTTTGTTCGTAAGCCTGATACAATCTTAATTTTGCTAAATAAGCCGCTGCTGCATTTTTATCAGCTCTCCCAACTTGACCTTGTGATTGCTCTAAATTATCAAACGCAAAAAGAAAATCATCTGCAATTTTATTCCACAAATCCTCATTTGACAAATCATTAGAAGTTGTTAAAATCTCTTCTTGAGTAAGTTCTTCTGTGATAAAAGGAACTTTTTTAAACAACAACTTCAACATAAAATGAGAATGCGCTCTTAAAAAGCGCAACTCCGCTTGTCTCACTTTTTTTAGCGGATAATCCGCATCAGGAATCGCATTGATTACAGATAAAGCAAAATTAGCTCTTGAAATCGCTTTATAATGATTCGTCCAAGTTCTAGGTAACATCCAATCTCCATAATCCGGAGTGGTTAGATTATATTGTTCGTAACGATCCACGACATCAACATCTCCTCGACCACCTCCGCCTTTGTAGGCATCATCTGATCGTACACTTCCATAAACCCATTGGTGTGTTATTGGCCCCACCATTTCGTCATTTCCAATTGCGGCATAGGCCGCATTAACAAGGGCATCTGCATTTTCAGCCGTCGCCACATTACCGGATGATAATACTCCGGTAGGTTCATAATCTAAAAAATCTGAGCTACATGATGCCAAAAATAGGATTGACAAGAAGCTGATAACTATTTTATTATATTTTTTCATGAGAATTAATTAAAAATTAAAGTTTACACCTAATGACAAAGTAGTAGGCACTGGTATTCTGTTAACATCTGTTCGCTCTGGATCGGAACCTATATAGCCCTTTGGAGTAAACCAAAATAGATTTTCCCCTTGTGCATAAACTCTGCATCTGGTTATAAATCCTGTTTTGCCTACTAAACTATCCGGAAGAGAATATCCAATTTGTAGATTTCTAATTTTAAAATAAGAATTATTTCTAAAAAGATAATCTGAAGTCTGGGTGTCATTATGTGCCAAAGAAAGAGACGGCACATCCGTATTTGTATTCGTTGGTGTCCAAGCGTTAAACGTTCCAGGACCTGCATTTTCTCTTCCTTGAACAAAATTGTTCCAGTAAATATAAGGATCAACTCCAATTCTTCCGGCTACACCAGAACCAAAAACGGAGAAGTCAAAATTCTTATACGCTAAACTAATATTAATACCATATTCTAATTTTGGAAGTGTTGTACCAATAAAAGTTCTGTCATCAGAATTTATTTTGTCATCACCGTTTATGTCAACAAATTTTATACCTCCCAGCCTAGAACCTACTTGAGTCGCATGCGAATCGATTTCTGCTTGATTTTGGAATAAACCCTCAGTTTTATATCCAAAAACTTCGAATTGTGAATGCCCAATTATCGAATTAGCTGCAGTTCCTGGATATGCTGCTCTAACTTCTGCCGGCAGATCTGTAATCTTATTTTTTGTTGCACCAAAATTAGTGGTAACATTAAAAGACAATCCATTATCTAATTTATCTGCATATCCTACTGTAAGTTCCCAACCTTTATTTGCAGTCGAAGCTCCATTTACAAAACGCTGTTGCCCTTCTCCTACAGCAGATGCAACTGGCGGTTTAATCAAAATTCCCTCCGTCTGTCTTGAGAAATAATCAAAAGAACCCGATAATTTATTTTCAAAAAAACCAAAATCAAGACCTACGTTAACCTCTTTTGTAGTTTCCCATTTTAAACCTGAATTTGCAGCTTGTATAGACACAAAACCAGAAGGTAAATTCCCTGTATTAGTTCCATTCAAATCATAGCCAGTTCCAACATTATAATAGATATTGAAAAAATCAGGAAAATATACATTTTGATTCGGTCCGTATCGTGCTTCATACAATCCAAAACGAGCATTGTCCCCAATGGATTGATTTCCTACTTCTCCATAACCAGCTCGTAGTTTCAAGTTTGAAACTGCTGTTACATTTTTAAGGAATTCTTCATTATTTATCCTCCATCCTGCAGTAACAGCTGGAAAAATACCATATCTATTGTCTTGACCAAATCTTGATGAACCATCTCTACGAATAGTAAATGAAGCTAAATATTTGTCCGAGAAAGCATAGTTTAACTTTCCAAACTGAGAAAGCAGCCTACTACCAGTTGAAATTCCATTGTTTGTTCTAGCTCCAGTAGCCGCAGATAGTGTAAAATACGATTCTGATTCTACTGCAAATCCTTCTGCACGTGCATATAAGGTGTTCAAATCCGTTTTAGTTGATTCAGTACCTATAAGTATTCCAAATTTATGCTGAGAAATATTAAGACTATAATTTAAAGTATTTGAAATCGTTAAACTAGAATATTTATTGGTATCAAAAGCTAAACTGTTTGTACCTCTATTAACAAATCCATTTTTCACAATTGGCTCAATGTCTTTTCTGTTGAAATCATTAAAATCCATCCCAATACTATTTCTAAAGGTTAGCCCTTTTAAAATATCAATTTCTGTAAAAACATTACCGTACAAAGCAATTTTTTTACTATTATCCCATCTGTTTAAATATTGCATCAATAAAGGATTATTTCTATCTGAATAACCAGATCCCAATGGGCCAGCATACTCACCAGACGCAGTATAAACTGGAATAGTTGGCGCTAAGGTTATTGCTAAACCTGGTGTTGGTGCATTTCCTACATCATTTGCAGCAGCTCTTTCATTTGACTGTGTAAATTGTGAATTAACACCAAATCTTACTTTGTCATTAAACAGCTTGAAATTGGCATTAAGTCTTGCAGAATATCTCTCATAATTAGTGTATTTTAGCATCCCAGAATTATCTAAATACCCCATGTTCAATACCGCATTTGCTTTATCTGATCCTCCAGATATAGATAAATCATTATTAATAAGAAGCCCTGTTTTGTATACAGTATCTTGCCAATCCGTATCTCCTGCGGGAACATTAGTATCTCCACCTACATATGGCTTTACACTTACGCTATTCAATATTGGATTATTAAAATCATTATTCCAATCAAAATTATAGATCTCGCCATATCCTCCCGACGGATCAGCATTATCATTAACTGATGCCTGCCACAAAACCTTTCCTCTGTCCAGTGCATTAAGCATTTTATAACGTTGCTTTTTCTCAGAGAGCACTGAGACATTAGTACTGTAAGAGACGCTCGTCACCCCTTTTGCTGCATTTTTAGTAGTAACAATGATAACTCCATTGGCAGCTCTAGATCCATAAATAGAGGAAGCAGAAGCATCTTTTAAAACTTGAATAGATGCAATAGCACTTGGACTCAAACTAGCAAATACTTCCGGTCTTACCGTTGGAACACCATCGATAACATACAATGGATCTGTATTTCCTAGCGTACTCACACCCCTGATTAAAATCCTGCTGTTCGCTCCACTTGGATCACCCGATTTTTCAATAGTTAATCCGGCAACTCTACCTTGTAAAGCCTGCATAGCATTTCCAGAACTCATGGTTTGCCCAGTAATAGGTTTCAATTCTACCACCGTAACAGCACCAGTTAAATCGGCTTTTTTCTCTTTAGAATACCCAGTTACAACAATTTCGGTTAAACTTATTGACTCCGGTTTTAAAACAACATTTATAGATTCTTGACCGTTAACTTTAATTGTTTGACTTGTAAAACCTGTAAAACTAAATACCAAAGTAGCATTCTTATCTACATTGTTAAACGTATAATGACCATCAAGATCTGTTGCGGTTGCATTTTTTGTTCCGGAGACTGTAATTGTTGCTCCGGGAAGTGGCATTCCGTCATCGGAAGAGGTTACCACTCCTTTTATTCCTATGTTCTGGGCCGTAAGTGAAAAAAAGGAACCCATTAAAATTAAATAGAGGATGATTTTTCGTTTCATAATTTAGATAGTTTAGTTAAATTTTAGTTGGTTAATTATTAAATTTTCAATAGTGAAATTGAAATTTTCTTTAGTGACTGAAAATGTTTCCATTGGTTTCTCCGGAAAAAATATTTCGGTCATAACTGTTTGTCCGTTATTGTAAAATACTTCTATTGAGGTTTTATCAATTACTACCCGTACATCCATTTTATCAAAATCTTCGGTAAATGGCGCTTTAGAAACTTCCTTTGCAAAAACATCTGAAAAAGACAAATCCCCCGATTTTTTTCTATCGATAAAAAAGTACTTGTCTTTTGTATTGATGCCAAAATGTATGGTGTTATTAGAATTATTGGAAAGTGAAAAAGTATAGACATCTTTTTTCAAGTTCTTCATTGTAAACTGAATATCCAATCTTGACAGATCAACTAGTGATTTATCAATTAATATGTTTTTCTTCTCACTAATTTTAAGCACCTCTTTTTTTATAGTCTTTGATACATAATTTTGTAATTCTTTAACTGGCTGAGAAGAAACTCTGAAATGATTTCCTGCTTTTATAAGTTTTAATTCTCTTGGCAACGTCATGCTCCCTCTCCATTTTTGGGTAGGAACTTTATTGGCATATTGCCAATTGGACATCCAACCCGTAAACAACTTCCTACCATCTGTCTCTGAGATATTTGACCAAGTAACACCCGCATAATTATCTCGGCCATAGTCAATCCAAAGTGATTTATGCTGTTTCAAATCCTGAGAAAAAGAAGCGTCCAGTTTAAAATTCTTACCGTCAAAATCTCCAATAAAATATTGGGTTGCTGAACCTCCATTAGGACCTCCAGGGTTTATACTTAGCAGAAGCACCCATTTGTATTCATCAGAGCCATCAACAAGCATTGGGAAAAAATCTGGACATTCCCAAACACCTCCATGAGCCCCAATGTTTTTACCAAAATCAGAAAGCAATTCCCAATTTTTCAAGTTTTTTGATGCATAAAAAATGGTTTTATCCCCTGCCGCCAAGACCATTAACCACTGCTTGTGAATATTATCCCAAGTCATTTTTGGGTCTCTAAAATCCGGAATATTTATATTCTTGATAACTGGATTATTCTCATATTTAGTCCAAGTCAATCCTTCGTCTAACGAATAGGCAATCCCTTGTGATTGAGTATCGGTCTTACCCGCTTTCTCTTTTATAGGATCGTGATAGGTAAACATGGCTACAATGGGCGGGTTTTGCAAACTGCCAAAACCAGAGGTGTTTTTTAAATCAACTACAGCACTTCCCGAAAAGATATACCCTTTTTCATCTGGATAAATAGCTATTGGCTTTTCTGTCCAAGTTATAAGATCATTACTTATAGCGTGTCCCCAGTGCATTGGCCCCCAAACATTTGAATCAGGATAGTGTTGGTAAAAAAGATGGTAATATCCATTATAATAAAACATCCCATTTGGATCGTTCATCCATCCTTTTTTTGGCGTAAAATGAAAATTAGGTCTATAAAGCTCTTCCTCAGAATACGCTTTTTTATCCAAAAGGGAAGATTCTTTACAACTAATTAAGGCTAGTAATCCCATTGCACAGCACATAACTATGAAACATCTTTTTTTATTCGCTTTGCTCATAACGTTATTTTTTTATTAATTTTTTACTTAATTCTTCTAAAGAAATTCCTTTGGTTTCCGGCATTAAAACTGCTACAAACGCGAGTTGAAAAACCATCATTACAGCAAAAAACAAAAACACAACTCCTGGACCTATCGTGGAAAATAAAAATGGAATAAGAGAAGGAATTATTGCTGCTAAAATCCAGTGTGTTGTGCTCCCAAAAGCTTGTCCGGAAGCTCTCAGATGATTTGGGAAAATTTCTGAAATAAAGACCCAAATGACTGCTCCTTGACCTATTGCATGTGAAGCAATAAATAAGAATAAGAAGATTGGAACTGCCATTCCTTGCCAATGCAAGAAGAAAGCCATAGCTACAAGGCTAAGAGAAATAATATATCCTATTGAACCAATGTACATTAAGACCTTCCTTCCCAGTTTATCTATTAGAAAAACGCCCACTAGAGTAAAAACCAAATTGGTTGCACCAATACCGATACTGCTTAGCAAAGCGGTACTTTCCCCTAAGCCTGCCTCTTGAAAAATTCTAGGCGAGTAATATAAGAATGCATTAATTCCTGATAACTGATTAAAAAAGGCTATGAAAAAAGCTAGAATTAAAGGAGTACGGTATTTTTTGAGAAAAATATTCTCATTGGCAGCAGCTGAATTATTATCAAGATGAATTTCTGAAATTAGTTCTTCTACATCATCACCAGGATACATTCTTTGTAAAACATCCTTAGCTTCTTCGTTTCTTGATTTAGACAACAACCATCTTGGGCTTTCTGGGATCGTAAAAATAAATAATGTATAAATAAAAGAAGGAATTGCTTGTACTCCCATCATCCATCTCCATGAATTTTCACCAGTATTTCTTAACAAATAATTCGAAAGAAAGGCAACCAGAATTCCCAATACAATATTAAATTGATAGAAAGCAACTAGTTTACCTCTATCTTTTGCTGGCGCAATTTCAGAAATGTATGCTGGTGCAGCAATTGTAGAAGCTCCGACACCAAGCCCTCCAATAAATCTAAATACAGCAAAAATAATTGGATCATTTGCAAAAGCAGAACCGATCGCAGAAATGAAGAATAGAATTCCTATCCATAATAAGGTATTTTTTCTTCCTATTTTATTAGTGGGTATCCCTCCAAATATTGCTCCGAAGACAGTACCCCACAAAGCCATCCCCATGACCACTGTTCCATGGAAAGCATCGGAGGAATGCCATAAATCCTGTAGCTTTTTGTCAGCTCCAGATATAACAACAGTATCGAAACCAAAAAGGAATCCTGCTAATGACGCAATCAAAGACCAAACAACAATTTTTTTCATTATCAAAAAATATTAAATTAGATTGCTAAGATATCCGGAAAAGTTTTGCTTGTATTTTGAGGATGTTACAATTTTATTTAATACTACTATAGAACCACAAATAAAAACATAACAAGCTGTTTTTAAACATCTTACGTTTAAAAACAAACAAAGAACTATTTCGTTATAGTTTGATTATGTTACCCTTGTTATAACTATGTTACTCCAGTTTTAAAAAATAATGGATGTTCCACAATTAAAAAAAAACCTACTTGATAGATTTTATTCATTTAATAATATTTTAAATTTATTTTTAAAAGAAGTATAAAAATAATCAACAAAAAAAATGAATTTATTAAGTAATTCAGACTATTGCCTACTTAAAAAAAAATGCGGGAAGGAAATACAAAATAACAACAAGACCTAAAGCATTTTTATATATCTATTCATAGAAAATTGCATCGAGGACAAGAAAATTGAGAAGTAAACACGGTTCTCTAAATTTTTTCCGTTTTGCTCCTAAAAATAACTGAACCGAACTTTGCCTCCCTCCCTCACACCACCTTATGCGAGCAGGCTTCATCTGATCTTTTGATTGTTTTTCTACCCTTTTCATAAAAAAACCACCAAAATCAAATTTTGATGGTCCTGATGTTAACATTAAACAGATAGGAAATGAGCGCTCTTATAAAAAACGTGCTTAAAAAAAAGACAACCTGATTTATTTCTTTACTGAGCCTTTATAAAATAAGCTAATAAAGATTGGAAATACTACAGTGAACAATTATTGTAGTATTTTATTTAAAACTTTTTAGATTTGAAAAAACCACTTCCCCATTATCTGCAAAAATAGCCCATGGATTTTGATTCATTTTATAAATACGGTTTGTAAAAGCTATTTCGTCATTAATGTATATAACACAAACCGAATTTTCAGAAATGATTGTAATATCAAACTCTTTATTAGCAGGGACATTTAGCGGGAGTTGAGTTAAATTTAATGAAGCGGCATTTTTTATTACCTTATCTAATCTTAATTGATTCTTGACCAAATCAAATACAATGGCAAATACTTCATTTCGTGTTTCACACGCTCCAAATTCAAAACCAAATTGAGTAGACGATGTCGCTTTTACATGCGCTTTAATTTTAAACGCTCCCGTTTTTCTGTCAAATACTGAAAATGCTTTTTCGGCCCCATTAACAGTTAATGTATATGCATCTCCTTTTTTTGTAGTTCCAAAACCTATTGTCGGATTTAAAGCTTCATTAATAATAAACTTGTTGTTTACACCATCAGGTATCGTAATGCCTAATGTTCCATTTGGATGCTGAACAAGGCGATGTGTTACTAGCGATCCAGCCCAATCAAAAATAGTAGCATCACTGTTTTTATTTTTAGTAGGACACCATCCGCTTATATATCGTTTTATGCCATCGCTAACTGTTTTTCCAGCATAGAAAGCAACTCCATCTAACTTATTATTTATAGGATTAATCCAAGTATTCGATGTTAGCAGACGGTATTTATAGTGTACCATTCGATCATCAATATTAGAATAAATCAAATATTGATAATCCCCTATAATAAATACGTCTGGACATTCCGTTATAAAAGTAGTTGTATCCTCATAAAATGGCTTTTCCAAAGTCCAATCTCTTAAGTTAGTGGAACTGTATTGCGCGATCACTGCTCGCCATGGCACAGTATTGTCAGAAACTAAACCAACCTCAGAACGTGTGGCAATCAACATTTTATACGTTCCTGTACTTTTATCTTCTATCACGATTGGATCTCTAAATTCATTACGATCATATCCCCAAGAAGCCTGTAACAAAAAGGAAGTGTCTTTTGTCCAATTTTTTAAATCCGTAGACGTTGCAAGCATAATTTTTTCTTTCGGATCAAGATTTCCGTTATGTCCTGTATAGAAAGCATAATAAATACCATTCAATTTAAAAATAGCTCCTGTACCCAATGCTCCATCCTGATCAATAGCGGTTCCAGTAGCAATCATTTCGCTATTGCCTGTGAATGTCGCAAAATCAGTTGTAGCCACTTTGTACCAAGGATGAAATGTTGGTAATGTATTCCTCGCATCATGCAAATAGAAAATATGGAATACTCCATTTTCATAAAATGGTATGGGATCACCAACCCAACCTACTGTTGGTTTGAAGAAAATTGTATACGCTCTGTCTAACTCATTAACAGTCTGGCAAGGCGGAGCATTTGTGATTACAGTGGGTCTTTCAGGTTTATCATCTTTACTACAATTATAAAATAATATAAAACAAAGTGGAAGACATAGAAACTTAAGGTTTATTTTCATATTTTGATGGTTTACGATAACTATCAAATACGCAGACTTGATAATCTCAGATTATTATTTTTTATCAGAAAAATGGATTGATTAAAAGAAATGAAAAAAATTTCTCAGATGTAATTTTAAAATCAAACAAAAAATTAATTATGTTTAAATCCAAAATTTCAATTCCTAAGATATTTTTAAAAAATCAGTTTTGTTATAGGAATCTTATGATTTTATACAATGCTTTTTAAAATTATAAAAAAACAAAACAAGATACTGAACAACAGTATTTTATGTAATAAAAATAGAAGCAACTACTTGGATGTAGTTGCTTCTATGTTACATAAATTACAATTAGGTTACACGATCTTGCTAAAAAGAAAATGTACAATAGAAAAAATCTATTTTTTACTTTTATATTCTTTAGGCGTAACCCCGAATTTATTTTTAAACGAAGTTGAAAAATAATTTGGCGATGAAAAACCAACTGCATATGCAATTTCTGAAATGTTTAAGTCCGCTTTTTTCAGCAACTCTTTTGATTTATCTAATCGCCTGTTATTAACATGATCACTGACACTAATTCCCAATATAGCTTTCACTTTTCTATACAATTGTATCCGTGAAATAGTTAAACTTCGCGCAAGATCTTCAACGGTATAGGCAGAATTACCCAAGTTTTTTTCAATAAGATCATTTAACTTTCTTAGAAAATCTTGTTCAGAAACACCAAAATCACCATCCTCAATATTTAAAATATTATTGGTATAATAAAACCGTAGTTTCTCTCTATTAAAGAGTAATCCTTTTATCGATTGAGCCAGTACTTTTAAATTGAAAGGTTTAGTCAAAAAGATATCAGCTCCGCTTTCTAAAGCTTTCAAATAGGATTCTTGAGCATCTGAAGCAGTAAGCATTATAATAGGAATATGTGACGTCCTTAAATCTTTCTTGAGTATTTCACAAATTTGAAAGCCATTCTTTTCGGGCAAATTCAAATCACAGATAATAATATCTGGAATTAACTCCAATGCTTTTTCAATTGCATTGGTACCATCAGATGCAAAAAAAGTATATTCTGCCGAGAATTTATGAGACACAAAATCTAAAAGCTCCTTATTGTCCTCTATATATAGAATCGAATATTTATCTTCGGTATTTTTGGGCTCGACACTTTGAATAAACTCCGCATCCAGATAATCCGGCTCATGAACAAAATCCAGAATTGGCTCTTTTATTATATCTTTTTCATCAAGATGCTCTTTTCCTAACTGCAATGTAATTATAAATTCTGCTCCATTTTTTGAATTAATTTCTATTTTTCCTTTGTGCAGTTCGACAAAACTTTTTGATAAATGAAGTCCTATTCCAGAACTATTTCTGTAATTATTTGAACCTTGATAAAAAGCCTTAAAAACCTCCTTCAGCTCATTTTCCGGAATCCCTATACCCGAATCTTTAAAGTAGATTTTAACTGCACTATTAAGTTTATCTTCTTTTATTGCAATCGAAATCTTACCCTTTTCAGGGGTGAATTTAAAGGCATTGGATAACAAATTAAAATAGACTTTATCCATTAGATTTCGATCTATATAAATTTCCAGATCAGGATTGTTAGTTGTCAATGAAAAATCAATATTTCTTTTCTTTGCCTCCCTATCAAAATCACTAATGATACTTTTTGAAAAATCTAAAATGTTAGTTTTTGATGCTCTCAAAGTAAATTTTTGATCCTCTGTTTTTCTATAGTCTAATAATTGATTGATTAACCTGAGTAATCTTCTGGAGTTATTATACATCAGATTAATTTCTTTATTAACAGAAGCCCCTTTATTCTTAAATTCATTTCCCAAAGATTCTATAGAACTCAATATCAGAGTTAACGGCGTTTTGAATTCATGAGACAAACCTGTAAAAAAATTAAGCCTTGCTTCATTACTTAGTTTTAGTTCTTCAGAAAATTTTTTAATTTCATTTCTTTGACTGACAACTTTTTTATTTGTCTCTTCTAATTCTTTCTTCTTACGGCGAATAGTGATTCCAGAATAAATACTATATATCGCTAAACTGAGTACAATTACAAATAAAGAAATTAATAGTTTCAGAAGATTACTCTGAGTAGAGTATTTCTTTTCCTGATTTTTTATAATACTTTGTTGTTGTTCAATATCAGATTGTTGAATTGTTATTTTATCAAATTGATTGCTCATTATGTCTGCATTAAGAGAATCTATCAATAAGGTATTTAGTTTGTTATTTTTAGGAACAATCTCTTTTCCTACAATCCTCAATGCAAGCTTAATAGCTTCGCTACCACCAGTTGGATATAAAACGGTTGATTCTAAAACTCCGTCTTTTACTAATTGAATCCCTCCATTTGGACCATTAATTCCATCTACCCCTATAAATTTTATTTTATTTTCCAGCTTTTTCTGCTTAGCTACTGACCACGATTGGTATGCAATTACATCATTATATGCAAAGACATAATTAATATCAGAATAACTTTCCAGCGCTTTCACAAACTCATTCTTAGGCAATTCATCATTTTGCGCTTCTAAAGTAATTACTTTAATTCCTGGATATTGGTTAACGATTTGTCTAAACCCCAAACTTCTTTCTAAACCAGGTGATGTATTGTAAGACCCTTTAATTTCAATCACATTTGCATGCCCTTTAGACAATGAAACAATATGCTTTCCAGCAATTCGTCCCACCTCAACATTATCTGCTCCTAAATAAGCCGTGTAATTTGAAGAATTTATTTTTCTATCCACTATGATTACAGGAATACCTTTTGCATTTGCTTTTTCTATTACCGGAATAATAGAGTCTGATTCAAAAGGAGAAACTATGATGACATCTACTTTATCTTCAATAAATTTTTCAATATCTCGAATCTGTTTTTTTGATTTGCGATTTGCATTATAAATTTTCAGACTAACCTCTGGATGAAGTGAAGTTTCTACCTCCATCGCATGGTCCATCGATGTTCTCCAAATATCATGATCTATACTTTGTGAAAATCCAATGAAAACTTCTTTTTTATCTTTATCAGATGATTTGCAAGAATTCAATATATATAAGAAACTTGCCAGTAGCATAAAACAAACTCTTCTTGACATACGATTTATGGTTTATTAATATAATATTTTAGGTAATTAATAGCTATTCTTGTAGTTGATTTTTCTAAATTCATATCCGTAAAAATAATCTTAAGAATATAATAAAAGAATATTTTTATAAAGTCCTAAAGGTTTTCAGACTTATGAATATCTTCTAATTGCATTGACAATTAGTTTTTTTGCAGAAATCACATATCATTTTTATATTAAATGTCAAATGATATTTTAAAGTATTAAACAAATATACATTATTTTACAATTTGTTTATCCCATATCAGGTTTTTAAATCCAGGTTTTTGAAAACAATTTTTTATAGAAAACACCTATTCAGAGATTAAAAAACTAATTATTAGAAAAAGGGGCAATTACAATAATAGAAATTTGATGGTGTGCAGCCAATAAAAACACAAAACAACTAGTTGAAGCCGGAGCGGATGTACTTGTCTGGGGAGTTTTGTTTTTGAAGCCTAAGGCCCTATAGAAACTATTATTGATTTGGAGTCGCTGACATCCCTAATAAATAGATTAGGAGACTATCTTTTCAGACAGCCTCCTGATCTAATTTAAAACACTAACAAACATTATTATTAACCTTATTTTTAATACCCGGGATTTTGAATGTATAATCCTCCTGTGAAGTCAATTTCTCTTTGAGGTATCGGATAATATTCATCTCTACCCGCAGTGAACTCAGCATTTGAAAGAAAATCTCTTTTTGTTTCTTCTACAGCTAAATATTCGTTCAAAACTTTTTCTGCTATTCCCCATCGCACAAGATCAAAGAATCGAGCCCCTTCCATTCCAAACTCCAATCGTCTTTCAAACATAAGCGCTTTCATAGCATACTCTTTTGAAGGAAAAGGAATTTTGTATATATCAATTTTATAATCATTTGAAGCTCCTGCAGCTAAAGGCATTGTAGCACTGGTGGCAGCTCTTTCTCTAATCCTATTGATTATAATTCTTGCTGATTCTAAATCGCCTTTTTGTATTAATGCCTCCGCTTTAAATAACAATACATCTGCATATCTAATGAAATCAACATTCTTTGAAGTACCAATGAATGGTCCGTTTTTCACATAACAGGAACAGTCCGGAGATTGTTGCTCTTTCATGTTACCAAAGTACCCATAAACTCCAGGGTCTCTGGCCCAACTGAATTTGTAAACCATATCACCGGCAGTTTTCAGTGTATTTTTATATTTGAATGGTCTTCCCGGAATACCTACCGTATGATCAATTCTAGGGTCAATTGTAACTCCAGCAGCTAAAGGTGCATCCCCATTGCTGATAGTATTAAAAATATCATCATCCGTATTATCATCATTATCATTATTAAAAGTATCCAACAATGGTAAGCCGTCAGCATCTGTTTTAAAAGCATTTACCATATTCTGGCTTGCCATGTGAAAACCACAACATCCATAAAGAGGAGTACCGTGAGGAGAATTCAATCCTGTTACAAAACTTACTCTACCGGTATTGGTACCGTCATTGATAGAAAATTGAACCGCCCAAATAGATTCTGGTCCGTTATCATGGCCATCTAAAAAGTTATAACCAAAGTCCGGTTCTAAACTTCCGGTTACTTTATCGGCATAATCAATAACTTCCTGTAATCTGGCTTGGTTAATATTTACAACTTGATGTGTATCATTTTGTTCGTAAGCCTGATACAATCTTAATTTTGCTAAATAAGCAGCCGCAGCATTTTTATCAGCTCTACCAACTTGCTCTTGTGATTGCTCTAAATTATCGAATGCAAAAAGAAAATCATCTGCAATTTTATTCCATAAATCCTCATTTGACAAATCATTAGAAGTTTTCAGAATCTGTTCCTGAGTTAAATCTTCGGTGATGTAAGGAACTTTCTTGAACAACAACTTCAACATAAAATGAGAATGTGCTCTTAAAAAACGCAATTCCGCTTGTCTCGTTTTTTTTAGCGGATAATCTGCATCTGGTAAATTATTGATAACCGATAAAGCAAAGTTGGCTCTTGAAATCGCTTTATAATGATTAGTCCAAGTTCTAGGTAACATCAAATCTCCATAATCCGCAATAGTCAGATTATATTGTTCGTAACGATCCACAACATCAACGTCTCCTCGACCCCCTCCGCCTTTGTAAGCATCGTCTGATCGTACACTTCCATAAACCCATTGGTGCGTTATTGGCCCCACCATTTCGTCATTACCAATGGCTGCATAAGCCGCGTTAACTAGGGCATCAGCATTTTCAGCTGTTGCTACATTCTCAGGAGACAATACTCCTGTAGGTTCGTAATCTAAAAAATTTGAGCTACAGGATGCCAAAAATAGAATTGACAAGAAGCTGACAACTATTTTATTATATTTTTTCATGAGAATTATTATTTAAAAATTTAAATTTACTCCTAATGACAAAGTAGTAGGCACTGGTATTCTGTTAACATCTGTTCGCTCTGGATCGGAACCTATATAGCCCTTGGGAGTAAACCAGAATAAATTTTCTCCTTGTGCATAAATTCTGCATTTAGTTATAAAACCCGTTTTATCAACTAAACTATCCGGAAGAGAATATCCAATTTGCATACTTCTAATTTTAAAATAAGAGTTATTTCTAAAAAGATAATCTGATGTTTGCGTATCATTATTTACCAAAGAAAGAGAAGGTATAGTTGAACTTGTATTAGTTATTGACCAAGCATTTAATGTTCCTGGGCCTGCATTTTCTCTACCTTGGACAAAATTATTCCAAAAAATATAAGGATCAACTCCAATTCTTCCTGCTACTCCGGAACCAAAAACGGAGAAGTCAAAATTCTTATAGGCTAAACTAATATTAATGCCATATTCTAATTTTGGAAGTGTTGTACCAATGAAAGTCCTGTCATCTGAATTGATAATCCCATCAGGCTTTCCATTAGGACCACTAATATCAACATATTTGATCCCTCCAAGTCTAGGAGCTATTTGGGTCGCATGGGAATCAATGTCTGCCTGACTTTGAAATAAACCATCGGTTTTAAAACCAAAAATTTCAAATTGTGAATGACCAATTATGGAGTTTGCAGCTGTCCCTGGATATGCTGCCCTAACTTCTTCCGGTAGATCCGTTATTTTATTTTTTGTTGCACCAAAATTTGTGGAAACATTAAAATCTAATCCATTTTTTAACGTATTTGAATATCCCAATGTAAATTCCCAACCTCTATTTTGGGCAGAAGCCCCATTCAAGAAACGCTGTTGCCCTTCCCCAATAACTGATGCAATAGGTGGTTTAATCAAAATTCCAATTGTATTTCTTGAAAAGTAATCAAATGAACCGGATAATTTATCTCCGAAAAAACCAAAATCAAGACCTACGTTAACCTCTTTGGTAGTTTCCCATTTTAGCCCTGAATTAGCGGCTTGTATTGATACTAAACCAGAAGGTAAATTCCCAGTGTTTGAACTATTTAAATCATAGGCAGTTCCTACATTATAAAAGACATTAAAGAAATCCGGAACAAATACCGCTTGATTAGGTCCGTATCGGGCTTCATATAAACCAAAACGAGCATTGTCACCAATGGATTGATTCCCCACTTCTCCATAACCTGCACGTAGTTTAAGACTTGAAACCTTTGTTATATTTTTGAAAAAATCTTCATTATTAATCTTCCAACCTACAGTAGCAGCCGGAAAAATACCATATCTGTTGTCTTCTCCAAATCTTGATGAACCATCTCTTCGGATGATAAACGTAGCCAAATACCTATCTAAAAATGCATAGTTAATTTTACCAAACTGAGAAAGCAGCCTGCTTCCTGTAGATAAACCATTATTTGTCCTGGCTCCTGTAGCTGCAGAAAGTGTAAAATAAGATTCTGTTTCTACCGCAAATCCCTCAGCTCGAGCATACAAAGTCTTCAAATCTGTTTTAATTGCTTCTGTACCTACAATTACTCCAATTTTATGGTTTCCGATTTTAAAATTATAATTTAAAGTATTTGAAATCGTTAAACTTGAATATTTATTGGCATCAACAGTCAAACTATTTGTAGTTCTATTAACAAACCCATTTTTTACAATTGGTTCAATGTCTTTTCTATTGAAGTCATTAAAATCCATTCCGATACTATTCCTGAAAGTAAGATTTCTTAACAGATCAATTTCTGTAAAAACATTTCCAAACAAAGAAATTCTTTTGTTGTTATCCCATCTGTTTAGATATTGTATTAATAATGGGTTATTCCTATCTGAATAACCAGACCCTAATGGTCCCGCATAATCACCCGAAGCAGTATATACAGGAATAGTTGGCGCTAATGAAATAGCCAAACTTGGTATTGGTACATTTCCTACATCATTAGCGGCATTTCTTTCGTTTGATTGGGTAAATTGAGAATTTATACCAAATCTAACTTTATCATTGAACAACTTAAAACTGGTATTAAGTCTGGCAGAATACCTTTCATAATTGGTATATTTCAGCATTCCTGAATTATCTAAATACCCTAAATTCAGCATTGCATTTGCATCGTCTGATCCACCTGATACCGATAAATCATTATTAATAACAAACCCTGTTTTGTACATCGTATCCTGCCAATCGGTATCTCCGGCAGGAACATTTGTATCACCACCAACATAAGGTTTAACGCTTACGCTGTTTAATACTGGATTATTAGGATCATGATTCCAATCAAAATCATATATTTCACCATATCCTCCGGCTGGATCCGCATGATCATTAACTGATGCCTGCCACAAAACCTTTCCTCTGTCCAGTGCATTAAGCATTTTATACCGTTGCTTCTTTTCAGAAAGTGATGAAACGCTAGTACTATAAGAAACGCTCATTGCTCCACCTTTAGCAACATTCTTTGTTGTTACAATTATAACACCGTTTGCAGCCCTGGAACCATAAATAGAAGACGCAGAGGCATCTTTCAATACTTGAACAGATTCTATAGCACTTGGATTTAAACTGGCAAATACTTCCGGTCTTACTGTAGGGACACCATCAATCACATACAAAGGGTCTGTATTTCCCAGCGTACTTACCCCCCTGATTAAAATTCTGCTATTCGATCCACTGGGATCTCCGGATTTTTCAACGAATAGCCCTGCCACTCTTCCTTGTAAAGCTTGCATAATGTTTCCAGAACTTAGACTTTGCCCTAACAATGGCTTTAAATCTACCACAGTAATAGCCCCTGTTACATCTACTTTTCGTTCTTTTGTATAACCCGTTAAAACAAGTTCGCTTAATTGTATTGATTGTATCGATTCTGGTTTCAAAACTACATCTATTGATTCTTGTCCATTCACTTGAATTGTTTGAATTGCAAAACCTGCAAAACTAAATATCAAGACAGCGTTTTCATCTACATTGTTAAGTATATAATGACCGTCAAAATCCGTCGTGGCTCCAATATTTATTCCAGAAATCATCACTGATGCTCCAGGAAGTGCCATTCCGTCTTCGGAAGAAGTTACGACTCCTTTTATTCTTATATTTTGGGCCGTAAGTGAAAAGAAGGAACCCATTAAAATTAAATAGAGGATAATTTTTCGTTTCATAATTTAGATTATTTAGTTAAAACTTAATTGGCTAATTATTAAATTTTCAATAATAAAATTGAAATTCTCTTTAGTGACTAAAAATGTTTCCATCGGTTTTTCCGGGAAAAATATCTCTCTCAAAATGTTTTACCATTATTGCAAAAACACTTCGATTAAGGTTTTATCAATAATTACTCTTACATCCATTTTATCAAAATCTTCCGTAATTGGAGCTTTAGAAATTTGCTTTGCAAAAACATCTGAAAATGATAAATTCCCAAAAATTACTTCTATCAATAAAAAAGTCTTAAAAATTCTATTTTCGGATTGTCAATTTTGGATGACTATTTGAAACATTTATAGTCTTCCTACAATTTATTATTTACTAAATATTCCAAACAGTCTAAATCGCTTTTAAACATATTGAAGTATTCTATTATTCCTTGCCTTGTGAATTGTTTCATATCCTTAATGTTTTTTTTAAAGATAAGTGGATATATATGGATCCCTCTATTTATTCATTTCAGCAAGGCTTCCAATACCATCCATTAAAGGAATATGAATGATTATATTTACATTTGATTTATTATTTGCTTCACCCTTTCGTATAAATACAATTTTTTGTAGTGACTGATATAATTTATAAACTACTGCAAAATTTTCGGCTACACCGAAAAACGATTATTATACGTTTTGCCTTATCAGTCAGTCTTCCCCTTTGGGAAAACGTTTTTTGCTTAAAGGAGCAGGACAGAGATACCGCTGTTTACTCGATAAAAACCATCCGAAAACCGTAGTAGTAATACCGGAAGCTAGGCATCATAAGACTGCGGCTCGCCACACGGCAGTATGTAGAAGCAAGGAACCAACTACCACCACGTAACACACGGAAACCCACTGATTTTGAGCCTTTTGGATTTGTTTGTGCTCCGGCGGAATAATCACCGTACCAATCCTCACACCACTCCCACACATTACCACTCATATCATACAAACCTAGTTCGTTAGCACGTTTCTGAGCTACTGAATTAGTTTTATCACCGCTATTTTCTTTGTACCAGCCAGTCAAATCTATACTTTGTCCACCACTAAATTTAAAGCCTTTGCTTGTCTTTCCGCCACGAGCGGCATATTCCCATTCTGCCTCTGTAGGCAAGCGACATATTTTGCCAGTTTTATCGCTCATCCAGTCGCAATAGGCAACGGCATCATCCCAACTTACGTTTACTATTGGGTGGCTGTCTATCCAACCCCAAGATGGAGGATCTGGCATTTTTCGACCAGTAGCATCGCAGTAGGTTTTCCATTGTAGGACAGTGGTTTCTGTCTTAGCAATGCTAAATGTTTTTAGGGTCACGGGATGAACGGGCTGTTCATCAGCTTCTCCAATACCTTGTTCATCGCCCATATCAAAAGTGCCGCCTTCGACTATTATCATTTCGGGGTAACTTTGTGCTTTTGTAGTAAAAGCAAAAAAGGAAAGGGCTACAAATACGAATAATTTGTTCATTGTAGTTTATTTTTAAATTAATGATTCGTTTTTTTATGGATAAAATAATTCCAATCTTATTTTTTCCAAACATAATCTACCAATTCAAGCGTATTCTATTTTCCTTTTTGCACTGATAAAGGAATCACGGACAACCATAGCTTTTTGTTCCGTTTCATAAATGGGTTCATTAGCATCCATATAATCGTTTAAAAAAATCATAGAAGACAGAGAACCTTTCCTCGTACAACCAATATATTCCCATATTTAGTTTTTTAAACTTTACAAATACCTTACCAATATAGATTCTTAAAAATCTTGATAAAGTAAAATAACACTATTATAGTCGCTGCCCATTACGCTGCTTGGTCGAAAAAAACAAGCAATATTACAGTAAGTTTCTCATGATTGTTTTTTACGTTTTGGTAATTAAGATTTCTTAATGGTTACACTAATCGGCTTTAAGTATATTCAATAAAGGACAGTAAATGTAGTTTTTCCCACCATTATTTTTAATTCAAGGGTGCTTTGACATTGAGTGGGTATTTGCGTTTCGTTAATTACAATAACAATATAAACAACTGATTAATAAAAATATTAAAGAAAAAACTACAACATTAATACAGTCAAAATTTTATTTCAAAAACAATTTTTTTAAGCCAACTTTTCTAAGAAAAAAACAGCCAAAAACAGACCTCATGTAAAGTCTACTCAAATTTACGCTTTTCTTATAATTATTTATTAGTATTGAACTACTATTTGAATTGAAATATAATTCTTTTCTTCAATTCTAATTTATAAACGAGTAGAATTGTTATAAAATTTACAGAGGTATCTGAATTATTTTCATTTCCTTAATATTAATTTTTAGAGATAAGTGGATATATAGATATAATTACATACGCTAGTATTGTTAAAAAAAGAAAGTAAATCAATAGCAAAAATCTATATTTTACTTTTATATTCTTTCGGGGAAACCCCAAATTTATTTTTAAAGGAAGTTGAAAAATAATTTGGTGATGAGAACCCAACTGCATATGCAATTTCTGATATGTTTAAGTCCGACTTTTTCAGCAACTCTTTTGATTTATCCAATCGTCTATTATTAATATGATCACTGACACTAATCCCTAATATAGCTTTGACTTTTCGATACAATTGTACCCGTGAAATAGTTAAACTTCGCGCAAGATCTTCAACAGTATAGGCAGAATTATCTAAGTTTTTTTCAATAAAATCATTTAACTTTCCTAGAAAATCTTGTTCAGAAACACCAAAATCACGATCCTCTATATTTAAAATATTATTGGTATAATAGAACCGTAGTTTTTCTCTATTAAAGAGCAATCCTTTTATCGATTGCCCCAGTACTTTTAAATTGAAAGGCTTTGTCAAAAAGATATCAACGCCACTTTCTAAAGCTTTTAAATAGGATTCTTGATCATCCGAAGCGGTTAGCATTATTATAGGAATATGGGAGGTTCTTAAATCTTTCTTGAGTATTTCACAAATTTGAAAGCCATTCTTTTCAGGCAAATTCAAATCACATATAATAATATCTGGAATTAACTCCAATGCTTTTTCAATTGCATTGGTACCATCAGAGGCAAAAAAAGTATATTCTGCGGAGAATTTATGAGACACAAAGTCTAAAAGCTCCTTATTGTCCTCTATATATAGAATCGAATATTTATCTTCGGTGTTTTTGGGTTCGACACTTTGAATAAACTCCGAATCCAGATAATCAGGCTCATGAACAAAATCCAGAATTGGCTCTTTTATTATATCTTTTTCATCAAGATGCTCTTTTCCTAATTGCAATGTAATTATAAATTCTGCTCCATTTTTTGAATTAATTTCTATTTTCCCTTTGTGCAATTCGACAAAATTTTTTGATAAATGAAGTCCTATTCCAGAACTATTTCTGTAATTGTTTGAACCTTGATAAAAAGCATTAAAAACCTCCTTCAGCTCATTTTCCGGAATCCCTATACCCGAATCTTTAAAGTAGATTTTAACTGTGCTATTGACTTTATCTTCTTTTATTGCAATCGAAATTTTACCGTTTTCAGGAGTGAATTTAAAGGCATTGGATAACAAATTAAAATAGACTTTATCCATTAGATTTCGATCTAGATAAACTTCCAGTTCCGGATTGTTAGTTGTCAATGAAAAATCAATATTTCTTTTCTTTGCTTCCCTATAAAAATCACTAATAATACTATTCGAAAAATCTAAAATATTAGTTTTTGATGCTCTCAAAGTAAATTTTTGATCCTCTGTTTTTCTATAGTCCAATAATTGATTGATTAATCTGAGTAATCTTCTTGAGTTATTATACATCAGATTAACTTCTTTATTCACGGTCGCTCCTTTATTCTTAAATTCACTTCCCAAAGATTCTATGGAATTCAATATCAAAGTTAACGGTGTTTTGAATTCATGAGACAAACCTGTAAAAAAATTAAGCCGCGCTTCGTTACTTAGTTTTAGTTCTTCAGAAAATTTTTCAATTTCATTTCTTTGACTGACAACTTTTTTATTTGTCTCTTCTAATTCTTTCTTCTTACGGCGAATAGTGATTCCAGAATAAATATTATATAACGCTAAACTTAGCACAATAACAAATAAAGCAATTAATAGTTTCAGAAGATTACTCCTGGTCGAATATTTCTTTTCCTGATCATTAATAATTTTTTGTTGCTGCTCAATATCAGATTGTTGAATTGTTATTTTATCAAATTGATTGCTCATTATATCCGCGTTAAGCGAATCTATCAATATCGTGTTAAGTTTATTATTTTTAGGAACAATTTCTTGATTGGCTATTCTCAAAGCCAATCTTATGGATTCACTTCCACCTGTTGGATATAAAACAGTCGCTTCTAATATTTTATCTTTAACAAATTGTATCCCTCCGAAAGGTCCGTTAAGTCCATCTACGCCTATAAATTTTATTTTGTTTTCTAAACCTTTACCCTTGGCAATTTTCCATGCATTATATGCAATTAAATCATTAAAAGCATATACATAGTCAATATTAGGCAAGCTATCTAATAACTTTACATAATTTGGTTTTGGATGTCCGAAGTCATCTGAGTCTAGGTCAAAAACTTTAATACCAGGATATTGTTTAACAACTTGTTTAAACCCCAAGCTTCTTTCTAGACCAGGCGATGTAGTTAAATCTCCATAAATTTGAATCACATTTGCATGCCCTTTAGATAATGAAACAATGTGTTTCCCAGCAATTCGTCCTACCTCAATATTATCTGCTCCTAAATATGCGGTATAATTAGAGGTATTTACTTTTCTATCAACTACGATTACCGGAATACCTTTGGACTTGGCTTTTTCTATTACTGGAACAATAGAATCTGATTCAAAAGGAGAAACTATGATGATATCTACTTTATTTTCGATAAATTTTTCAATATCACGAATCTGTTTTTTGGGTTGGCGATTTGCATTATAAATTGTCAGGCTAGCCTCTGGATGAAGTGAAGTTTCTACTTCCATAGCATGGTTCATCGATGTTCTCCAAATATCGTCATCAACGCTTTGTGAAAATCCAATAGAAATTTTTTCTTTATCGCTTTCTGATGAATTACAGGAATTCAGTATACATATAAAACTTGCCAGTAGTATAAAACAGCCTCTTCTTGACATACGATTTATGATTATAAAAATAACAATATAAAAAATTTAGAGTAATTTCAGTTATTCTTGTAATTGATTTTTCTAAAATCATGTCCATAATTATAGACTTTCTTAATCTTACAAAAATGATTCCTGATTATGATAATTTCAATCGTGTAGTAATTGTTCTTTTTTTGTAGAACTAATATCATTTTCTTTTGAGTATAAAATGATTTTTACAATTATAGACAAATATATAAAAATATGGCATTATTATTTCATATTACATAACGATTTTATTTTTAGAGATTTATTGGTTTTTTATCAAAAAAAAAAAACAATAATAAAATATAAAACCGAATTTAGATGATAAAAATGATATTTGAATTATTCCTTTTATTTTAAATATTCTTCTTTAAAATTAATCATTCTTGAAATGTGACCATATAATTCTGGATACTCCCTTTTGAAAACATGAGGAGTCTCATAAAAATGTTCCAAGATAACCGATAAAAATTCGAATTGATTTTCATAAGCATACAATCTAAAATAATCTTTTTGAGTTAACACGTTATTTAAAACTGGATCGCTGTAATATTTTATCACTTCATTGAACTCATCAAAAAAGATAATGGCACTTGGATCATTACTTTTTAAACAATGAAAATGCAACACATGAGCAAACTCATGTAAACCAAGATTGACATTATCATTTGAAGTCTCATGCCCCAGCAAAAAATCTTCCCATGAAAAAACTATTGCTTTCATTTTAGGATTGAATTCTCCTTTATGGTACGCTTGATTTATGGTAGAAAAATAACTGGAAGGATAAATTATTATTTTATTGAATAAACTAACAAGATAATTCCTCATTCCAAAAGTCAACATTACATAAGTTCCAGCAATCAACATTTGCATTTGTTCCGTAATAGCAATCTCTTTACCTACAAACTGATAATTTCCAATAAACTTATTCACTCGATGTTCAAAATACATTTTCCTTTTAGAAGAAAGCCTATTATAAAATGGAAATTCATTTACTAAAATTTGTCGTTGGTTTGATTTTAATTTCTTGGAGAAAGGATACCAATGAATATAAAGTGGTTTATTGAACCGTAAGAGATAAGTAGGTTCCAGAACTCTAAAAATAATTATTAGAAGGAATAATGTCCCAAAAAGTATAGAAATAAAAAATTGTTCTTTCATATTTTTGTCTCCTTTTAAAAACAAAAATACTCCAAAATAATCAAGTTTACTTGAAATTATTTTGGAGTATTTTTGTTTATTCGTGACCACGGCAGGGTTGACTTCGTCCTACCTTCAAAGCTCCGCTTTGAAAATAGAATAGGATAGAAAAAATTATTCCAAGCGAGCTTGATATTTTTTCTATCCTATTCTATTTATTCGTGACCACGGCAGGGTTCGAACCTGCAACCCTCAGAGTCGAAATCTGATATTCTATCCAGTTGAACTACGCAGTCATTTGATTTTAGGTTTAGGGATTTTGAAATCCCAATTCCTAAATCTAAAATCATAAATATGTTATGTCAATAATTTTTTAACTATTGTAGAAATGGTTTTTCCTTCTGCAGTTCCGCCTAATTGCGCAGCAGCTAATCCCATCACTTTTCCCATTGAAGCAATACCTGCAGCTCCAGTTTCGGAGATGATTTTTGCAATCACTGCTTCTACTTCTGCTTCACTTAATTGTGCTGGTAAGAATTTTTCGATTACTGCAATTTGAGCCAATTCTGGTTCAGCCAAATCCAAACGGTTTTGCTCTGTAAAAATTCTAGCACTTTCCTTACGGGTTTTTACTAATCTCTGAAGCAATTTAACCTCGTCGTCTTCAGTTATTTCTTCTTTAGATCCTGTTGCTGTCTGAGCTAATAGGATTTCAGATTTTATAGCTCTTAAAGCTTCTAATGCAACTGTATCTTTGGCTCTCATGGCGGTTTTCATTTCGTCCATGATTTGTACTGATAAACTCATACTACTATTTAATTTTAAATTTGCTTTTCAATCTAAAAACTGAATACTGCAAACTGATTACTTTTTAAATGCCCCAAATGGTAGTGAAAAGCCTTTTTAGGAGGAAATGGATTTTTTCTTGGACTTAAAAAGCGACTTTAGAAGCTCTTTTAAGGACTTAGAAAAAAGCATTTTCGAGAAAAAGCTTGAAACGACAGCTGGATTAAGGCCCGACAAATTTAAAGAAATTTACTGGAATTAACAATAGATTGCTTTCTTCTCACTACACAAAAAAATAACCCGAAAATTAAATTGAATTTTCGGGCTGTCTCATTTTGGTTTGAGTTAGTTAATCTACATTGTCATGCAAATACGAGTTGTTAGAACGCAACTGTAGATCGTTGTTGCTGTCTGTTCCAACAGAAATTCTCGAATTTGTATTATTAGTTTGATTGTTTGAAATGTCTATTCCTAATCTTTTATAAGCAGGCTCTTTTTCATACTCATCAATTTTAGAAACATTGTTATGAAACTTATAATTGAATTCTTTTAATTTTTTTCTTCTTTCATCAGCTCTCATTCTTAATGATTCTTCGATAGTCATTTCCATAGGAGAAATGGCGTCAAAATCAACAGGCGTATTTACTGGTGTATTCACTTGTTTCATGGTAATGTTCAACTCCGCCGGAATAACAACTTCTGGAGTCTTAGCAACTGGCTTGGCCATGAAATCATTCTCAGGCTCCATATATTCTTCAAGAGAATACTTGATAATTCCGTTATCACTCAATTCCGTTACCGGAACAAATTGAACTGCTTCATTTACTTTAATATCACGAGTTTCATTCGTTAGTTCAAACAAAACTTTGTTTTCTTCCACTTGTGCTACTGGCTCTGTTTTGAAAAGTGGCAAATCAAAAGAGAAAGTAGTTTGTTCTTGTCTTTCAATAACTTTTGGTTGTACTGCTTTTACTTCTTTAACTTCAGCTACTGGTGATGTGATTGTGAAATCAATATCAGTGATAGGAGAAACGATTTCGAAAGTGACATCTAAATTTTTAATAAATTCAGACATAACCATCAACTCTTCTTTATTGATTGTTGGCGCTGGTGTTGGTATTACCACCACTGGTTCAGGCACAACTACAGTATCTTCTAACAAATCGAAAACAATTCTTTCGTTTGAATTAGAAACCGGAGATTCTGTATTCAAATCGAATGCAGTAACCGTTTTATTACTTAGATTATGAACACTTCTTTGCTCATCTTCTAATGTGTGAATGATTTTTTTTGGCTCTGTATTTACGATTTCATTTTGTTGTTCAATATCAAAACCTGTAGCGATTATAGTCACTGCAATAGCATCTCCAAGCGATTCGTCTTCACCAACCCCCATGATAATATTAGCATTATGACCTGCTTCAACTTGAATATGATCATTGATTTCTCCAATTTCGTCAATTGTAATTTCATTAGTTCCAGAAACGATAAGCAACAATACGTTTTTGGCACCAGTAATTTTATTATCATTTAACAATGGAGAATCTAAAGCAGCAATAATTGCCTCCTTAGCTCTATTCTCACCTGAAGAAACAGAAGATCCCATAATAGCCGTTCCGCTATTAAACAATACTGTTTTGGCATCTCTTAAATCGATATTTTGAGTATAGTGATGCGTGATTACTTCAGCAATTCCTCTTGAGGCTGTCGCCAAAACTTCGTCTGCTTTTGAGAATCCAGCTTTGAAACCAAGATTTCCATACACTTCTCTTAATTTGTTATTATTGATAACAATTAAAGAGTCGACTTGTTTACGTAATTTTTCTATACCAATTAATGCTTGTTCCTGACGCACTTTCCCTTCAAATAAGAAAGGTAATGTCACAATTCCTACAGTAAGAATATCTCTTTCTTTAGCCAATTGTGCAATTACCGGTGCAGCTCCAGTTCCAGTTCCACCACCCATTCCGGCAGTGATGAACACCATTTTAGTATTGCGATCCAACATTTTTTCAATCTCGGAAATACTTTCAATAGCGGATTGCTGACCTACATCTGGGTTTGCTCCAGCACCAAGTCCTTCAGTTAAATGTACTCCTAACTGTATTTTGTTAGGCACAGAACTGCTCTGTAAGGCCTGAGAATCCGTATTACATACGATAAAATCTACGCCTTTGATCCCTTGTTTAAACATGTGATTTATGGCGTTACTTCCGCCTCCACCTACACCAATAACTTTTATTACATTTGATTGGTTCTTTGGTAAATCAAATGAAATACTTCCAAATTCTGAGTTGCTCATCATTTTATTTGGTTTTTGATATTTATTATTTATTGTGTTTTTTGGGCACTGCCCTTATTCTGCATTATCTAAGAAATCCTTAATCTTATCCACATAACGGTCGAAGAAATTTCTCTGAATTCTGTTTACTGTCGAATTCTGTTTTTCATTAGTGTTTCGTGCCTCTTCCTCAACTTCCTCTTCAGAAACCTCAATCACTGGCGCTTGAACTATTGGCTGTCTGTAAACTGGTGCTTTTGGTTGTTCAATTGCATCCATTCTAACCGCACTTTGAGTATTATTTTCAATGCTGTTCATTACCAATCCAACTGCAGTAGCATATAAAGGACTTGAAATCTCCTCGTCTGAATTTCCAGCTAAATGTTCGTTTGGATATCCTATTCTCGTGTCCATTCCTGTAATATACTCTACTAACTGTTTGATGTGTTTCAATTGAGCACCACCACCAGTAAGCACTATCCCTGCGATTAGTTTTTTACGGGGATCTTCGTGTCCGTATGCTTTCACTTCCGTAAAAACTTGATCAATAATCTCAACAACACGAGCATGAATAATTTTAGAAAGATTCTTTAATGAAATTTCTTTTGGCTCTCTGCCTCTTAATCCCGGAATAGAAACAATCTCGTTGTCTTTATTTTCCCCTGGCCAAGCTGATCCAAATTTAACTTTCAATAATTCGGCTTGCTTTTCAATTATAGAACATCCTTCTTTGATATCATCTGTGATCACATTTCCTCCAAAAGGAATTACCGCAGTATGACGAATAATACCATCTTTGAAAATGGCTAAATCAGTTGTTCCACCACCTATATCGATAAGTGCAACTCCTGCTTCTTTTTCTTCCTGACTCAAAACCGCATCTGCCGAAGCTAATGGTTCTAATGTCAAACCTGACAATTCAATTCCTGAACTTTGAATACATCTGCCTACATTACGAATTGACGAGGCTTGTCCTACTACAACATGAAAACTAGACTCTAATCTTCCGCCATACATTCCTATAGGCTCTTTAATTTCAGATTGTCCGTCAATTTTAAATTCTTGTGGCAAAACATGAATTATTTCTTCGCCAGGTAACATTGCCAATTTATTTACTTGGTCAATCAAAAGCTGAATATCATATCCTCCAATTACTTCTTCGGGATTGCTTCTGCTTATGTAATCCGTATGTTGAATACTACGGATGTGCTGACCCGCAATTCCCACCACTACATCTTTTATTTTATAGCCAGAATTATTTTCGGCTTCTTGTATCGCTTGTTGTATCGATTGTATGGTTTGAGTGATGTTATTTACAACGCCTCTTGCCACACCTAAACTTTTAGATTTTCCTACACCTAAAATTTCTAGTTTTCCATATTCATTCTTCTTGCCTATCATGGCAACTATTTTAGTTGTCCCAATATCTAGACCTACTGCAATATTCTCTTTTTCCATTATCTATTATTTAGTGCAAACTACTTGTTCCGTAAATCGGAGATCAATCTTTTTATATTTATACAACGAACTATCTAAAACCGCCTTTTGAAAAAAAGCTTTGTAATTCTTAAATTTTCGCTCCACATTTATCATTCTACCAAAATCAATTTGATAATCAAAATTTCTATTGAGCATTTTTAAGCTACCATTCGGCATAATTTCAATTCCAATGATGTTTTTTTTCAAAAACGCATCGTCATAGATTGCGCGAAATAAGTCGGCTAAATCTTCGTTATTTTTTTTATTTATCCCCCCGGATACAAGTGGAACTCTCGCTGTAAAATTAGTTGACAATGGCATTCTATTCCCTTCGTAATCAATATAAAAAGAGCCTCCTTCATCAAAAACTCTAGCTATAGGAGTTTTTTGTTTTACTACTGCTTTCAACACACCGTCAATACTCACAAATACATCTGATTTTTCAATCATTTCTTGTGCATCTAGAGTTCTTTCCAGTTTATTCAAATCTAAATTAACTTTTTGAATGCCTGATGCCTCTCGTTTATTTTCTATTAACAATTTATTAACCGTTTCCTGTTTAACAAAAGGCGCATTATCTCCAACAAAAACCACTACAGATTTAGTCAATTTTCTATTTTTGTTTCGATTTGAGGTAAACGAAAACAGAAAAATTACTACTATAAACATTAGTATTAACCGAATATTTGTCCAATTAAAGAGTTTCATTTATTGCTTTTTTAATGGATGGCACTAATTCTCCAATATCCCCTGCTCCAATAGTTACAATAACGGTAGCATCGCTAGCTAAAATTGTTAAAATTAAATCACTTTTAGAGACTATTTTTTTATGATTATTGGTCATTTTATCCATCAACCATTGTGAATTTATGCCTTCCATTGGCAATTCACGGGCCGGATAAATATCTAATAAAACAACGTCATCAAAAGCAGATAAGCTTTTGGCAAAATCATCAGCAAAATCTCTCGTTCTGCTGAATAAATGTGGTTGAAAAATTGCCAAAACTTTTTGGTTAGGATATAATTCCCTAACGGCCTGATGTACTGCATTTATCTCCGTTGGATGGTGTGCATAATCATCAATATAAACTAACTTATCCGTTTTAATTTGGTAAGAAAATCTTCTTTTTATTCCTTTGAATGAAGCAATGGCTTTTGCAATGGCATCGGTTGGGGTGCCGAATATATTTGCCATTGCAATAGCCATTAATGCATTCATCAAATTGTGTTTTCCCGGTAATCCAAAATATAAATCTTTGATTATCTCCGTAGGCGTTTGTACGTCAAAAACATAACTACCATTTCCTACTCTAACATTAAAAGCTTTGAAAACAGCGTCTTCATTTACAGCACACGTTATACCCTCTAATGGTAATTCTTTCGTTATAAAAAGCTTGCTCTTATCTTCCACTTTTGAAGCAAATTCAACAAAAGATTCTTTTATCGCTTCACTGGTTCCATATATATCCAAATGGTCCGCATCCATTGATGTAATACACGCAATATTAGGATGCAAATGCAAGAACGAACGATCAAATTCATCCGCTTCAACAACCGTTACCGTTTTTCCGCTTCCTATTAAATTCGAATTGTAATTTTCTACAATTCCACCAATAAAAGCAGTAACATCAGCGCCACTTTCATATAAAATATGTCCTAAAATACCTGAAGTAGTCGTTTTTCCATGTGTTCCCGCTACTGCAAAACAAAAAGTATCTTTTGTGATTATTCCTAAAACTTCCGCTCTTTTTTTAACCTGAAAATCTCTTTCCAAGAAATAATTCCACTCCGAATGCGCTTTTGGAACTGCTGGAGTAATGATCACCAACGTATTTTCTACGTAAAAATCTGCAGGAATTAAATAGATACTGTCTTCAAAATGGATTGAAATTCCGCTTTCTATTAATTCACTGGTAAGAGCTGAAGGTGTTTTATCATAACCTGAAACTTGTTTTCCCAAATTCTTGAAATAACGAGCCAGATTACTCATCCCGATACCTCCAATTCCTATAAAATAGACGTTATGTATTTGATTTAAGTTCATATTATTATTATTTTGCCACAAAGGCGCTAAGACACGAATTTTATTTAAAATATTTATTATAATGATTGTATGATTAGATATAAGCCGAATATAATAGAGCCAAATCCCCCAATAAAACCTCTCCAATCATTTATATCTTTATGCTTTCTTCTTTTATTGAATACATAAGACAAAGTGACAATGCCAATTAAAAGAAAAATACAATCTTTAAAAGCATCATCCATTGACTACTTTATTAATTTTATTATTTCATCAACAATTTGTTTTGTTGCTTCTGGCATAGCCAATTGTTTTATATTTTCACTCAGTTGGTTTTGTTTTCCCTGATCTTTCAACAAGGCTTCAAAAACAAGACCAAATTGCGAATCAAGCTCCGATTCTTTGAGCATTAACGCTCCTTTTTTATCTACAATCGCTTGTGCGTTTTTAGTTTGGTGATCTTCAGCTACATTAGGTGACGGAATAAAAATCACTGGTTTCCCAACAATACACAACTCCGAAACTGATGACGCTCCTGCTCGGGAAATAATAACATCTGCAGCAGCATAGACTAAATCCATTCTTTCGATAAAAGCAACAACTTGAACATTGGCTGCATTATACTTTTTATAATCTTCTAAATATAATTTTCCACATTGCCAAATCACCTGAACATTTTGAGAAAGAATATTTTCCAATTCTTTTTCGATTAATTGGTTTACTCTTCTCGCTCCCAAACTTCCTCCAAGAACTAACAATGTTTTCTTTTTAGAGTCTAGATTAAAATATTGAATGGCTTCAGTCCTTTTGCTGTCGATATCTATTAAATCCTGACGCACTGGATTTCCGGTCAAAATCATTTTTCCTTTTGGAAAAAATCGCTCCAGATTTTCGTAAGCAACACAAATTTTGCTTGCTTTTTTACTCAATAATTTATTGGTAATTCCAGGATAGGAATTTTGTTCTTGAATTACTGTTGGAATACCTGCAATCCCAGCTATCTGCAACAACGGACCACTTGCAAAACCTCCAGTTCCAATAACTACATCTGGTCTAAAATCCTTTATTATTGTTCTGGATTTTAATAAACTTGAAAGCAATTTAATTGGAAAAAGCACATTATCAAATGTCAGTCTTCGCTGTAATCCTGCAATCCAAAGTCCTTTGATTTTGTAACCTGCCTGAGGTACTTTTTGCATTTCCATTTTATTATTGGCACCTACAAAAAGAATTTCGGCATTAGGAAAACGAGATTTTAATTCATTGGCAATTGCAATTGCCGGATAGATATGTCCTCCTGTTCCGCCACCGCTTAATATGAATTTATACTGTTTCATTTTTTTTAAAGTTACTGAGTTCCTAAGTTTTTAAAAATTACTTTTTTCTGAAAACCGAATTACTTATTTAAAACTGCATGCATTGGATTCTTAGCTTTATCTTCAATAGAATAATTTTCCTCTATTAGATCTTCCTCTTCTAATTCTCTATCGATTAATTTCTGCAGTGCTTCTTCTCTTTTGGCAGCATCTTTTAATTCTTGGGCGATTTCTTCCTCTTTTTTAGTTACACTTATGATAATTCCAAGTGCAAAACAGGTCATCCAGATAGAACTTCCTCCACTACTTATTAATGGCAATGTTTGTCCTGTAACAGGCAATAATTCTACTGCAACAGCCATATTAATCATCGCCTGAAATATCATGGGAAAACCTAATCCTATAACCACTAATTTCCCAAACAATGTATTGGCTTTATGCGAAGCAATGACAAATCGAAACAACAATAATAAATATAACGCAAGAACTCCCAAACCTCCTAAAAGTCCGTATTCTTCAACAATAATGGCATAAATAAAATCAGATGAAGATTGCGGCAAGAAATTCTTTTGAACACTTTTTCCAGGACCCAACCCATATATTTTACCAGATGCAATAGCGATTTTAGCTTTTTCTATTTGGTAATCATCTTCATCAGGTTTGTCAGTAGTAAAATTTTCAATTCTATTTCCCCAAGTTCCTACTCTACTAAAAAACCTAGAATCAGGAAAAGCTTTAGCAATCAGAATAAAAAAAGCAAGAAATACTATTCCTGAACCTATTATAACAGCAATATATTTTAATGGATATTTTCCAATAAAAGTTAGCATCAGAATCATGGAAAAAATCAATGCTGTTGTAGAAAAATTAGCTGGCAAAATAAACATCAAAGTTACAAACACCGGAACCCAAAGTTCCCACAAAGAAGATTTGAATGTCACTGGCTCTTCTCTTGTTTTCGACAAATAACGTGCAACAAATATAAATAGCACCATGGACGCCAATGTTGATGTTTGGAAGGTTATTCCAATAAAAGGTACTTGAATCCATCGACTGGCATTGGCACCGGCTATAACAGTTCCTTTAATTAATGTGTAAGCCAATAATATCCAAACAACTGGCAATCCAACTTTAGAAATAGCTCTGAAATAATGATAAGGCACTTTATGCACCCAATAAATAATAGAAAAACCGATACAAATATGTGCCAAATGTTTTACCAAATAACCTAATGTATTTCCATTTCCTTGACCTAAGTAGGCCAAATTACTACTCGCACTAAAAACAGGCATAAATGAAAACAAGGCTAATAAAGCCACGAATGACCAAATTCCTTTATCTCCTTTTAAACTGTTAACTAGTTGTTTCATTTTTGTGTTTGTTTAAAGTTTTACTTATTTAAACTTTAAGGTTGGGGAGCCTCAAAATCTAAATAAATAAAACTTTTTTATAAATTTTTAACTGCTTGCTTGAACTGATTTCCTCTGTCCTCATAGTTTTCAAATAAATCAAAACTAGCACAAGCCGGTGATAATAATACTGTATCTCCCTTTTCTGATAATCGTTGCGCCATTCTCACAGCATCATTCATATTGTCAACTTCAATCATCATATCAACTACATTTCCAAAAACATCAATAATTTTTTTGTTATCCACACCAAGGCAAATAATAGCTTTTACTTTCTCACGTACTAACGACATTAATTCATTGTAATCATTTCCTTTATCAACACCTCCCACAATCCAAACTGTAGGCGTATTCATACTGTCTAATGCAAAAAAAGTAGCGTTTACATTAGTTGCTTTTGAATCATTAATGTACTGTACATTTTGAATTTTCAATACTTTTTCAAGACGGTGTTCTACTCCCTGAAAATTAGATAAACTTTCACGTATTGTAGATTTTCTAATCTGCATCAATTTTGCCACAGAGGTTGCTGCCATTGCGTTTTTCATGTTATGTTTTCCTTCTAAGGCAATATGTTCTGTGTCCATTGTAAACTCTTCTTGATTGATTGAAATTTCCATTTTGTTGTTTTTTATATAAGCTCCTTCGCTGAAAGTTTTTGTCAATGAAAAAGGAATTAATTTGGCTTTTGTTGTGTGTGTTTTAAACCATTCTGAAATGGCTTCATCATCGGCATCGTAAATGAGGTAATCTTCCTCGGTTTGATTCATTGTAATTCTAAACTTTGAATCAATGTAATTTTCATATTTGTAATCATATCGATCTAAATGATCAGGACTTATATTCGTAATAATCGCAATATGTGGTTTAAAATTTACAATCCCATCCAATTGAAAACTACTCAATTCAAGCACATAAGAATCGTATTTATTATCTGCTATTTGCCAGGCGAAACTCTTTCCAATATTCCCTCCCAGTCCTACATTTAATCCTGCTGATTTCAACAAATGATGGGTCAACATCGTGGTGGTAGTCTTTCCATTGCTTCCGGTGATTCCTATTATAGTTGCATCTGTAAAAGGAGCCGCAAACTCAATTTCCGACAATACCGGAATTTCTTTTGCCAAAAGCTTTTTCACTATTGGAGATTTATCCGGAATTCCCGGGCTTTTCATCACCACATCAGCATTCAAAATCAAATCTTCCGTATGCTTTTCTTCTTCCCAAGAAATTTCATTAATGATAAGAACCTCTTTGTAATTTCCTTTTATCTTTCCAAAATCAGACACAAAAACATCGTATCCTTTTTTCTTACCTAGAATAGCAGTTCCTACTCCGCTTTCTCCTCCACCTAAAATTACTAACCTCATATTATCTTAATTTTAAAGTGACAATTGACAATATGGCCAGCATTATAGCAACAATCCAAAAACGGGTTACAATCTTACTTTCATGATACCCTTTCTTCTGATAATGATGATGCAAAGGCGACATTAGGAATATTCTTCGGCCTTCACCAAAGCGTTTCTTGGTATATTTGAAATAACTTACTTGTAAAACCACAGATAAATTTTCGACAAGAAAAATACCGCATAATAAAGGAATCAACATTTCTTTTCGAACGGCAATTGCCAAAACAGCAATAATCCCACCAATAGTCAAACTTCCTGTATCACCCATAAATACTGATGCCGGATAGGAGTTATACCATAAAAAACCAATCAATGACCCTACAAATGCGGCAATAAAAACTGTCATTTCCCCCGAATTAGGGATATACATAATATTCAAATAATTGGAGAAAATTATATTCCCCGAAACAAACGTAAATATTCCTAATGCAAGAACTGAAACAGCAGAAGTCCCCGCGGCAAGTCCATCAATACCATCCGTTAAATTAGCACCGTTAGAAACTGCAGTTATAATGAAAATAACAACCGGAATAAAAATTAACCAAGCCCATTTTTCATATCCTTCGCCAGTCCATGCTAATAATTCAGCATAATCAAATTCATTATTTTTAAAGAAAGGAATTGTTGTAGCTGTAGATTTTTCTTCAACTGGCGCAGGCAAAATTACGGTTTCTGTTGGCACTTTAAAAATATCTGATGTAGAAGTATCTGTACGAACCGTTACACTGGGACTAAAATAAAGAACAGTACCTACTATTAAACCAAGACCTACTTGTCCTACAACTTTGAATATTCCTTTTAAACCTTCTTTATCTTTCTTGAAAATTTTAATATAATCATCTATAAAACCAATTGTCCCCATCCAAAGTGTGGTCACAATCAATAAAACAATGTAGATGTTATGCAGTTTTGCAAAAAGCACAACCGGAACCAGAGTGGCAAATATGATAATTAATCCTCCCATTGTTGGCGTACCCGCTTTTTCATTTTGACCTGCTAAACCAAGTTCACGAACGGTTTCTCCCACTTGTTGTCTTTGCAGGAAACGGATTATTCTTTTTCCATAAATTGTAGATAACAATAAAGAAAGCATCAATGCCAATGCAGATCTAAAAGTAATATACTGAAAAACGCCTGTCCCTGGAACGTCTAATGTTTTGTCTAAATATTCAAATAAGTAATACAGCATATTTTTCTATTTATGAAGTTGATCTAATATTTCTTTAACTATTTTCATGTCGTCAAAATCATGGCGAACGCCATTTATTTCCTGATACGTCTCATGCCCTTTTCCAGCAATTAAAATAATATCATTGGGCTGAGCCAATTGACATGCCGTTTTTATAGCCTGCTTTCTATCTGTTATAGTCAATGTCTTTTTATAATTTTGTGGCGCAACTCCTTGCTCCATTTCAGTAATAATAACTTCGGGATCTTCATTTCTAGGATTATCCGAAGTAAAAATTGCTTTGTCACTCAAATCAGATGCAATACCAGCCATAATTGGTCGCTTGGTTTTATCTCTATTTCCTCCACAACCTACAACCGTAATTAATTGTTCGTTTTTTGTACGAATGTCATTGATTGTTTTCAGCACATTTTCTAATGCATCCGGTGTATGCGCATAATCCACTATCGCCGTAATATTTGAAGAGGATACAATAAATTGAAAACGCCCCGAAACACTTTCTAAATCTGACAATAACCGAAGCACTTCCAAACTTTCCATACCAAGTTCAATCGCAGTTCCATAAATAGCCAATAAATTATACGCATTAAATGTTCCTATCAATTTTACCCAAACTTCATTTCCGTTTATTTTCAACAACAAACCTGACAATTGATTTTCCAGAATTTGCGCTTTATAATCAGCATACGATTTTAAGGCATAGGTCAGTTTTTTTGCAGCGGTGTTCTGCAACATCACTTGCCCATTTTTATCATCAATATTGGATAATGCAAAGGCTGTTTTAGGTAAATTATCGAAAAACGATTTTTTCACATCCCTGTATTCTGCAAACGTTGGATGATAATCCAAATGGTCGTGAGACAAATTGGTAAAAATACCGCCAACAAAATGCAATGCTTTGGTTCTTTTTTGATGAATTCCATGAGAACTCACTTCCATAAAACAGTATTCAACACCGTTCTCCACCATTTCTTTTAGATAATGATTTATCGTAATTGAATCAGGAGTGGTATGTGTCGCTTTATATTCAACATCATCAACTAAAATTTTTACTGTAGAAAGTAATCCAACTTTAAAACCTGCTTTTTTAAATAATTGATACAATAAAGAAGCAATAGTAGTTTTACCGTTTGTTCCTGTAATTCCAACCAATTTCAAGTTTTGAGAAGGATCTCCAAAATAATTTGCAGCCATAAATGCTACCGCTGAATTCGTATCTTTTACCTGAACATAGGTAACCCCTTTTGCAATATTCTCCGGAAATGTATCGCATATAACGGCTACAGCGCCTTGCTCAATTGCTTTTTCTATAAAATCGTGACCATCAGAAATGGAGCCACGAATAGCAATAAAAACATCATTGGATTCGATTTTTCTAGAATCAAAATCCATTTTATTAATAGTAATATCCGTCGAACCTTTTACGGCTTCGATAGCTACTTTGTATAATATATCTTTTAATATACTCATGATAATTCCAATAGTATAGTTGTATTTTTTACAATATTCTGACCGGCAGCAAGCGATTGTTTTTTCACTTTCCCTACTCCAATAGCTCTTACTTTTATGCCTAAATTTTCTAATAAGGCAACTGCATCCATACCTGACATTCCTTTTACATTAGGAATTAACTGCTCTTTCTTTTGTGACTTAACAAAATAAGAATCATAATTAATTTCTTGTTTTTGTATTTTTCTATCTAAGTTTTTAATCTCATTTGTCGAAGGGGCGTCTGTAAAAATCTTTTGTGCGATTCTCTTAAAAACGGGACCTGCCACGTCTGCACCATAATAATTATTTAGCGCTGTACTTGGCTTGTGTACTACTACTATACAGGAATACATCGGTTTATCTGCTGGGAAATAACCAACAAACGAGGAAGCATAATATTTACCCGAACCTCCGTCTTTACCGTAATTCACTTGTGCCGTTCCTGTTTTTCCCGCCATAGAAAAATCTTTAGAATACAATTTTGAACCAGTACCTTTTTTCACTACGTTTTCTAAAACTGCTTGTAATTTCAAAATAGTCTCTTTCGAGCAAACTCTTGGATTCAAAACTTCTTTCTCATACTTTTTGATAGTCTTGTTCCATTCTTTAATTTCAGAAACAAACTGAGGTTTAACCATTTCCCCATTATTAGCAACAGCATTATAAAATGCTAATGTTTGCATTGGTGTAATGGAAACTCCGTATCCAAAAGCCATCCAAGGAAGTGAAATGTTTGACCAGTTTTTATCACTTGGTTGCGGAATATATGGTCGACCTTCCCCTTTAATTGAAAGTCCTAATGGCTTGTTTAATCCAAAATTATTAAGATGATTTACAAATTGCGAAGGGTTATTTTTATAATTATCATAAACCGCTTGAACCATAATCGTATTAGATGAAAGTTCAAAACCTCTCGCTAAAGAAATTTTACCGTAACCGCCTTCATGAGAGTCGCGCACTTTTTTTCCTGAATACATCACAACTCCACCTTTACTGTCATAAACAGTACTGGTGTCCGCTTTTTTATCTTCAAGAAGCGCCATTAAATCCGCTAATTTATAGGTAGAACCTGGCTCATGAGATTCGGCAACTGCATAGTTTGTGGTTTCATAGTAAGTTCCGTCTTTCGCTCTTCCTAAATTTGAAATTGCTTTTACATGACCCGTCTTAGTTTCCATAACTACCACACAACCATGATCAGCCTGATACAGTTCCAACTGTTTTAGTAAAGCATGATGCGCTATATCTTGAACATAAACATCTATAGTTGATATGACATCATAGCCATCTTGAGGATCAACTTCATTAATATCACGAATAGGTTTCCACTGCCCCTTTGCTATTTTTTGTTTTAAAATTTTTCCGTCTTTACCGTTCAGATATTTTCTAAAAGCCCATTCAATTCCTTTTCCATCTAGCGATTCACCATTAGAAGTTCGCTCGTAACCTACGGTTCGTTCTGCAATTTTCCCTATTGGATGCTCTCTTACTGTTTCTTGTTCAATAATAATCCCTCCTTTGTAAGCACCTAATTTAAATAATGGAAAACCTTTAATTTTAAAATACTGGGTGTAACTCAAATTACGGGCAATCAAATAATACCTGTTCTTATTTGCTCTGGCTTTTCGTAATTCGTTTTCAAAAAAATTAGATGTTTTTCCTAAAACGAAGGCTAATGAATCGGACAATGACTTAACATTTTTTTCGAATGCTTCAGGTTTTGGAGCCACAGCATCAAAACGTATTTCATAATTAGGAATAGAAGTCGCTAAAAGACTCCCATCAGCAGAATAAATATTCCCTTTATTAGCAGGAATTACAAAATTCCTAACAGTTCTTTCTTTAGCTAATTTTCTATAATAATCTCCTTCGACCCATTGAATATTTGTCAATTTTACAGCAATCGCAATGGCCATCAAAAAGATAGCGAATGCAACCAGATAAATTCTGTACGATATGTATTTATCTTCTACTGCCATATTTTTTTGAAAAAGCTTTTTTCTTCTTCTTTTTTAACTTTGATTTTAACTGGAGGAACTGTTGACGGGAAAATTTGTTTTTCTACCATTTTTTCAGAAACAGTCGATTCCATTTTCAATTTCATCAATTCCGAACGTCTATCAACAAATTCCGAACGTAACTCTTTAACCTGATTTGTCAACTCAACAATCTTAAACACTTTTTGCTCAAATCGTTGTGTATTAGCAATCATGACAATCGCTAAAATAATTATAAAAACAATGAATCGCCAGTTTTTTACCGCATCATCATCTATAAGAAATTTAGCTTTTAATAGGCTGTAAACTCCATTTTTCATAACTAATTATATCTTTTCAGCTATTCTTAATTTGGCACTTCTTGCTCTATTATTTTCTTTAATCTCAGCGTTGTCTGGAACTATTAATTTTCCAACTGTCTTGAATGGAACAGAAAAATTACCAAAAAAGTCTCGCTCAGGTTCCCCTTCAAACATTCCGTTTTTCATAAATCTTTTCACCAAACGGTCTTCTAATGAATGATATGATATCACGCTTAATCTGCCGCCTGGATTTAATATTTCTAAGGATTGTTCCAAGAATTCTTTCAAAACATCCATTTCCTGATTTACTTCAATTCGGATGGCCTGATAGATTTGAGCCAATATTTTATTTCTAACTCTTTCAGGTAAATATCTCGCCAAAACGGCTTTCAATTCATCAGTTGTTTTGATTGGTTGCTCCTCTCTGGCTTCTATAATTGTTCTTGACAAAGCAGGTGCATTTTTTAATTCACCATAATCCAAAAACACCCTTCTCAAATCCGCATCTTCATATTCATTGACAACTCGATAGGCATTCAAATCATTTTTTTGACTCATTCTCATATCCAAATCCGCATCAAAACGAGTAGAAAAACCTCTTTCAGCAACATCAAATTGATGAGACGAAACCCCTAAATCCGCCAAGATTCCATCAACACTTTTCACCCCATAAAAACGCAAAAAACGTTTTATAAAACGGAAATTTTCATTAATAAGCGTAAATCTTTCATCAGGCAAGGCATTCGCCAAAGCATCTTCATCCTGATCGAAAGCAAACAACTTTCCGTTTAGCCCGAGTCTTTTCAATATTTCTTTCGAATGCCCTCCACCGCCAAAAGTCACATCCACATAAATGCCATCTGGCTTAATATTTAAACCATCTACTGATGCCTGAAGCAAAACCGGATTATGATATTCCATTGTCGTCGTCATTTATATTTCCCATTACTTCTTCTGCCAAATCTGCAAAATCAACATCTTCTCCATTTATTGATTTTTCGTATAAATCTTTATCCCAAATCTCAACAATATTCACTGCCGATGAGAACACAACTTCTTTAGCAATACTCGCAAACATTACTAAATCTTTCGGCACCAACAATCTACCTAAAGCATCTATCTCAACCACTTTAACCCCGGCTGTAAACCTGCGGATAAAGTCATTGTTTTTCTTCACGAACCGATTCAGCTTATTGATTTTTTGCATCATCAAATCCCACTCTTTCATAGGATACAACTCTAAACAGGGTTGAAAGACGGAACGCTTCAAAACAAAACCGTTTTGAAGAGAAGTAGCCAATTGCTTTTTTAAAGGCGCCGGCAACAGCAACCTCCCTTTAGCATCAACTTTACATTCATATGTTCCAATAATTGTATCCAAGCAAAAAATATTAAATGATGTTGAGCAAAAATATAAAAAATATTACCACTATTTACCACTATCTACCACTTTGTTAATAAGTTTAACCACTTTCGAGAAAAAAGCCTTAATTTTTGGACAGTCAGAACGTTAGCTCTCTTTTATTTTATTTGTAAGAAAGGTAATGTTATAAAAAAAAGGAGGCTAAATACAATGAAATTTGAATTTAAAAGCATAAGAACAAATTCGAAATAATTAAATTTCAGAACCCAAATACACAAAAAAGAGATGTCTGTTTTTATAGCAACACGTATAATTTTACAATTAAAAATTGTTGTAAAAATTCATTTTTATTTATTAAATCCTATATTTGTCAAAATTGAAAATCCGTATTCAAAAAAAATGGAAAAACACTATAAAAAAGAAGGTAGATATAGCTATTATGAAGCTGGTGAAGGAACTCCAATTGTCATCTTACATGGGCTTATGGGTGGACTTAGCAACTTTGATGCTGTTGCAAGTTACTTTTCTACAAAAGGATATAAAATAATCATCCCAGATTTACCTATATACACTCAAAACATTTTAAAAACGAATGTAAAAAGTTTTGCAAAATATGTTAAAGATTTCATAACATTCAAAGGGTTAGACAGGGTAATTCTTTTAGGAAATTCATTAGGTGGTCATATTGCTTTATATCACACTAAAATGTATCCCGAAAAAGTAGCCGGACTTGTAATAACCGGAAGTTCTGGACTTTACGAAAGCGCAATGGGTGATAGTTATCCTAAAAGAGGCGATTATGAATACATCAAGAAAAAAGCCGAAGATGTATTTTATGATCCAAAAGTAGCTACTAAAGAACTTATTGATGAAGTTTACGAATCTGTAAATGACAGGATAAAATTGATCAAAACATTGACAATTGCTAAAAGCGCTATTCGTCATAATATGGCAAAAGATTTACCAAAAATGCATGTTCAAACCTGTATCATTTGGGGAAAAAATGACAAAGTTACTCCGCCAGATGTTGCCGAAGAGTTTAATAAATTATTACCTAATTCAACTTTATATTGGATAGACAAATGTGGTCATGCCGCTATGATGGAACATCCTGATGAGTTTAATCGTTTGTTAGAAGATTGGCTAACCCATACTCATTTAGCAGCACATTAATCTTAAAAGGAGAATTTTACACCTAGAAAAAATGAAAATTAATACTGCCGAATTTGTTATCAGCAACTCCGATGTAGCCAAATGTCCGAAAGACTTTTTGCCTGAATATGCTTTTATAGGCCGATCAAATGTTGGGAAGTCCTCTTTGATAAACATGCTGACCAATCATAAAAAGTTAGCTAAAACATCCGGAAGGCCGGGAAAAACACAATTAATTAATCATTTTTTGATTAATAGCAATTGGTTTTTAGTCGATTTACCAGGTTACGGTTATGCGAAAGTTTCTAAAAAAACAAAATCTATTTTTCAGGAATTTATCACTGATTATTTCGAAACCAGAGAACAACTCGTTTGCGCTTTTGTTTTGATTGACATTCGTCATGAAGCGCAAACCATAGATATTGAATTTATGTCCTACATGGGCGAAAGTGAAATTCCTTTTTGTATCGTTTTCACAAAAGCAGATAAAATCAGTAAGGTAAAAATCGATTCTCATATTGCAGCATACAAAAAGAAAATGTTTGCTAACAATTGGGCCGAAATGCCTCATTACTTTGTTACCTCAGCAACAGAATCTACCGGAAAAGAAGAATTATTAAGCTATATTGATGAAGTAAATCAAGAAGTATTCAAAAATAATAGTCAGTTTTAGAAACTCTATTTTTTATAAAAAAACCCAAAACTTCAAAAATATAGTTTTGGGATTTTTTTTGGAACAAAACCTTATTTATTTTGTTAGCTCCAATTTCTCGGCAAAATAATCGCAAAAATCTTTCATAGTATCTGCCATTTTTTCGTCATCTGTAGCTCGTTTGAATGTTTCGGACATCGCCACTAAAGTCTGGTGAAAGAAAATTTTCATTTCATCAACCGGCATATCCTTGGTCCATAAATCAATTCGCATACTTTCTTTTGCCTTGCTGTCCCAGATAGACAACATAATTGCTTTTGCCTCTTCTTGTTCAACTCCACCGTCTTTGGCAGACCACATTAATTTTTCCGGAACACGGTTTTCATCTAATTCAATTAGAAACTTAATTTCTGATGTATTTTTATTCGACATTACTTTTTGGGTTTGTATTTTGATTTCACAAATATTTCTTTTGCATTGGTTTTTAATAAATCTACCAAAGGCACTTCATTATTTTTCATATAAGAGCGTACCATTTGCCATCCTATCCAGGCACCAACCTGCCCTGGTGATTCATTATCAATTTCCAAATAAAATTTAGAAAATGGAGCTGGATTAATAAATCGCGGTATTAATTTTTGATCATCACTATAGAGCATTTCTTTTTCAATAAAATAACGCCACATATAACTTTCATTTTCTTCACACCATTTAATTTGTTCTGGTGTGTAGCCCATTTTTTCTGCATCACTATAATTTGGCAAAAGTAAGTCTTTTAAATATAATTGTTTGCCAAAATAAATCATTTGGCTAATCATATTCTTATCTGTAACAGGCGCAATTTTATGTGTTGAAAAACTCGAAACTATATCTGGTAAGATTTGTCTTTGTTCAAAATTTTGCTTTATGTAATTTGGAAATTGATAAAATTTATGATTTTTTCCTAAATACAATTCAAGCGAAACAATCACCAGACTATCTGCATAAATAGCCTTATTATTATAATCCATTTCTGAGATTATAGTGATAACTTTTGGAGCTTTTGTTTGGGGAAAATAATATTTAATATGCTTAAAAAGAGACTGCAGTTCTACTTTTACAGGTTCAAAATTAGTATACTTTTTTTGAACTTCGGTATACAATTCCCTCCAGATTGGATCCCGCATTTTATTCAACCAAATGCTATTATCATTTCCTTTAGGGAAAAAGAAAGGAAAGGCTGCCTTTATTTTTTCTAAATCTTCTGGAGGAGTTTCAAAAAATATTTTGTCGAAGCGTTCTACTTTTAATACTAAAGGAATTTTTTCAACATTATTTTCTATCTTATTTTTTTTATCACAGGATAAAAAAAAGAGACAAAAGACTACAAAAAACAAATTTTTTTTCATATTTATTAATTAAATTTGCTACCTAAGAAAAAAGGAAACGAATGCGCAACAAATTGATTTTGCAAATATACATTCCTGCTTTTTAAAACGTAAACTATTATGACTAAAAAAAGTACAATCCAAGTTGAAAAAGTGAATGCTCACATAGTAAATTGGCTTAAAACTTATGCAGAAAATGCAAAAGTTAACGGATTTGTCATCGGGATTTCAGGAGGAGTAGATTCAGCTGTTACATCAACATTATGTGCGCAAACCGGATTACAAGTTTTATGTGTTGAAATGCCAATCCACCAGCCGCACAGTCATGTAACTCGTGGTCGCGAACATATCGAACAATTAAAAAATAGATTTCCAAATGTAACAAGTATAGAAGCTGATTTGACTTCTGTTTTTGAAAGTTTCAAAAAAATAGTTCCAGATGATGTTGACACACATAAATTAAACTTATCCTTAGCCAATACACGAGCACGTTTACGAATGACTACATTATACTATTTCGCAGGTATTTATGGATTATTGGTTGCAGGTACAGGAAATAAAGTAGAAGATTTTGGAGTGGGCTTCTATACAAAATATGGTGATGGCGGAGTAGATTTAAGTCCTATTGCTGATTTAGTGAAATCTGAAGTTTATAGTTTGGCTGCTTATTTAGAAGTTCCTGATTCTATTTTAAAAGCATCTCCATCTGACGGATTATTTGGTGACGAAAGAACCGATGAAGATCAATTAGGAGCCAGTTATGACGAGCTGGAATGGGCAATGAATCAAGACGAAAAAGGAAAAACTGCAAATGATTTTACTGGCAGAGAAAAGGTGGTTTTTGAAATTTACAAGCGTTTAAACGCTGCCAACAAACACAAAATGAACGCAATACCAGTTTGTTTATTATAAATTAAAAAAATAAATTGCATTTTATATTGATTTTCAATTAATTACAGAATTTATTTATTAAATTTACTATCCCAAAAGATAAACAACACTTAAAACTTAAAAAATTAAAATTATGATTAAAGTATGTTTAGCCGATAATTATCCCGTAGTGCATTTTGGAGTAAAATCTTACTTTAAAGATCATGCTGAAATTTCAATAGTTGCCAATGTTGGGAATTTTTTGATGGTTCGGGATATATTGCTTACCAAAGAGATTGATGTATTAATATTGGATTTGGAATTAGAGGGGCTTTCAAGCATTTTTGAAGTAAAATCAGTTTTGAAAAATTTTCCAAAAACAAAAATTATTATATTCAGTGGTCTTTCAGAACAAATTTACGCACCAAATGCTATAAAAGCAGGGGTTTCAGGATTTATTCACAAAAAAGAAAAACTAGAAACTTTAGGAGTTTCAATTATCAAAGTCCACCAAGGAAAGATAATTATTAACGAAACCGTTAAGAAAAATCTAGCATTAATTGCAAAACAAAGTAAGAGCGAACGATTGTATCGAAAGCTTTCCAATCGTGAGGTAGAAGTTTTACGCTATTTAAGTGATGGAAAAAAGAATCATGAAATAGCTGAAATTCTAAAACTCAACGAAAAAACAATTAGTACTTACAAATTAAGATTACTGACAAAACTGAATGTTACCAATTTAGTCGATTTAGTAAACAAAGCAAAAACATTAGAAATCGTTTAGTAATATCTAGACATTACTCTTCCTAATTTTTTTGAAAACGAATGGGTTAACATATTATAATCCATAATCATAGACATGGGCTCTGTGTTATCTGAATTTGGTTCTGATAATATAGAGCTTTTTAGTTCTTCGATTATTTTACCCACTAAATACCATCGCAAAGTTAAAATAGTCTCGGAAACATTCTGAACTATAGTATCATTTTTAGATTTTGGAAAAATATTCTGTCCCTCCCAATTGTGCAAAATAACTCTTTCATCTTCCATCAAAATATCAGTTACTTCTTGCGCAAAATCCGACTGTAAATGCATCAAATACTGCTCTAAACTGAAACTTTCATTTTGATGATAGAAGTTTATCAAATCATTAAATATATCCCGAAACAGTGGATTTGCTAATTCAACCTCATCTTCCTGCAAACTCAAATAAATTCTCTGATATACTTTATATTCCTTTTTTTCTAAAACATTTTCGATTTCACCATCCTCATTTGTCTTCAAAAAAGCATCTTCAAACTCTTCTGTTTTATTTCCGTACAATAGAAGAATTTCAATGATTTTTCTTTCCAAACGATAAAGAATGTCTACTTTTTCTGCATCAACTGGATTTTCATTTTTCACAATTTCAAAAGCTTTTTGCTCTTGTTTTTGTTTTTTCCCAACTTCAACAACGTCTTTTTGTACCAATTGTGCTAAAGTACTTAGCAAGACTTGTTCAGAAATATCCATAATTCGGGAACATTCCTGAATATAAATTTCGCGTTGAATTCTATCCGGAATTTTCGAAATACTCACCACCATGTCCCGAATTAAATCCGCTTTTTTGATAGGATCATTCTTGGCTTCATTCATCAAAAGTGATGCTTTGAACTGAATGAAATCTTTAGCATTATTTTCGAGGTATAAAACTAAATCATCATAAGACGTTTTCTTGGCAAAACTATCCGGATCATCTCCATCAGGAAATGTGCATACTTTTACATTCATCCCTTCTTCAAGAATCAAATCGATTCCTCGAATGGAAGCGCGCAAACCTGCCGCATCTCCATCAAAAAGAACAGTAATATTCTTTGTTAATCTATTTACTAATCGAATTTGATCTGGTGTCAAAGCTGTCCCTGAGGAAGCAACAACATTTTCAATTCCAGATTGATTGAACTGAATTACATCCGTATATCCTTCGACTAAATAACAATTATTCAGTTTAGCTATTGCTTGTTTAGCTTGAAAAATCCCATAAAGGACTTTACTTTTATGGTAAATATCACTTTCTGGAGAATTCAGGTATTTTGCAGCTTTTTTATCATTAGTGAGAATACGTCCTCCAAAACCAAGTACCCTTCCTGACATACTTTGTATTGGAAACATCACACGACTTTTGAAACGGTCAAATGGCCTGTCTTCTCTAGCGATTGTTAAACCCGTACTTTCCAGAAACTCTAATTTGTATCCTTTTCCTAAAGCTTCTTTTGTGAAAGCATCCCAAGCTTCTGGGGAATAACCCAATCCAAATTTCTTTATAGTTTCATTTGTAAAACCTCTTTCTTTGAAATAAGAATACCCAATTGCTTTTCCTTCTTCCGAATTCAAAAGTGTATTATGGAAATACGTTTTTGCAAATTCCGAAACCAAATACATACTTTCTCGAACATCAGTATTGGCTTTCTCTTCATCCGTTTGCTCGGTTTCTTCAATTTCAATATTGTATTTTTTGGCTAAATAGCGAATAGCTTCCGGATACGTAAACTTTTCGTGTTCCATCAAGAAAGCCACAGAGTTGCCACCTTTCCCAGAACTAAAATCTTTCCAAATTCCTTTGGCAGGAGAAACCATGAACGATGGAGAACGCTCTTCAGAAAACGGACTTAGCCCTTTGAAGTTACTTCCTGCACGTTTCAAGTGTACAAAATCACCAATAACCTCCTCTACTCGAGCAGTTTCGAAAACAGTATCTATAGTGGCTTTTGAAATCAAATTGGATAAAATATTTAATAGTTGAAAAGTGTGTAAAAATACACAAATCAAAGTTTATAATTGAATATCTAAAACAAAAAAAGCACTTCATACAAAGTGCTTTTCAAAGTATAAAACTAACTCAAACAAATTTTAATTTAAATCAAAACGCAATCCCAAAGAAACATTGTTTTGCTTTATCACATTATCTTTAAACAACGGATTTAAATCATATTTCAAGTACAAACTCGTTTCTTTATAGCCAATATAAGTACTCAAACCATAGATAAAATTACTGGTATTAAAGTCCCCTTTGGTTTTTTCCGTAGCTTTCAAATCATTGTCATCATACTTGATGATTTGCTTTGATTTCAAATTAATTCCTGCATAACCACCTATTCCAAAACGAATACTTTGATGCGTTTTAAAAAATGGTTTATCCTCTTTCATTTTTTTACCCGAAAAATCAAACTCTAAATGAACTGGCACCACTAAATATACATTTCTAAAACGAGAATCTTTTATATCAATAGGATTAACCAAAAGATTAGTCTGATTCCCATTGACTACAAAACTTCGATTATCAGTAGGACGAAGATTATTGTACATCACAGACAGGCCATATTTAGCATGAAGTAAATTGTTATTTTTAGCAATTCTGCTATTGTAAGAAACACCTAATTCATAAAAATGAGAACCCAGGAATCTATAATCAGAATCTTCCAGTTTACTATCCGTGGCTAAATTATTCAAACCGGCCGCAAAGACAAACTGTGACGTTGTTCTTCTTTCTATCTGGATTGTATCTTTAAAATCATGCTTATGGTTCTTTCTGTGGAAAGAAAAACTATATGTTCGAATAGAATCCTGTTCTTTAATTTTCCCGTCAACTTTTTCCTGAATCAAGTTTTTTAATGCTTCTTGCTCCACAACTACTCTTGACTCGATATTGATTGCTCTGGCCTCAGCTAATAATTTCTTTTTACTCTCCGCTTCTTCTCTTGTAATTGTACCGTTGATTAATTGATCATTAACTGCTTCAACTTCTATTTTCAAAGCCGTTTTTTCTTCATTCGTAATGGTTTCAATTTTTGAAGCAATGGTTTTTGCTCGTTTTTCAAATGTTTCTTGTCCAAGCATTTTACTGGCAAAAAAACATAACAGTGTTACTAAGTAAATTGTAAAATTTCTCATGATGATTTGATTTTAAAGGTGATTGATGATTTTTATTCTAAGTTACGATTGTTCAAAGCCACTTTTACCGTTTGGTAATTCTTGCTTATTTTGTTGATTACTTTTTCTCGAAAGGAAAGTTCCAATTCTCCATCAACCTGAGACAGTAAATTACTTGCATTTACACGCACAACCGGCTTTTGATTCAATTGATTTTCTTTTTTCGAAGGATTTTCAACAACTGTTAACAGTTCGTCAACTGCAACATTGCTAGTTTGTGATTTGATTGTTTTTTGTTCTGTTTTTTGATTACTGATTGAAACTTCTGCTACTTGATTTTGATTTGAATTATTATTAACGACTATCGGTTTTTCTTTTAAACTTGGAGTTTTATTAGTTCTCGAAGTTAATTTTGGAACAACATTCGTAACTAAACCTTTTTTATCCTCCGGTTTTAGTTTTATACTATTGTCAAGAACTACAGTAGTTTTAGGAACAGCTGAATTCTGAATCACAACGTCTTTTTGATTAAAATAAACTGTCCCTATTAATAGAAATCCCAGAATACTTGCAGCAATATACATCAAAGGGAATTTAGCTTTTGGTTTTTCAGCAACCGTAAGCATCGCATCCAATTTGCTCCAAGCCATTTCTGATGGTTTGATTTCCCGAGAATTTAATTGCTCTTTGAACTGTGTTTCTAATTTATTCGGTTCCATAACTGTAATTTTTTAAGGTATTAATCTGTCCTTGCAACATTTTTCTGGCATGTGACAATTGCGACTTTGATGTTCCTTCATTAATTCCTAACATACTGGCAATTTCCTGATGCTTATAACCCTCGATAGCATATAAATTGAAAACCATTTTATAACCATCCGGTAAACTGTCTATTAAAAACTGGATATCGTCTATTGAAAATTGGCTTTCGATGTTATTGAAACTTTCTTCAAAATAGGTTTCATCTTCACTATATTTTAGTTTTTTTTCAACTCGGATAAAAGAAATACATTCATTGACCATGATTCTTCTAATCCAACCTTCGAAACTTCCTTTGTTCTGAAAATTCTTCAGATTGGTAAACACTTTCATAAAAGCTGTAATCATGATATCTTCGGCCTGATGAATGTCTTTTATGTATTGGCGGCAAACGCTTAACATTTTTGGAGAAAACTGGGTATAAATTTGCTGTTGTGCCTGCCGATTATTTTCGACAGCTAACCGGATTAATTCATTTTCTTCCTGATGTAAGTTGATTACTTTCAAAATCTTTATAAAGTGTTTCTATAAGTATAGACGATTGACAATGCAAAAAGGTTGCATCCTAAATATAAAAATTTTTGATTGTATAAATTTAAAATCAAAAAAAGCCAATAAAATCAATAGTTAACGAGAGAAAATTATTTAAAAAAATAATTATTTTTTTCTTTCAATCACATAATTTACCATCAAAATCAGCGCATCTTTAAACTCCGAATCAGAATAACTATCTAAAAGCAAAAGTGCTTCTTGCTGGAATTTTATCATTTTTTGTTCTGCATAAAGCAATCCGTTATTGTTTTTCACAAAAGCAATAACTTCTTTGACGCGTTTTTTATCTTTATTATGGTTTTTAATGGAATTGATAAGCCATGTTTTCTCTTTTGAAGTACACGTATTCAAAACGTGAATAAGAGGCAAAGTCATTTTTTGTTCTTTGATGTCAATTCCGGTAGGTTTACCAATGGCTTCATCCGTATAATCGAATAAATCATCTTTTATTTGAAAAGCCATTCCAATGAGTTCTCCAAACTTGCGCATGTTTTCTACCTGAACTTCATCTTCAATAACGGATCTTGCGCCCAGAGCACAACAGGCAGCAATAAGTGTCGCTGTCTTTTTTCGAATGATTTCATAGTAGATATCTTCTGTGATATCAAGTCTTCGGGCTTTTTCAATTTGAAGTAATTCGCCTTCACTCATTTCGCGTACAGCGACAGAAATAATCCGAAGTAAATCAAAATCTCCATTATCAATAGAAAGCAACAATCCTTTGGATAATAAATAATCACCAACAAGTACCGCAATTTTATTTTTCCAAAGTGCATTAAGCGAGAAAAAACCTCTTCTGCGATTGCTGTCATCCACTACATCATCGTGAACTAATGTCGCAGTATGAATCAGTTCGATAACACAAGCTCCACGATACGTTCTTTCGTTTACTATTCCGGCCGAAACCATTTTAGCAGTCAAAAAAACAAACATAGGACGCATTTGCTTTCCTTTTCTGTTGACAATGTAATACGTGATTCTATTTAACAAAGCCACTTTTGAAGTCATCGATTCATAGAACTTTTTTTCAAAAAGTTCCATTTCATTGAAAATGGGCTGTTTTATTTGTGAAGTAATATTCATTTAGAATTCAAAGATACAATTTTAGCATGTAATCTTACAAATGCTTGCATTCTTTTGAATATTTTTCGAAAATAAATCTTTTACGCTTCTTTATTGGCTAATTGACCGCAAGCAGCATCAATATCTTTTCCGCGGCTTCTTCGTACTTTCACCACGATACCACTAGCTTCCAGTGCTTTTATGTACGCATTAATTGATTCTTCGGAAGCTTGTTGAAATTCTCCATCATCAATTGGATTGTATTCGATCAAATTCACTTTGCAAGGAACATATTTACAGAACTTCACCAAAGCATCTATTGAAGCTTTATTGTCATTGATATCTTTCCAAACGACATATTCGTAAGAAATTTTGCTTTTGGTTTTTCGGTACCAATATTCTAATGATTCGCGTAAATCCGCCAAAGGAAAATTAGCACTAAACGGCATAATTCTGGAACGAATTTCATCGATTGCCGAGTGAAGAGAAACTGCTAATTTGAATTTCACGTCATCATCAGCGAGTTTTTTTATCATTTTAGGAACTCCCGAAGTCGAAACCATAATACGCTTAGGCGACATTCCTAAACCTTCCGGAGAAGTTATCATTTCGATTGCCTTCAACACATTGTTGTAATTCATAAGCGGCTCTCCCATTCCCATGAAAACAATATTCGATAACGGATGATTGTAATACAAACGGCTTTCTTTATCAATGGCAATTACCTGATCATATATTTCAGCCGGCTCCAGATTTCGCATTCTTTTTAATCGCGCTGTAGCGCAAAAGTTGCAATCCAAACTACAACCTACTTGACTCGAAACACAAGCCGTAGTTCTTGTATTTGTAGGTATCAAAACCGATTCCACCACCAAACCATCATGCAAACGAACGGCATTTTTCACGGTTCCGTCTTCACTGCGCTGCATCGTATCTACTTTGATGTGATTAATAACAAAATGCGTTTCCAGCATCGTTCGTGTTCCCTTAGAAACATTGGTCATATCCTCAAAACTATGTGCACCTTTGCTCCACAACCATTCGTAAACTTGATTTCCACGAAAGGCTTTGTCACCATTTGCAACGAAAAAATCTCGCAATTGTTCTTTTGATAAGGATCGTATGTCTTTTTTCTCGATTTCCATGGTGCAAATTTAATGACAATTTGTTGATTTGTTGATTTGATAATTTGATAACTTTGCTCTCCATTGAAAAAAATTCAAAAAATGCATTTCATTTCCCAAGAATTAGAAGATTAAATGGAGTGAAATTATAAAAAGAGTCTAAATAGCAGACCAAATACAATAAAGAAACCTATTATATTTTTTTGTAAATTTGTATATAAATTAGTGAAAATGGGACTTCCAGAATTAAAACAAAAAATTAAACTTCAATTAGATTTAGCAGACGAAAGAGTACTCCGTATTGTATCATCCGTATTTGATAATTATTTGAATGAAATTGTTTCTTACGATGCTAAAGGAAATGCCTTAACACTTTCGGAATATCATAATAAGGTTGAAGAAGGATTAGAAGATATTAAATACAACAGAGTAATTTCTCAAGAAAATCTTATTGAAGAAATGAAAGCCTGGAAAAATGAATAATACTAATTATGTCATTTTTTGGACTACTAATGCAAAACTTGATTTAAAAGATATTTATCTTTCATTAGAACAAAAAATTTCTCTCCTTGTTGCAACTAAAATAACCGATGAAATTTTCGAAAATTTAAATTCAATAACTTTTCCTGATCAATTTCAAATTGACGAATACCGAATTGATTGCAGAAGAATAATTACCCGAAACTACAAAATACTTTACCAATTCCATCACAACACAATTTATGTTGTTAGAATATTCAATACTTTTCAAGACCCAATAAAAAGTTTAAGATAATGCATTTCATTTCCCAAGAATTAGAAGATTATATCGAACAACATTCAGAAAAAGAACCGGCTTTACTCGCCGCTTTGAATAAAGAAACCTATCAAAAAATTCTGCTGCCGCGAATGTTGAGCGGGCATTTTCAAGGTCGGGTTTTGAGTATGTTGTCTAAATTGATTCGGCCTGTGAATATTCTGGAAATTGGCACTTACACTGGCTATTCGGCGTTGTGTTTGTGCGAAGGCATGCAAGAAACCGGACAATTGCATACGATTGACATCAAAGAAGAGCTGGTTGATTTTCAAAGAAAACATTTTGACAAATCGCCTTGGGGAAAGCAAATTGTACAACATTTAGGTGAAGCTATTGACATTATCCCAACGCTTGATATAAAATTTGATTTGGTTTTTATTGATGCCGACAAAGAAAATTACCTTAACTATTTTGAGTTGATTGTTCCAAAAATGAATAAAGGCGGAATTATCTTATCGGATAATGTGTTGTGGAGTGGTAAAATTCTCGAACCATTGAATCCTAAAGATTTGAGCACAAAAATATTATTGGAATACAATCAGTTATTAGCAACTGATCCAAGAGTAGAAACGGTTTTGTTGCCTATTCGTGATGGATTGACAGTGAGTCGAGTTCTTTAGTTTAGGATATTTCTATTGAAAACAAATGCCCTAGCCCTGATGGAAGCGGCATCCTTTTTCTTGTTATTCTGACCTAAGAAGAATAACAAGAAAAAGATACAGCGTAGAGCAGGAAAAAGCTCCAGATTGCCACGTCGTTCCTCCTCGCAATGCATTATAGAGGGAAATATTTTTGCTGTGCTATTTTGTATCCTTTGAACATCAAAAATCCAAAAGTAAGTCCGAACAAATAGCCTGATAAAATATCTAATGGATAATGCAATCCCAGATAGATTCTACTGTACGCAAAGATGAGCGGCCACAAGAACAGGAAACCGAAAAATTTGATTTTATCTTTAAAATTAAAATACAAAAATGTCGCAACTGCCATTGAATTTGCTGCATGCCCTGAGAAAAAACTAAATGAGCTTCGGATTTGAACGATGCGTATAAAAGAATTGATTTCAGAATTATTACAAGGGCGTAATCGTTGAAATCCGTTCTTGAACAAGTTTGTTGTTTGATCTGTAATCGTAACTAAAACTGCTACAAACAGCAGTAAATACAAGGTTTGTTTAGCACCTAGTTTTTTATAAATAACATACAAAAGGAGTAAAAAAAGAGGAATCCAGTTGCTTTGTTTGGTAATAAATAACCAAAGTCCGTCATACGTTTCCGACCCTAATCCATTCAAAAAAACAAATAATTTCGTATCTAAAGACAGTAATTTTTCCAACATTACATCTGGCGTTTTATAGGACCAGTAATATCGTCAATTTCTTCTTTTGCTTTTTCTATTTCTGTTGCATCCCCTAATAGATTATCTTTTGCTTTTTCTATTTCTGTTGTTGCATCCCCTAATAGATTGTCTTTAGCCTTGTTTATTTCTGAGGTAATATTCCCCGCCATATCGCTAAATGCTGAAGTATCGCCTAACAGATTATCTTTTGCTTTATTGATTTCTGAGGTAATACTACCTCTTATATCACTCAATGATTTTGTATCAAAACCATTGGCTTCAGCTCCTTTTTGAATTTCACTTTTTATATCGTTGGTAGCATTTTTTATCTGCGCCATCGCTTTTCCCATAGTACGTGCTATCTCAGGCACTTTATCCGAACCAAAAAGCATAAGTACAATAAACATTATAAAAATTAATTCGCCTCCTCCTATACCAAACATATTTTTAGATTTTTCTTGAATACAAAGATATCATTTTTTAAATCTCAGTATTTTAATTTTTTCATAAAAAAAAGAGGCTTAATTCAAGCCTCTTTTATACTGTTCTTCTTAGTCAAATTTTGATTTCACCTCTGATTTTGGCCAAGTGTTATTCGTAACATCTATATCAGCAGTTTCCAATTTTGGGTCAATTTGAATCTTTTTTATTGCTTTTTCGGTTGCATATACTTTTTTGGCAGTCTCATTGTTTTTTCTCCAGATTTGAGCTGGATACTTGAACGTTTCTGTACTATCATCCTCATAAGTAATTTCAACAATAATTGGCATCAGCATACCTCCCGGTTTATTGAACTCTACTTCATAAAAATATTTAGGCGTCTTCATCGTTGCTTTTTCTTCAGCGGTAAGTTTTTGGTCTACATATTCCGAAAGCAATTTTACTTGTCCAATTTCTAAAGATTTCTTATCCGAATTTTTTAATTCATCGCTATTCTCTGAAATTAAATATACGAATGGACCTTTATCCATTCCAAAACGACCTTTTCTAATCTTAGCATCTTTCAACGCTACTGTAGGAGTTTCTGAAACATAATATTGTTTCACTTCATTTATACCAATATCAACAAAATCAGTTGAATAAAACCAGCCTCTAAAAAACCAGTCTAAATCTACTGCCGAAGCATCTTCCATCGTTCTAAAGAAATCTTCAGGTGTTGGGTGTTTGAATTTCCATCTATTCGCATACACTTTAAAAGCATGATCAAATAATTCTCTTCCCATGATGGTTTCCCTAAGAATATTTAAACCCGTAGCTGGCTTTCCATAGGCATTATTTCCAAACTGAATAATACCCTCCGAATTTGACATAATAGGCTCTAGAAACTTTTGATCTCCGCTCATGTAAGGAACAATGTTTTTTGCAGGCCCACGTCTTGAAGGAAAATTAGTTCCTAATTCCTGTTCTGCCATAAATTCCATAAAAGAGTTTAAACCTTCATCCATCCAAGTCCATTGACGCTCATCAGAATTAACAATCATTGGGAAAAAGTTATGCCCTACTTCATGAATCACCACTCCTATCATTCCATTTTTCACTTGTTCACTGGTCACGCCATTTGCATCAGGGCGACCAAAATTCCAACAAATCATAGGATATTCCATCCCTTGATCTTCTGCAGATACTGAGACTGCTTTTGGATAAGGATAGTCAAAGGTATGAGAAGAATAACTTTTTAAAGTATGCGCTACCATTTGCGTTGAAGTTTCTCCCCAAAGCGGGTTTGCTTCTTTAGGATAAAGTGATTCAGCCATTACAACTTTACTACTTAATTGTACCGCCATAGCATCATAAATAAACTTTCTTGAGGTGGCGATACCAAAATCTCTTACGTTTTTAGCACTAAATTTCCATGTTTTTTTCTTGTCTGAAAATCCTTTTTCATTGGCTTCAGCCTCTGCTTGGGTAACAATAACAATCGGTTTATCAAATGTTTTTTGTGCCAATTCGTATCTTTTTACCTGAGCTGGCGTAAACACCTCGCTTCTATTCATCAATTCTCCTGTTGCATCCATAACGTGATCGGCAGGAACCGTAATATTTACATCAAAATTTCCAAAAGGTAAAGCAAACTCCCCACCTCCCCAAAATTGCATATTCTGCCATCCTTCTACATCATTATAAACTGCCATTCTAGGATAAAACTGAGCAATTACATACAATCTATTCCCTTCTTTTTCGAATGGTTCATAACCAGAACGACCTCCATCTTGAATGTAATTATTTATATTGTACCACCATTTAGTAGAAAATATAAATTTTTCACCAGGTTTAATAGGAGTCACTAAATTGATTCGCATCATGGTCTGATTTACAGTATAAGACAAGAGATTCCCTTTTGCATCTTTTACATATTCTATATTAAACCCGCGATCAAGCCCTTTCTTCAAATATTCATTTGCAAATTTATCTGCTGGCAATACTTGTTCTATCTTTTCGCTTTCAACTAAAGGGGATTCTGAGTTTTTAGCTGCTTGATTTTGATCTAACTGCACCCATAAATACTCTAAACTATCTGGAGAATTATTATAATATGTTACTGTTTCAGAGCCACTTAATTTGGCATTTTTATCATCTAATTCCACGTCTATCTTATAGTCTGCTTGTTGCTGATAGTAAGCTGGTCCTGGAGCTCCGGAAGCAGTACGAAACATATTAGGCGTGGCTAATAAGTCATACATTTGACTAAACTTGTTCGTGTCGAGCTTTCCTGATTGTTTCTGGGTTAATGTGGTGGGTTTTTCTTGAGCAAATAGAATTACTGGAAAAATAAATAATAATGTGATTTTTTTCATGTTATAGAAGGAAAATTATTTAAGCGTGTGAAAATAATAATTTTTAACAAATTACTTGCATTTTATTAGAATTTTAACATTTCGCCTTTATTAGAATCTGTAAAGAGTATACTTTTTTTCTCTCCTAATACAGTAACATGGGTAATGTTTTGCTGTTCAGTATTCCAATCTATCAAAACTGTATTGAAAATTTCAAGCGTATTAATTTTAGTAATTTCCTTTACGTTGCAATAACAAATAAGGATATCCCCTTCCAGCTCTTTGCTTAGAAAATTGATGGACTTGGATTGACCGTTTACCTTTACAGAGAATTTCTCCAAGAAATACTTCTTTAATAAAATTACTTCTTCAGGGGATTCTTTTTCGGTCCCTAAATACACTTTTTTGTTATACTTTTTTTCCAAAGCATTATTCAAATCATCAATAAAAACACGAGAGGTAATTTGGAGCATTTTCTTTTCAGGAGCATAATTTACCTGATATATCCCCATATAAAATTTATGGGTGCTGAAAGCGGTTAGACTCAGGAATAAAAACCCAATAAAGGCATATAAGATTGTTTTTTTCATACGAAGATTCTGTTTGTTTTTTATCGGAATACGGTATCGCCTTTTCTTCAATCTCATTTATGTTTTGGAATCATGGCGATTTCATTTTTCAAAAGTAGTAATTCTTTTAAATTCTTTGTTTTTTGTAATGAGAAAATCCATTACTTGAAATTCGTTACCAGGTTTCATGACTATTTTTGACTTGGAATCATTCTCACAAAAAATAAGAAAAAGACCAATTTCATCATCATTCAGGTTTAATGTATTTGTAAAAAAGGAGTAACTAACTTTTTTCATGACCAGTTCCGTAAAGCTTATTTCACTTGTAAAATCTGTTCTTTCAGGATTGTTTTTCCTCAAAGCTTTTAATACATCTTTATATATCCTAACAAAATTCATTCCATTTTCAATAGTTCCATCAGATGGCATCGTTCTATTTTTTGGAGAAGACTTCTCGTCATCAAAATATTGCATATCGACATACTTTTGAGAATTTCCTGAAATCGGATTTAATTTTTTATCTCCATAAACCAGCACTTCCGGCAACAAATTGATAAATGCATCCAGTTTTATCCTTAAAAGTGGAGTCGAAGTTTCTTTTTGGGTAAGAACTATTTTTTTTGATTTAAAAGTTAAGCCAGAAAAAACTAATGTGTCTTTGGCTTTTGCCAAAATACTAAAAAACCCTTGTTGGTTTATAACCGTTCCTGTCTTAGAAGTAACATTGAAAACAATTCCATTTTCTAACTTAATGGAATCATTTACCACTTGACCATACAATGTCTTTCTTGTCAATTGACTAAAACAAAATTGACAACACAAACACAAAACCGGTATTATGATTTTATTTTTCATCTGCAATAATTTTAGTATAGTTTTCAGACAGTCCAACAATTAAAAACATAATCAATGTTTTATTTTTAGATTTCAAAGCCGCGGTAAAACTGGCATCATCAACGCAATAATGTTGAAAATCTTTGATATAATCAGCAGTAATTTTTAAGGTTTCTATATAATATTTATCCTCAAAAAGCGGCAAAAGTCTACTCAATGACTGTTCCTTATTCTCAACTACTATTTCTTTTTTAAGCATCGCTTTACGACCCGAAATAGTGTTTAGCAAACCATCGATACCACCACCAGAAGTTGCAGTGTATAATTTTCTTTCCGCTGGCGTATATTTTTTTTGGCCGTAAGGAATAATCCCTAAATTTTCAGCAGTTATTTGTGAATTTTCATTGACAATAACTTCTTTTAGCGCAATGCTCTTTGGCGACATTTGAATCTTAAGAATATCCTGAATCAAATCCTGTTTACTCATTCTTCTATGTAAAGTTACAAGATTTACAGCAGAAAAAACTAAAACATCTCCTTCTTTTACGAATAGGTAGAAGAATCCATTCTTATCGGTTACAGTTACTTTTTCAGTAGATGAATTGACAATTTTTATACCTTCAACAGTTATTGTATCAGCAGTAATTTTTCCATTAATTTCTTTTTCAGAAATAGCTTGACCAAAAGAAATAGTCGTTATAAAAAACAAAAACAGCAGTAACGTATTATTTATTTTCACTGGCTATTATTTCGTTATATTTTGTAGCTAATTCGCCCAATAAAAATTCAATTGTAGTTTTATTTTTTGTGTCCAAAATTTTCGTGAATTTAATATTTTCAACCGCAAAATATTCAAATCCTTTTACATATTCAGAAGGAATTTTTAATTTATTTACAAAATGGCCAATATCAAACAGTTTTTCTAACTGTTTTAAATAAAACTCTTTTTTCTCTACTTCCAGTTGTTTTTTGAGCATTCCCGTTCTGCCAGAAAGAAAATTGAGTAAAGGATCTGCAGAAATTGAGCCGCCAGCCATTCCAGACAAATTAGCTGACGCATTAAGGTCCGTTGCAGTATATAATTTACGTTCTGCAACTGTATAGGATTTTTGTCCCTTTGGAATAATCCCAAGTGCAACTGCATTTATATTATCAAATCCCCTTCTAACGACAACTTCTCTTAATTGATTCATTATTGGCTCCATTTTGACAAAAAGAAAATCATTTTCAAAATGTTTTTGGGTCAAAACAATACGAATTCCCTTAAATTGCACCGCAGAAAACATAAGTGTATCTCCTAGAACTGCAGGTATCGAAAAATAACCATCTTTTTCAGTAATTGCTGCTTTTTCAGTTTTTAAATTTATCACATAAATCCCTCCTAAATTCGACATGTCAGCAATTATTTTTCCGTCCAATTTATCAGGAATAGATTCTTGCGCAAAACCCTTAGAAGCAATTAAAATAAAAAAAATGCATACAACTCTACTCATCAGATGACAATCAAATTTCGATTATTGGTATCCTGTAAAAGTATCTTACTCTCTTCCAAATTAATTATTAACGACTTGGTAAAAATATGTTAATTAAAAAACGGAATCACAACATAAAAAAACACAATTTTATATCTTTAACCCAAACTATTCTTTACAAGAAAACACAATGAAAAACATACTTATCGCCAGTACATCTACCCTTCATGGCGGGGACTATTTAGACTATTTATTACCCAAATTAAGCTTGCATTTTTTAAATTGCAAAACGATACTTTTTATTCCTTATGCACGTTCAGGAGGTATTTCACATGAGGAATATACTTCAAAAGTTGCTTTGGCTTTTGCCAAAATAAATAAAACAATAAAAGGAATTCATGAATTTGAAGATGCAGCTGAAGCAATCCAAAATGCAGAAGGTATATTTACAGGAGGCGGTAATACTTTTTTACTGGTTTCACAATTGTATAAAAACAAAATCATGACCGTTCTTGCTGACGCCGTAAAAGCAGGAACGCCTTATTTAGGAACAAGTGCCGGAAGTAATATTTGCGGACTGACGATGCAAACCACGAATGATATGCCTATTATTTACCCGCCGAGCTTTCAAACTTTGGGATTAATACCTTTCAATTTAAATCCGCATTATTTAGATGTCAATGAACAATCAAAACACATGGGCGAAACGCGCGAAACAAGAATCAAAGAGTTTCATGCTTTTAATACTATTCCCGTTTTAGGATTACGAGAAGGAAGTTGGCTGGATGTTAAAGGTGAAAAAATAACTTTAAGAGGAAACTTATCTGCGAGACTTTTTAGACAAAACCAAGCTCCTGAAGAATTAGAAAGCGGAACTGATTTGAGTTTTATAAAATGATTCTGAAACGAATTTATAATAAACAAAAAAGCCGAAACAATAAAGTTTCGGCTTTGAAGAGCGAAAGACGAGGCTCGAACTCGCGACAACCAGCTTGGAAGGCTGGAGCTCTACCAACTGAGCTACTTTCGCATGACAAAATTTAAATAAAAAACCTCAAAACTAAATTTGAGGCTTAGAGCGAAAGACGAGGCTCGAACTCGCGACAACCAGCTTGGAAGGCTGGAGCTCTACCAACTGAGCTACTTTCGCATTAACAACGGTGCAAATATAATTAATAAGTTTGCTTCAATGCAAGTTTTTTTTCTTAAAAAATTGCAAACTTACACCCACAACTTTTTTATTAAAGCATATTCAAATCATAAAGAATTTAATATGAAAATATTATACCTTTATTAAGCTGAAAAAATATTAAAAAAAATGACGCAAAATATCAAAAAAATTACCGCTTTAGAGACATTTCCAGTAAGATATCCTGTACTTCGAGCCGACAAATCGATAGATAGCTGTCATTTTGATGGCGATAATTTAGAAACTACCTCCCATTTTGGTTTGTTTGACAAGAACAATATCATTGGCGTTATTTCAATATTCGAAGCAAAAAATAATTTATTTGTGACAGAAAAACAGTATCAAATTAGGGGCATGGCAGTTTTAGAAGAGCATCAAAAAAAGGGTTTCGGCGAAAAGCTTATTCTCAATTCTGAGAAATATTGTTCAGTCCAAAAAGCAAATTTAATTTGGTTCAATGCCCGAAAAAAGGCAATTGGTTTCTATGAAAAAATGGGATACCAAGTTAAAGGATTGCCTTTTGAAATATCAGAAGTTGGAAAACATGTTATCATGTTTAAAAAAATGAGTGATGAATAAATTATCCCTAATACTATTGCTATGCCTCATAACTAGTTGTAAAAAGCAAGAACTAAAAAGCGAGGTACTCCTAAAAAAAGAGACTGTTGAACCTCATATCCAACCTGAAAGCAAATCAATTAAAATTGACTCAACGTTATTAATTTCTTTTGACGACAAAACACTCACTGATTTTTATAAATCTACTGGATACAGAACCGTTTGGCAATTTAAAGAAAATAGAAAAATAATTTTAGCAGAACTCCTTAAATCTGATGAGGAAGGATTAAATCCAGAGGATTATAAAGTAAAAACATTAAATGATTTCGAAAAAAAATCAGCGACACTAGACGATTCTGATTTAGCTAAATATGACATTTTACTGACCTCAAGTTTTCAAAAATACATCTCGAATTTGACAAACGGAACATTAAATCCAAGAAAACTATATAAAAACTGGGATTTAAAAGAAAACTACATTGACCTAAATGAGACTTTGACAAATTTACTGGACAGCGACTCCTTAGCAGATAAAATAGAGCAATTGAAACCCAATCATATTGCTTACAAAAGGTTAAAAAAAGCGCTGAGATTGATTAATACTTTTCCTAAAGATAATTTTAAAGCATTAAAAATCGCTCAAATAATTTCTCCAAACGACACCAATCTTTCCATAATTGACATTAAAAAAAGATTGACTTACTGGAAAGAATTACAACTTCAAGACAGCTTAACGCCCATTTATGACGAAGAAACTATACTTGCCATAAAAAAATTTCAAAACCGTCATGGCTTAGCTATGGATGGAATAATTGGACCTGCAACAATTTCCTCTCTCAATTTTTCCAAAAAACAAAGAATGCAACAAATTATAGTAAATCTTGAGCGATGGAAATGGTATCCTAAAGAAATGGGAAAAGAATACGTAATCATTAATATCCCCGACTACAGATTGACGTTAATTAAAGATAAAGATACACTAAGAACGCACAGAGTAATAGTGGGAAGAGCTAAAAGAAAAACACCAATCTTATCGTCTAAATTAACTCAGGTTGTTTATAATCCAACTTGGACTGTTCCTCCCACCATTTTGCGAGAAGATGTTATTCCTGCCATTTTAAAAAGCCGAAGCTATTTAGCCCAATCAAATATTAAGGTATATGATCGTAATGGGAGAATTGTAAGTCCTTACGAATGGCAGTTATCGCAAGCCAAAAGTTATCGTTATGTGCAAAGTCCAGGAACTTTTAATTCGCTGGGAATGGTTAAGATTATTTTTCCAAACCGCTTCTCTGTTTATTTACACGACACCAATCACAGGGATTATTTCGACAAAATAGATCGTTCGTTGAGTTCGGGTTGTGTCAGAGTAGACAATCCATTAGAATTAACGGAGTATTTATTGGATGATGCCATCAATTGGAATCTGGAAAAAATTACAGAAACCTTACAAAATGAAAAAACAAAATTTATAAAAATCAAAAAAGAAGTTTCCTTCCATTTATTATATTGGACCGCTTGGAGCGAAAACAACAAATTAATTTTTAGAGATGATATTTACAATCTAGATGCTGATTTATACACTAAATTAAGAAATTGATTCTGCTCCAAATTTAGAAATCCTTGAAGGATGATATATAAAGAAGCACGATTTGTTTTTTATTACACTGATAATTTCTTTAGACAATTCCACCGGTACAGCAGGACAACCTTGACTTCTTCCTAATCTGTGGTTATTTTTAATAAACGAATTAGAAACGTATTCAGCTGCATGCATGACCACACCTCTTGCTCTTGCGTTATCGTTAACTCCTTTTTCTAAACCATCTAATTTAAGGGACATTCCATGTTTACCATTGTAAATTTCACCTGTAGCATAAAATCCTAAACTGCTTTTATACGATTCAGCTGAATTAGAAAAATTAGAAGCAAATTCTTCGCCGGTATTTCTTCCATGAGCAACAAGAGAATGAAACAATACATCACCAGTAATCAAATCAATCACCCAAAGTCTTTTAGTGTTGGAAGACAAACTAAAATCAACTAAGGTTAAGATGTCTTTCTTGATCAATCCCTTTTCTTTCAACGAATAAAACCCTTTCAAAGCGACTGCGAAGCTTTCTAATTTAGGCAAGGCAAATTGATTGGAATGTAAGTTATTATAGGCCATTTCAATTTTAGCATCAACATTAGATTCTACCTTTTTGGCATAAACCACTGACTTAACCTTCTTTGGCTCAGAAAAACTTGTTTTACTCGGAGAGAAGGAAACAAGCATAAATAAAATCGCAGGAAATATCTTATAAATCATTGGCTTTCTTTAAGTTATATACTAATTTGGGATTGCAAACCTACGGTAAAATAAAACCATTAAAAATAATTTAACAAAACTTTAGTCTAACTATAACGAACATACAAGGGAAATATTGAGTGAAAAATCATAAAAAAAACACTTTCTATGTTAATTTTGTTATTTTTGTTTTGATACAATTCTAATTTATGTCCAAATTTCATTCTATAGCTCTGTTTTTTTTAATATTCTTTAGTTATACAGTTTATAGCCAGAAAAAAACGCTTCAGGCCAAATCCATCACTGGAAACATCACCATCGATGGAAAAATTAACGAGGAAATTTGGAAAACAGAATCAGTAGCTACCGATTTTATAATGTTTGAACCCGACAATGGAAGACCAATAAGCAACGATAAAAAAACAGAAGTAAAAGTACTGTACGATAACGATGCCATTTACATATCGGCATTACTTTATGACAATGAACCAGAAAAAATTCAACGAGAAATAACAAAACGAGATGTTTTCGGGGTTTCAGATCACTTTTCTGTTTACATTAACGGATTCAATGATGGTCAACAAGATTTTAGGTTTTTTGTAAGTGCCGCAGGAGTTCAAATGGATTGTTTGGCAACGGAAGATCTTGAAGATTTTACTTGGGATGCCATTTGGGACAGCGAAGCAACAGTTACTGAATTTGGCTGGGTTGTTGAAATGAAAATTCCTTATGCTGCTTTACGATTTTCGAAAGCCGATAAACAAACTTGGGGTTTAAACTTCATGCGTGAAATCAAGCGAGATGTCCAAAAATATACTTGGAATAGGATTGATACTAAAATTGGCGCTGTTATTCCGCAAGCGGGAATTCTTCAAGGAATTGAAAGTATACAAACTCCTACCCGACTTTTCTTGATTCCGTATTCATCTGCTTACTATCAACAAAGTGATATTGGTTCTGACATGACTTTAAAAGCTGGGTTGGATATAAAATACGGAATAAACGACTCCTTTACATTAGATGCCATTTTGGTGCCTGATTTTGGACAGACAAAATTTGACAATGCTGTACTATATTTAGAACCTTTTGAACAGCAATTTGCTGAAAACAGACCTTTTTTTACAGAAGGAACCGATTTATTTAGCAAAGGTGGATTGTTTTATTCCCGAAGGATTGGCGGTAGTCCTATTCTAGAACAAGAAATACTGGAATATCAATTATCCCCAAACCAAGAAATAAGCAATTTTCCAAGCACTGTAGATGTTCTTAATGCTGTAAAAATATCTGGTCGTAACGAAAAAGGATTAGGAATTGGATTCTTGAATGCCGTTACCGAGAAAACTTATGCAACTATTCGCGATAATAACTCGAATACCACATTAAAAGAAGTCATACAACCATTAACCAATTATAATATGCTAGTTTTGGATCAGCGCTTTAACCAAAATTCATCGGTTTCCTTTGTTAATGCAAACACCACCAGAAATGGCGGTTTCAGAGATGCGAATGTCTCAGCCTTATTATTCGATCTGAACACCAAAGCAAATAAATACAATCTATCCGGAGATTTTAAATACAGCGCAATTAATGATTTTAAGGATTACAATGGTTTTAAAGCCTCTTTAAACTTTGCAAAAACAAGCGGAAGGTACCGCTATTTATTCTCCGGAAAATACATCTCGGAGAATTACGATATCAATGATTTAGGAATTATTTTCTATACAAACTATCATGCTGCATTGGCAAATGGGAGTTATAGAATATTAAACCCTACAAAAATATTTAACACCCTAAAAATAGAACAGGAATTGAATTTAGAAATTCATAATATAACTGGGAAAATTCAAGAAGGCTGGTATAAAACAGTGGTAAAAGCAACTTCTTTAAACAATGATTATTTTGAGTTAGGCATCGTGACAAATCCTCTTGAAACATTTGATTTTTATGAGCCTCGTGAGTATGGTAGATACGTCTATATCCCTAAAAGAATTGCTTCTTATTTTGGATTTGAATTGAACCGAAATAATGCATTAACTTTTGACATGACACCCTCGTTTACTAAATATGACGAAAAAGGAAGATTTAATTATGGCGTTTATGCAAGTCCAAAATATAGATTCAATGACAAACTTTCGTTAGCCTATGCTTTAGAATACACCAATATGAAAAATGATCGTGGATGGGTTGACTCTAATGATTCCGGCATTGTATTTACGGAACGTAATCGAGAAATAGTTCAAAATGACCTTACAGGAAAATATTCATTGAACAATAAAATGACTATCAACTTAACAGCCCGTTATTATTGGTCATACTCAAAAAATCATGAATTTTTCACCTTACAAAACAACGGTTATTTAACTCCAAACAGTACGTACTCAGAAAACAAAGACAGGAATTTTAATTCTTGGAACTTCGATTTATCCTATTCTTGGTGGTTTGCTCCGGGAAGTGAAATATCCATTTTGTACCGTAACTATGGATTAGAAAGAGCCAGTGTAGTCGAAAAAGATCTATCAAAAAATCTTAAAAGTATTCTTAATAGCGACCTCACTAATGTGCTTTCCATAAGCATTCGCTATTTTATTGATTACAATGCAGTGAAAAATAAATTTTAATTTTTTCACATCAAACTGTAACATTCGATTGAAAAGGGAGTCTATTAACTCAAACTATTCCGTGGATTGGTGATTACTCGCTTTGAAGCTATTTGGTTTTTCTAAATTTTGCATCAATCAACCAATCAATCGTTTCATGAAAAATCAGTTATTACTTTGTTTTCTATTACTATATGCTTTTGGCTACAGCCAAAAAAAAGTCTTACAAACTAAATTCATTTCGGAAAAAATCGAAATCGACGGAAAATTAGACGAAAATACATGGCAAACAGCTGCAATAGCCAATGATTTCATCATGTTTGATCCAGACAATGGCAAAGCAATTCCAGAAAATAAGAGAACCGAAGTAAAAGTTTTATACGATAATGACGCCGTATATATTGGAGCCATTATGTATGATGAAAATCCAGATAAAATCTTAAGAGAAATTACCCAACGAGATAATTTTGGTACTTCTGACCTTTTTGGTGTTTTTATAAATGGCTTTAATGATGGACAACAAGATTTTCAATTTTTTGTCAATGCAGCAGATGGTCAGGCAGATTGCATTACCACAGATACCAATGGCGAGGATTATTCTTGGGACGCCGTTTGGAAAAGCAAAGCCGTAATTACGGATAAAGGCTGGGTTGTAGAAATGAGAATTCCATATGCAGCACTGCGTTTTTCTGGTGAGAATAAACAAACTTGGGGACTTAATTTTTTTAGAGAAATTAGACGAGATCGTCATAAATATACTTGGAATTTCATTGATTCAAAACTGGGAACTTTCACCCAACAAACAGGAGTTTTGGAAGGAATTGAAAACATAAAACCACCTACTCGACTCTTTCTTTTGCCGTATTCTTCTTTTTATGTAAATGCCAATGCACAACAAAAAACATACGGAACACTAAAAGGGGGATTAGATTTAAAGTATGGAATAAACGATGCTTTTACACTGGACATGATTCTTATTCCTGATTTTGGACAAACAAAATACGATGATCAAATCCTGAATTTAGGGCCATTCGAACAACAATTTAACGAGAACAGACCTTTTTTCACGGAAGGAACCGATTTGTTTAGCAAAGGAAATTTGGTTTATTCGAGACGAATTGGAGGAGTCCCAACATACAAACTAAATGAAAATGAATCATTTACAGAGACACCAAATATTAGTCTTATCAATGCATTTAAAATTTCTGGTAGAACCAAAGATGGTTTAGGAATCGGAATTCTGAACGCTGTTACTGAAAAAACACCTACTACTATTTTTAACAATGATAGTGGCGAAATAAGAAATGAAATAGAACCTTTGGCAAATTATAGCGTATTGGTTTTAGATCAACGCTTTCGCAAAAATTCCTCAGTTGCATTTGTAAACACGAATGTGACTCGAAACGGAAGTTTTAGGGATGGAAATGTGACCGCATTAGTTTGGGATTTGAACACAAAGAAAAATACCTACAATCTTGCCGGAGATTTCAAATACAGTTACATCAACAGTGTTGAAGATAAAAAAGGGATTAATTCCCAATTAAATTTCTCAGAGACCAGCGGAAAATACCGTTATGGTTTTGGTGCTAACATAACTACTAAAGATTTCGACAATAATGATTTAGGAATCAATTTTGAAACTAATTACTACAGTTTATATGGTAATACCAGTTATAGAATCCTTAATCCAACGAAGTACTTTAACAGCTTTAATACTAACCTTAATGTCTACTCACAATTTCAAAAAGAAACTGGTAAAATTCAATCCAGTAATATCAATTTTGAGATAAACTCCAAAAACAAAAAAAATCACTTTTTTGGAATTGGAATTGATGCTAATGCATTAGAAACATTTGATTATTATGAACCCAGAACGGCCGACAGATATGTGATAAAACCAACGAAAATTGGAGGTTATGTATATGTTTCGACCAATTACAATAATAGTTTTGCCATTGATGTAAATCCTTCTTATGCTTTTTTTGATGAAGCAGGAAGAAATTCCTATGGTTTTTCTGTAGGTCCAAGATATCGTTTTAATGACAAATTATCTCTGAATTACAACTTCAACTTTTTCAGACAAAACAACAATAAAGGATACATTGACAGCATTAATGATGACATGAATTCGGCTACGCCAAATACTATCATTTTTGCTAATAGAAATGTTATCACATATTCCAATACCCTTTCTGGAAAGTATTCACTGAATAGTCAAATGACATTTAATATTTCGTTGCGTCAATATTGGTCGTATGCCGAAAATAAAAATACTTTATCATTAGAACAAAACGGAAGACTTGCTGATTTTACAGGATATACAACTAATAAAAACTCGAGTTTTTATTCCTGGAATGCTGACTTGTCCTATTCTTGGTGGTTTGCGCCCGGAAGTCAAGTTTCTGTTTTGTATCGAAATAATGCTGGTGCCTTTGAAAGAGACATCAATAAAGAGTTTACGGACAATGTTACTAATCTACTGAATAACGATGCATTGAGTCATGTTTTCTCAATAAGTGTGCGTTATTTTATAGATTACAATCAAGTTAAGAATAAATTCTAAATGCATTAATTTTAAAAAAGACAACTTTCCACAACAAAATAATCATTATTTGTTATTGTTAGCCTCCGAATGTATAATAGTGATTTCCATTCATTCGAACATTTTTAGAAATACTTTATCTTTGTTTAAAATATAGTATAATGAACAAAAAAGTAATTCTTATGATTTTGGACGGTTGGGGAAAATCTCCTGACCCTAAGGTATCTGCAATTGACAATGCCAATGTGCCATTTATTAACAGTTTATATAGAAATTTTCCAAGCGCCCAACTTCGAACTGACGGTTTAAATGTTGGACTTCCTGAGGGACAAATGGGAAATAGCGAAGTAGGACATATGAATCTTGGTGCTGGTAGAATTGTATATCAGGATTTAGCCAAAATTAACCTTGCCGTTGCACATGACACTTTAGCAAAGGAGCAAGTATTAGTTGATGCCTTTACTTATGCCAGAATAAACAATAAAAAAGTACACTTTTTAGGTCTGGTTTCTGATGGGGGTGTACACTCTCATACTTCTCATTTACGCGGCTTGATTGACGCTACGCAAAAACACGGATTACAAAAAGTTTTCGTTCACGCCTTCACTGATGGTCGTGACGTAGACCCAAAATCCGGTAAACATTACATTCAGGATTTACAGGATTATATTGCTAATACTACTGTAAAACTGGCTTCGGTTGTGGGACGTTATTATGCAATGGATCGTGACAAACGATGGGAAAGAGTAAAACTCGCTTACGATTTATTGGTAAACGGAATTGGAACACATTCAACAAATGCAGTTGCTTCCATCGAAGAAAGTTATGAAGTTAATGTAACCGATGAATTTATTCATCCAACGGTTATAGTTGATGAATATGACAAACCATTGGCCACAATTGAAGAAGACGATGTGGTTATATTTTTTAATTTCAGAACAGACAGAGGAAGGGAATTAACCGAAGCTCTCTCACAACAAGATTTTCATGAGCAGAATATGCACAAGTTAAACTTGTATTATGTAACCCTTACTAATTATGACGAAACTTACCAAAATGTAAAAGTCGTTTATAATAAAGATAATATAACTGAAACTCTTGGTGAGGTTTTAGAAAAAGCACATAAAAAGCAAATTCGTATTGCCGAAACGGAGAAATATCCTCACGTGACTTTCTTCTTTTCTGGAGGAAGAGAACAACCTTTTATAGGAGAAAGCCGCATCTTGAAAAACTCTCCAAAGGTTGCCACTTATGATTTGCAACCGGAAATGAGTGCCTTTGAATTGACAGATGCTTTGGTTCCAGAATTGGAGAAAGAAGAAGTAGATTTTGTTTGTCTTAATTTTGCCAACGGTGATATGGTGGGACATACCGGGATTATGAGTGCCGCAATAAAAGCCTGTGAAGCTGTTGATAAGTGTGTAGAGAAAGTAATCACGACAGCATTAGCCCATAATTACACTACCATCGTAATTGCAGATCATGGAAACTGTGAAACTATGATTAATCCTGACGGAAGTCCAAATACAGCACATACTACAAATCCAGTTCCAATTATTTTAGTGGACAAAGACTTAAGAGTTATTCATGATGGAGTTCTTGGCGATATCGCTCCAACTATCTTGGAATTAATGGGAGTAGAAAAACCAGAGGTAATGACCTGTCATTCTTTGTTGTAAAACTTAGATGTAATTTGAATCAAAATATTAAATACGATTTAAATAAAACTAATAAAAGCTGTTCTAATTAGAGCAGCTTTTTTTATTATCAAATATTTGACATTAAAAGTTCTCATAAAATTGTACTTTTGCAAACTGAAAATTGGAAATTATGATTATTGTAAAATCACGTGAAGAAATAGAATTAATGCGCGAAAGTGCGTTGATCGTATCAAAAACATTAGGAATGATTGCTTCTGAAATAAAAGAAGGAGTCACTACTTTATATCTAGATAAATTAGCCGAAACATTCATTCGTGATCATGGCGCTGAACCAAGTTTTCTCGGATTATATGGTTTTCCGAATTCACTTTGCATGAGTCCAAATGCGCAAGTGGTCCATGGAATCCCAAACAATACGCCTTTAAAAAGCGGCGATGTAATCTCTGTAGATTGTGGCGCATATAAAAATGGATACCATGGCGATCATGCATATTCTTTTGAAATAGGTGAAGTCGCTCCTGAAACTAAAAAATTATTACAGGTAACCAAAGAATCTTTATACGTAGGAATCCGCGAATTCAAATTAGGAAATCGTGTAGAAGACGTAGGAAATGCAATTCAAAAATATACGGAAGCGCATGGTTATGGCGTTGTTCGTGAATTAGTAGGTCATGGCGTAGGACAAAAAATGCATGAAGATCCTGAAATGCCTAATTATGGCAAAAAAGGAAGAGGAAAACTTTTTGTAGAAGGAATGGTTGTCGCTATTGAACCGATGATTAATATGGGAACTCGAAACATCAAACAATTAAAAGACGGCTGGACAATCCTTACTGCCGATGGAAAACCAAGTGCGCATTTTGAACATGACGTGGCAATTATCGATGGGAAACCAGAGATTTTATCGACTTTTGCGTATGTGTATCAAGCATTAGGAATTGTGAGTAATGAAGAAGATGAGTTTAGACAAACACCTTTGGTTCTGTAATGAAAAAACTTTTTAAACTTATACTCAACACTATCCCGCGTCCAATTCTTATTCGTTTAAGTTATGTGGCTCGTCCAATTCTTGCATTGGCATTAAAAGGAAACACATTCACAGATCCTATTGATGGGAAAAGTTTTCGAATGTTTTTACCTTACGGATACGGAACACAACGAAATAATGTGCTTTCGCCAAGTACACTTTCATTAGAAAGACATCGTTTATTGTGGTTGTATTTAAATGAAGAAACCGATTTTTTTACCTCAAAAGAAAAAAAGAAAGTGCTGCATTTTGCACCAGAACAGGCCTTTTATAAATTGTTTCGCAATCAGAAAAATCTGGACTACACCACAACCGATTTGTTTTCACCATTAGCAGATGTGAAAGCAGATATTTGTAATTTGCCTTTTGAAGATAATCAATATGATGTTATTCTTTGCAATCACGTTTTGGAACATATTCCGGATGATACAAAAGCCATGCAGGAATTGTATCGGGTTTTGAAACCAGGCGGAATGGCAATTTTACAAATTCCACAGGATTTATCAAGAACAACTACTTTTGCTGATGATTCAATTACAGATCAAAAAGAACGCGCTAAAATATTTGGTCAATACGATCACGTTCGTATTTATGGACGCGATTATTTTGATAAATTACGAAACATTGGTTTTAAAGTAATTGAAGAAGATTACACTAATAAAATCAAACCTGAATTAGTAGAAAAATATTGTTTAGCCAAAGGGGAAATTATTCCGGTTTGTTTTAAATAGATTTGGGACAAATCAAATGAAGCTACTCAATAATTCGCATAATAATAGTATTGCTTAATTCGTTATATTTACATTTCAGCAATTCAAAATATATGCTTAAAGCTCTTTTTCAAAAAATAGTTCTGCTTTTCATAATCACTTCAACTACTGCACAAGTAGAAAAAGAGGCTGCTCCACCCTATAATATTAAGACGATTTCTTTTGTACAAAATGAACAAAATGTAATTCCAATTTTTAAATTAGGCGAAGGATTTCAGTTGCAATTTGACGATCTGTTTGGTAATGAAGCTGATTATTACTACGAAATAGCTCATTGCGATTATAATTGGAAACCAACAGACATCCCTAAAAGCGAGTATTTGAAAGGGTTCGATAACCAACGAATCTCAGATTACACTAATTCTTTCAACACGTTACAAATCTATTCCCATTATAGGCTGGCTATTCCAAATCAGTTTACCCAATTATTAATCAGTGGCAATTACATGCTGAAAATTTTAAACAACGACAAAGAAGTCGTTTTCTCCAGAAAATTCATCCTTTATGAAGATATTGTCACAATTCCTATCCAAGTAAAAAGAGCCAGAACCGTGAGTAATTTAGATTCCAAACACAACTTAGAATTTACCATTAAATCCAGTACCATTACTTTTCAAAATCCATTGAAAAACGTGAAAGTAGTTTTACTTCAAAATGGGCAATTCAATGACGCCATTACAAACATTGCCCCCCAGTATACCATTGGAAACGATTTAATTTATAAATATGATACTCAAACACAGTTTTGGGCAGGAAATGAGTTTTTGTATTTTGAAAATAAAGATATTAGAGCTGCTAATAATAATGTAGCCCGAGTAGATTCGAATAATGAAATCTACAGTTCTCATTTATATACAAATGATGCCAGAACAAATTATCCGTATTCGGTAACCCAAGACGTGAATGGAAATTTTGTTGTTAAGAATATAAACGCAACCAACAGCGAAATAGAAGCCGATTATGCCTGGGCCTATTTTAGTCTTTCCGCCCCTACTTTTAGAATTAACAAAGACATCTACATCACCGGAATGTTCAATAATTATAATCTAACACCAGAATACAAAATGGATTATAATGAAAAAAAGGGCATTTATGAAAAAGCAGTTTTAATAAAACAAGGATTTACAAATTTCCAATATACAATTGCAGACAACAAAGGAATTATCGATCATGAAAATGCAATTGACGGAAATTTTTATCAAACAGAAAATGATTATTTTATAATGGTCTATTACCGGGAAAATATCGATCGATATGATAGAGCCATCGGAAAAGGCACGGCAAATTCATTAAATATCATCAACTAAAAAAAACTTTTCTAAAAATGACTATACGAAATCAAATTTTTGTAAATTTGTCATTATTAAGCACCTATTCATTTATTTATTATGGTTTCTCAAATAACAAGAGGCATAAAGATATCGGTATTGACTAGTTTTGAAGGCACCTACTTCAAGAACTATAAAATTCACTTTGCCTTTAGTTATGAAATCACAATTGAAAACCACAGTAAAGATTCTGTACAGTTAACTTCTCGCCATTGGGAAATTTTTGATTCCTTAAACGATATTGAAGTAGTAGATGGCGAAGGTATCATTGGAAAAAAACCAGTTTTAAAACCAGGCGAATTTCATACGTACAGCTCTGGTTGCCTATTATCCTCTCCTTATGGAGCAATGAAAGGATACTTTAACATGATTAATTTTACTTCCACAAAAAATTTCAAAGTTATTGTACCTACTTTTAGACTGTGTGCTCCATTTGCATTAAACTAAAATTATCGCCTTTATTTCTAGTAGCTATTCCAGCTATTCATTACAAGTCCTCATAAAAACAGCATTTTTGCAAGCCCTAAAAAGAGCTTCAGTTAGTCGCTTTTTTAGAGCCGCAAAAAAAACTTTTTTTACTCCGGGCTATCCATTTCTATCTGGGCTATAACACAAACGATCTAATTTACCACCAATAGTTTTATACCAACAAATGACGATTTTTAAAACAATCATTCGTACTTTTGTGAAAAAAATTATCATACACAAACATTCGCTAATTTTCTAATTCTATAAATATGTTAAAAGGATTTTTTCATGTACCAAAAGCGGTAAACGAACCAGTAAAAGGATACGCACCAAATTCACCAGAAAAAGCAGCTGTTCAAGCAGCTTACGAAAAAATGTGGAATTCTAAAATCGATGTCCCATTATATATTGGAAGCGAAGAAATTAGAACCGGAAATACAAAAAACATGACCGCTCCTCACGATCACAAACACATCGTAGGAACCTATCATCTAGCCGAAAAAGCACATGTCGAAAAAGCGATTGCAAATGCATTGGAATCTAGAACTGCATGGGCAAATATGGCTTGGGAACAAAGAGCAGCCATTTTCCTGAAAGCAGCTGAATTGATTGCTGGTCCATATAGAGCAAGAATAAATGCAGCAACAATGATTGCGCAGTCTAAAAATATCCATCAAGCCGAAATTGATGCTTCTTGTGAATTTATCGATTTTTTACGCTTCAACGTAGAATTTATGACTCAAATTTACGGTGATCAGCCTAGTTCAAATTCGGATATGTGGAACCGATTAGAATACAGACCTCTTGAAGGTTTTGTGTATGCTATCACTCCTTTTAACTTCACTGCCATTGCTGGAAATCTTCCTGCAAGTGCCGCAATGATGGGTAATGTAGTGATTTGGAAACCAAGTGACAGCCAAGTTTTCTCTGCACAAATAATAATTGAAGTTTTCAAAGAAGCTGGAGTTCCAGATGGCGTTATCAACGTTGTTTTTGGAGATGCTTTGATGATTACTGATACCGTTTTGGCTAGTCGCGATTTTGCAGGAATCCATTTTACAGGTTCAACACATGTATTCAAAGATATCTGGGCAAAAATTGGAACCAATATTCACCATTACAAAACATATCCAAGAATTGTAGGAGAAACTGGAGGAAAGGATTTCATTATTGCACATCCAAGTGCCAATGCAAAACAAGTGGCAACAGGAATTGTACGTGGTGCATTTGAATTTCAAGGTCAAAAATGTTCCGCAGCTTCAAGAGCTTATGTTCCACAAAGTTTGTGGTTAGCCGTAAAAGAACAATTAATCACTGATACAAAATCCATGAAAATGGGTTCTCCGGAAGATTTCGGAAATTTCATCACGGCAGTTATTCACGAAGGTTCATTCGACAAATTGGCTAGTTTTATTGACCAAGCTAAAAAAGATACTGATGCGGAAATTATCGTTGGGGGTAATTATGATAAATCTGTTGGTTATTTCATTGAACCAACAATAATTGTGACTACTAATCCTCATTACACGACAATGGAAACCGAATTATTTGGACCTGTAATGACCATTTTCGTTTACGAAGATGCCAAATGGGAAGAAACTTTAGAATTAGTTGATACCACTTCAGAATACGCTCTAACAGGTGCTGTTTTCAGTCAAGACCGTTATGCAATTGAGCAAGCGACTACAAAATTGCAAAACGCAGCGGGTAATTTCTATATCAATGACAAACCAACAGGAGCTGTTGTAGGAATGCAACCTTTTGGTGGTGCAAGAGCATCTGGAACTAACGACAAAGCGGGTTCAGCTTTGAACTTATTGCGTTGGGCTTCACCAAGAACCATCAAAGAAACTTTTGTAACTCCTGAAGATTATAGATATCCATTTTTAGGAGAATAGTTTTAAAAGATTTAGGATTTCAGAATGAAGATTCTTGATTCTAGAATTAAAAAACCCGCAAGAATTCAAATAATTTTGAAGTCTTGCGGGGTCTATTTTTTAAACACTAAATTAGATTAGAGAATAGTCTTTTTAACAAATTAAAAAGGCAAGTTATTAAAAATCATAATTTGAAATTGAGTTCTACTATTTGTCGGCAAAAGTTGTGACATCACACCCGCCTCAACTTTAATATATTTACTTAAACAATATCCAACACCACCATAAATACGGTCCCTATCATAATGATTTTGTTGTGTATTGATGAAGACTTCGTTTGACAACGAGGCATAAACAGCATTTTTCTCCATCACTTTTTTATTTATTGGAATATTTAACAAGAGAGAATAACGCAAACGCATTTTAAAATCATCTTGAAGAAATCGTTGTTCAAAACGATATCTATGTAAAATACTCACTCGTCCAAACTGTTGTTTTGTAATAAATTGCTGAAAAATCCTGTGCTCATCTGTTTGAGATTTATCATCTGTTCCCGCTATATAAGGTTCTGAATGAATGTAAGCATAACCAAGCAATACATTATTATTATTTTCAGATAAATTATAACCTAAACCTGTCCTAATAAGCAGTTGTTCGAGATCTCCTGCGAAATTAAAGTTTCGATATTGCACTTCATTATGAAAATTCCATCTATCATTTATTTTTTGGTTGCCCAAATAAGCAAACCAATTCCCTACATCTGATTTTTGTGCATTAGTATTAGCTACTACCAGTAGTAACAACAAAAAGCAAAATGATTTTAATTTATTTGTCATTAAATTATTATTTTTTAAGTCATGTATTTTCTAGTTTAGACACAAATTCAATACAGCAATACAATTTCTAAACCACAAACTTCAGTGGTAAATGCACCACTTTTTTAGTCTCAAAGAATTCATCTTCAAAAAAGTTAGCTAAATTATATTCCGTAGCTTTTGGAAAATCCTTTAACTCTTCGGTTAAATCACCGCCTTTAAGATAGAGAATACCGTTTTTCAATTCGTGTTTATTTTGCTTCTTGATTTTAGTTTTTACCCAAGAAACAAAATCCGGCATATTCGTTACCGCACGACTCACGATAAAATCAAAATCACCTTTTACATTTTCGGCACGCAATTGTTCCGCTTTTACGTTTTTAAGTTCCAATGCTTCGGCAACAGCCTGAACCACTTTGATTTTTTTAGCAATAATATCAATCAGAAAAAAACGTGTTTCCGGAAAAAGAATCGCCAATGGGATTCCAGGGAATCCACCGCCAGTACCAACATCCAAGACATAAGTTCCCGGTTCAAATTTTATAATTTTTGCAATTCCCAACGAATGCAGAATATGTTTGGTGTATAAAGCATCAATATCTTTTCTAGAAATGACATTGATTTTTTCGTTCCAATCGTGGTATAGAAAATCCAATTTTGTGAATTGCTCTTTTTGAATATCGGTTAAATAAGGAAAATACTTAAGAATCTCGTCCATGCTCTAATTTTTTAACAAAAGTACTATTTTTAGATTGTAAATATTTAACTCAATTTTGCATATTGAAAATTTATAATAATTACCTTTGGGAATTATTATAAAATTATATGAAGAATACTGCCCCTACATTTGCAAAGCAAGATAATCTAAAGTTTTTTAGAACACTTAACTCACGGGTAAACAATTACTTCAAAGAAAATAATATCCAAAAAACAGGAAATTGGAAACTTTATTTGAAAACTATAATTCTGTTTGCTGTTTTTCTTGCGCCGTATTTTTTGATACTAACACTGGATATGCCTTTTTGGGCACATGTATTATTGACTATTGTAATGGGAATTGGCATGGCCGGAGTTGGAATGAATGTAATGCACGATGGAAACCACGGTTCTTATTCGAATAAAAATTGGGTAAATAAATTCATGGGAGGAACTATTTATGTTCTTGCAGGAAATGTATATAACTGGCAAGTACAACACAATGTTTTACACCACACCTATACTAACATTCCTGGTCATGATGAAGATTTAGATGCCGGACGCGTCATCCGTTTCACAAAAGAAGCCAAATGGTATAATTTTCACCGTTTTCAACAATATTATTCCGTTTTTTTATATGGATTACTAACTTTCAATTGGGCTATCACCACTGATTTTAAACAAATGAAAAGTTACCTGAAAAGAAAATTATCCTATGGTGAACCCAAAAGCCCAAAAATACTTTGGACCACTTTAATCATTACAAAAGTAATTTACGTTTCCATCTGGATTGTATTACCTATTCTTATAGGAATTACATGGTGGAAAGTACTTATTGGCTTTTTTGTAATGCATTATACCGCAGGATTAATCTTAAGCGTTGTTTTTCAATTGGCACACGTTGTGGAAGAAACCACTAATCCATCTCCAAATGAGTTAGGGGAAATGGACAATACTTGGGCGATTCACCAATTGTTTACCACAACCAATTTTGCTCCAAAAAACAAAATTGTAAACTGGTACACCGGCGGATTAAACCACCAAATAGAACACCATATTTTTCCAAATATTAGTCATGTACATTATGGTAAAATCGCAAAAATTGTAAAAGAAACTGCTCAAGAATGCAACTTGCCTTATTACGAATATAAAACAATGCGAAGTGCAGTTATTGCTCACTTTAAGCATTTGAAAGAATTGGGAATGAAACCAGAACTTATATAATAAAGACGCACCACAAATACATCTCAACAGAAAATAAATAAACTAAAAAATAATAATTAACCTCCCTTAATTCCTACATGGGAATTCGGGGCTTTCAAAACTTTTTTAATGAATAATCCACTTTCAGACAGAATTAACAATCTAGCTACATCACAAACACTAGCTATGGCTGCTTTGGCCAGAGAATTAAAAGCACAAGGAAAAGATATCATCAGCTTAAGTTTAGGCGAACCTGATTTTAATACGCCAGACTTTATTAAAGAAGCGGCAAAAAAAGCGATTGATGAAAATTACAGCACATATTCTCCAGTAGAAGGATATGCTGAATTAAAAGAAGCAATCTGTAGAAAATTTAAAAGAGACAATAATTTAGAGTACAAACCCTCTCAAATTGTAGTTTCAACGGGAGCAAAACAATCCTTATACAACATTGCGCAAGTAATGTTAAACGATGGTGACGAAGTTATTTTACCTGCCCCTTACTGGGTTTCTTATTTCGAAATCGTAAAATTATCTGGTGGAGTTCCTGTAGAAGTTCCAACTTCTGTAGATACTGATTTCAAAATCACACCAGAACAATTAGAAGCAGCTATTACACCAAAAACAAAAATGATGTGGTTCAGCTCTCCTTGTAATCCAAGTGGATCTGTGTACAACAGAGAAGAATTAACGGCTTTGGCAAAAGTATTGGAGAAATATCCAAACGTTTATGTTGTTGCTGATGAGATTTACGAGCACATCAATTTCTCTGGAACTTTTTGTAGCATCGCTTCCATCCCGGGAATGTTAGAAAGAACTATTACCGTAAACGGAGTTGCCAAAGCTTTCGCCATGACAGGATGGAGAATTGGATATATTGGAGCTCCTGAATTCATTGCCAAAGCGTGTACAAAAATACAAGGACAAGTAACAAGTGGTGCTAACAGTATTGCACAACGTGCTACCATTACTGCAGTAGATGCTGATCCAAGTGTTTTAAAACACATGGTTGACGCTTTCCATAGCCGTAGAGATTTAGTGGTTGGATTATTGAAAGACATTCCTGGAGTAAAAATCAACGTTCCAGAAGGTGCTTTTTATGTATTCCCAGACGTTTCTTCTTTCTTCGGAAAAACATTGAAAGGAACTTTCATCAAAGATGCTAACGATTTTTCTATGTACCTTTTAGGCGAAGCGAATGTAGCAACTGTAACTGGTGACGCATTTGGAAACCCAGACTGTATCCGTTTTTCTTACGCAACAAGCGAAGATTTATTGAAAGAAGCATTACGCAGAATAAAAGAAGCAGTTTCGCTTACTGAAGTTCCTGCATAATATAAAATCTGTTTAAAATTTAAAATAGTTTAAGGTTTAAAGTTTTACCGCTTTATACTTTAAACTATTTTTTTATAGGCATGCCCCGCTGAAAAAGCGGGTCAGGCTATTCGTTGCAATCTTTTTATTACCTTCGCTATCGCTACGGGAATAAAAAGGATTTCCACTTCTATCCCTCATGCAAAACAATGAAAAAGTACCGACAGATAGTGAGTCAACGGATACCAATTGAAAAATTAAATATGTATGAAAGAAGAATTTATAACATTTGAGAAATTTAATGACCAAAATTCAGCAAAAGAATTAGGTACATTACTTGATGACCAAAATATCGAATTTTTATTAGAAGACAATTCTTTGAGTTTTGACCCAACTTTTGCTAACAATAGTTTTGGAAAAGAATATTGCATAAAACTCAAAAAAAGTGATTTTGAAAAAGCCAACAAAATATTAACTGATAAATCGGAAAATGAAATTAATGAAATTGATAAAGATTATTATCTGTTAAGTTTTTCTGACGACGAATTAATTGATGTCGTTTCAAAAAGTGATGAATGGAATAAATTTGACGTTTCACTTGCTAAAAAAATTCTTAAAGAAAAAGGCAAAGAAATTACACCCGAAAAAATCGAAGAAATTAAACAGAAAAGAATTTTAGAATTGTCAAAACCCGAAGAAGATCAAAAAATTTATATAATTTTAGGATATATAACTGCAATTTTGGGCGGATTTTTAGGAATTTTTATTGGCTGGCATTTGCTAACTTATAAAAAAACATTACCAAATGGAAACCGAATTTATGTTTATTCTCAAAATGACAGAAAACAAGGAAATCGAATTTTAATAATTGGAGGGATCTTTTTTGTTTTTTGGCTGACAATTAGAATTCTGAATTAAACTAAATATTCTTGCAACTGCTAAGAGGCGTTTGTCCCTAACACGATAAATATGAAAATACTACTTCTAGGCTCAGGCGAATTAGGAAAAGAATTTGTAATCGCAGCACAACGCATCGGGCAAACCGTAATCGCGGTGGATAGTTACGAAAATGCTCCTGCCATGCAAGTTGCACATGGTTTTGAAGTCATCAATATGCTTGACGGAGAAGCTTTAGATAGAATCGTTGCCAAACACCAACCTGATTTTATCGTTCCAGAAATCGAAGCCATTCGTACCGAGCGTTTTTATGATTACGAAAAGCAAGGCATTACTGTAGTTCCATCAGCGAAAGCGGCAAATTTCACCATGAACCGAAAAGCAATCCGTGATTTGGCATCCAAAGAATTAGGTTTAAAAACCGCCAAGTATCGATATGCTACAACTGCCGATGAGTTACAAAAAGGTGTTGAGGCCGTTGGAATGCCATGTGTAGTAAAACCATTAATGTCTTCGTCCGGAAAAGGACAATCGACCATAAAAACCGAAGCCGATATCGAAAAAGCATGGAATTATGCCGTCGAAGGTTCCCGAGGCGATGTTGTAGAAGTGATTGTGGAAGCCTTTGTAAAATTCAATTCGGAAATCACTTTATTGACTGTAGTTCAAAATAACAATCCTACTTTATTTTGCGCACCAATAGGTCACCGCCAAGAAAGAGGCGATTATCAGGAAAGCTGGCAACCTGCCAGAATTTCCGATAAGGATTTGTATGAAGCACAAGACATGGCCGAAAAAGTAACCGAAGCTTTGGGTGGCGCAGGACTTTTTGGTGTGGAATTTTTCTTGGCTGATGATGGTGTTTATTTCTCGGAATTATCGCCAAGACCACATGATACTGGAATGGTAACTTTAGCTGGAACACAAAACTTCAACGAATTCGAATTGCATTTACGAGCGATTTTGAGTTTGTCTATTTTCGAAATTACATTAGAAAAAGCGGGAGCGAGTGCTGTAATTTTAGCATCCGAAAACTCCACAAATCCAACGTATTCCGGCATCGAAAAAATTGCTGTTTTACCCAAAACTGATTTCAGAATCTTTGGCAAACCAACTTCAAGACCTTATAGAAGAATGGGAGTTGCTTTAGTCAATGATACATTAGAAACTCCAATTGAAGAAGTAATAGAAAAAGCGAAAAATGCAGCCAATTTGGTTACGGTTAATTCGTAACTACCATTGACTTTACCGCAAATTGTTCGCATTGAATTTTCTTTCGTCACGAATTTCACGAATATTCAATGAATTAATTCATTATAATTTTAATAAAATTAGAGAGAATTAGTGAAATTCGTGGCTAACTTTTTTTATCCAATTTTAAATATTTACCAGACGCAGCAACTCACTTTTTAAAAACTCGAAAAGCCGTCGGAGTCATTGTGGTATGTTTTTTAAACAATCGTGTGAAATAAGAATAATCATCATAGCCTAATTCTGTTGCAATTTCATTAACAGTCATTTTTTTATCCATTAACATGCGTTTGGCTTCGAGAATAATTCTATCCGTAATGACTTCGGTTGTGGTCTTTTTCAAGATTTCATTACTTATCCTGTTTAAATGTTTTAACGTAATATGAAGTTGTGATGCATAAAAAGAAGCTGTTTTTTCTACCCTAAAATTCTTTTCTAAAAGTACCTCAAAACTCTTAATTTTCACATTATAGGAATGCACTTCATGAAGAAAAGTTTCACTATATTTTCGGGCAATTTCAATATGTATAATATCCAGCAGATTCATTATTTTATCCAGCTTCAACATTTGATTTTCTTTAGTTTCTGCAATCATAGTATTGAAATAAGGCAAAATTGCTTTCGACTCGGCTAAATCAAACACCATTTCAGGTTTGTTAGTCACTGATGAATAAAAAGGATAGTCACCGATGGTTTTTTGTCTAAAATAGAGATTGTACATTTCCTGCGAATAAAAAATCACAAACCCTTCCACGTCATCAGATAAATTCCAATGGTGCATTTGTCCAGGTTGTAAGAAAAACATATTTCCGGGGTGAATTGCAAATACATCAAAATCGATTTCATGTGTTCCTGAGCCTTTCGTAAAAAAGACCAAAACATAAGAATTATGCCGATGCGGTTCCTCAACAAAACTATGGTCGATTAAGTGATTTTTGAATGTATTAATATACAAATCACTATTCACGGAATTACAGTTAAACCGCTGAATGTCATAAATAGGATATTTTTTCATAATCCTCAAATGTCTTTATTGTGCTATAATTAGCGAATATAGAAAACATTCATGACTTGGATAAGAAATACCTTTGATAAAAATAATAAAATGTCAAACGCTATTGCTCACATCCTAAATAATGATTGCCCTCATTGTCTTGAAGGCAAAGTATTTAAAGAAAAAAACATTTTTTTCAATATTGGATTCCCTAAAATGAATCCCTATTGCTCACATTGCCAATTTAAATTTGAGAAAGAACCAGGCTATTTCTTCGGTGCCATGTATGTCAATTATGGCCTGACCGTAGCCCAAGGAATTGCGACCTATTTTATTGCCCAATTTTTCTTTAAGGAAACTTTCGATTTAAGAATCATCCCTATTATTGCTGTTGTTATTGTTACCATGGCCTCTTTTAACATTCGTTTTTCCAGATTATTATGGATTTATATGTTTAAAAATTATTCCATTTAATGATTTCCGTCTGTCATAAAACAGTTATCTTAGCAGGAGTAAATCATAAACAATGAAACAGTTAGCAACTTTAATTTTTTTATTTTCTGTAGCTTTAGCTAGCGCACAGGATAAAAAAGAACAACCAAAATCACAAATTGTAGAAGCCGCCTGTGGACAATGCCAATTTAAAATGGAAGGACACGGCTGTGAATTGGCTGTTCGAATAGATGGAAAAACCTATTTTGTAGACGGCACTTCTATTGATTCTCATGGAGATGCACATGCAAATGATGGTTTTTGCGCAGCTGTAAGAAAAGCCGAAGTAGTTGGAAAAGTAGAGAATAATCGATTCAAAGTGACTTCATTTAAACTACTTCCCAAAAAATCAGAAAGCAAATAAGAAATCAAAAATAATTATTTAGCCCCGATAAAGCCGGTATCCTCGTAGCGTAGCGAAGAGATAAAGGCGAAAGCGGGACAACTCGTGATGAAAAAACATAAAACACCTGCTCCTAAAAGTCATTCCAATAAATCCCAAAAAAGTAGTATTTTTGCAGCTTAATTTAAATTTTCCGCAACACTGCAGAATTTTAAACAAAAATATATGAAATGCCTTTTGGCATTCCATCTGACAAATAAAAAATAAAAAAAACTACAGATGAAAGCATACGTATTTCCAGGTCAGGGCGCACAATTTACAGGAATGGGCAAAGACTTATATGAAAACTCTCCATTAGCAAAGGAATTATTCGAAAAAGCCAATAAAATTTTAGGTTTCCGCATCACAGACATCATGTTTGAAGGAACAGCCGAGGAATTGAAAGAAACCAAAGTGACACAACCGGCAGTTTTCTTGCATTCGGTGATTTTGGCAAAAACACTTGGTGAAGATTTCAAACCAGAAATGGTAGCGGGACATTCATTGGGTGAATTTTCGGCTTTAGTAGCTAATGGTGCTTTATCTTTTGAAGATGGATTGCGATTGGTTTCACAAAGAGCTTTGGCAATGCAAAAAGCCTGCGAAATAAAACCATCTACAATGGCAGCCGTTTTAGGATTGGCTGATAATATTGTGGAAGAAGTTTGTGCTTCTATTGACGGAATTGTAGTAGCCGCAAATTACAACTGTCCAGGGCAATTAGTGATTTCAGGAGAAACATCAGCAGTGGAAAAAGCCTGTGAAGCAATGAAAGCCGCGGGGGCAAAACGCGCTTTGTTATTACCAGTTGGCGGTGCTTTTCACTCTCCAATGATGGAACCGGCTCGTGAAGAATTGGCTGCAGCTATTGAAGCAACTACGTTTTCTACTCCTATTTGTCCGGTATATCAAAATGTAACGGCTAGCGCAGTTTCTGATGCTGAAGAAATCAAGAAAAACCTAATCATTCAATTGACAGCTCCTGTAAAATGGACGCAATCTGTACAACAAATGATTGCTGACGGAGCAACTTTATTTACTGAAGTAGGTCCTGGAAAAGTATTGGCCGGATTGATTGGAAAAATTGATAAAGAAACACTTACTGCGAATGCATAATTAGCATTTAGTGTTCAAAATAGTATCCTCATAAACAAGAGTTTGTGAGGATTTTTTTTATCTTTATAAAACGAGTTCAAATCAATTTTAATTTTTAAAATGAAAAAAATGAAAAAAGCACTTTTAGGATTAGCATTTATTGCGACTTTAATGACTTCTTGCAAAAAAGAAACAAAAGACGAAGTAAAAGAGGCTACAGAAGCCGTTGGTAATGAAATGGAAGAAGCTATAGATACAGCAGCTGTAAAAGTGGATGCCGCAGCTGATTCTACCAAGGTTAAAGCAGGAGAAGTTCTTGAAAAAGGGGCTGACAAAATGAATCAAGCCGCAGAAAAATTGAAAGAAGCGGCAAAAAAATAATTAAAAAAAAAGGGCTGTCGTTTGAGAGAGCACTGAAAAAGTATCTCTTTTTAGTAATTAGACATTTTAAGGCGATTAAGGAAAATTCGAGTTTTACTTAAGCACTTCATTTTCAGGACAAAAAAAGAGTAGAAAATCTTATTTTTCTACTCTTTTAATGAAATCTAATTCTTTAAGGACTTTTTCAGTGCCCTCGTCGTTTGACAGCCCTTTTTTTATTTTCTAATCTTCTGCTCCCATTTCCAGGCACTAGCCATCGCTTCTTCAAGCGTAGATTGTGCTTTCCACCCCAGAACAGTATTCGCTTTATCTGTATTGGCGTAAGCCGAAGTAACATCCCCTTCTCTACGTCCTACAATTTTGTAAGGCAATTTTTTACCACTTACTTTTTCGAAAGTATGTATCACTTCTAAAACAGAACTTCCAGTTCCGGTTCCCAGATTAAAAGTTTCTACTTTGGCTGTATTTTTTTTATTCAATAATCGTTGCAAAGCAATCACATGGGCTTTCGCCAAATCTACTACATGAATATAATCGCGTACAGCAGTTCCGTCTGGAGTTGGGTAATCATCTCCGTAAACGGCTAATTCTTTACGCAATCCAAAACCAGTTTGCGTAATAAACGGCACTAAATTCTGAGGAACTCCAATAGGCAATTCTCCAATTTCAGTAGAAGGATGCGCCCCAATTGGATTAAAATAACGCAATAAAATCGCATTGACATTAGTTACTTTGGCAGTATCAATGATGATTTCTTCTCCAATTTTTTTGGTATTCCCGTAAGGAGAAATTGGCTGTTGTACTGGTGCGTTTTCGGTAATTGGCATTGTTTCAGCTTGACCATAAACGGTACAAGAGGAACTGAAAATAAAATTCGCTTCTGTTTTTTGCTGTAATTCCTGCAAAATATAGACTAAAGCATTGATGTTATTTTCATAATACAGCAATGGATTTTCTACGCTTTCGCCCACTGCTTTTGAAGCTGCAAAATGTATGACACCTGAAATATCATGATGTCTTTTAAAAAAGTCCTGAACCTTATCCTTTTCGCGCAAATCTAATTTTTCGAAAGCGGGAACTTTTCCGGTAATATTCTGAATTCCATCCAACACACTCAATGATGTATTCGATAAATTATCTACAATTAATACTTCAAAACCCTCATTTTGTAATTCGACAACGGTATGTGAACCAATAAAACCCAAACCTCCTGTAACTAATATTTTCATGATTACTTTTTGTACAGATGCAATTTATAGCATCTCTTAATATTTTACCACATAAAAAAAGACGCAATAAATTGCGTCTCTATATTATTTCAAAAACTCTAAAACGCTATCGGTAATAAACTTGATTTGTTCATCGTCTAATTCTGTGTGCATTGGCAAAGAAAGTACTTCTTTAACTAACTGATTGGTAACTGGAAAGTCCTCCTCTTTATATCTGGAATCCAAATATGCTTTTTGCGAATGCAATGGAATCGGATAATAAATAGCACATGGAATGCCTTTGTCCAGCAAATGTTGCATTAAACCGTTTCTATCAGCATCTATAATTCGCAATGTATATTGATGAAAAACATGGCAGTCACAAATATCACAAATACTTGGTGCTATTATATTTTTATGTCCTTCAAAAGCAGTTGAATATTTCCTGGCTGCATCTTGTCTCGCTTTGCTGTACTCGTCCAATAAAGGCAATTTAGCATTCAAAACCGCTGCCTGAATACTGTCTAAACGTGAATTTACACCAACAACATCATGATGATATCGCTCATACATTCCGTGATTTACAATTCCGCGAAGTTTGTGCGCTAATACATCGTCATTCGTGAAAATTGCTCCACCATCTCCGTAACATCCAAGATTTTTAGAAGGAAAAAATGAAGTCGCTCCTACATGTCCAATCGTTCCCGCTTTCTTTTTAGTGCCGTCCGAAAATTTACAATTGGCACCAATCGCTTGCGCATTATCTTCGATAACATATAGGTTGTATTCTTTGGCAATAGCCATAATAGCTTCCATATTAGCGGCACGGCCAAATAAATGTACCGGAACAATTGCTTTTGTTTTTGGCGTAATCGCTTTTTTGATTCCTTCGATAGAAATATTCATATTATACATATCCACATCGACTAAAACTGGTGTCAATTGCAGTAAAGCAATTACTTCCACTGTCGCTGCAAAAGTAAAATCGGCAGTGATTACCTCGTCTCCAGGTTTTAAATCCAATCCCATCATCGCAATTTGCAACGCATCGGTTCCATTTGCACAAGGAATTACGTGTTTTATGTCTAAATATTCTTCTAAAGATTTTTGAAACTGATGAACTTGAGGTCCGTTGATATAAGTATTTGTATCTAAAACTTCTTGAATAGAGGCATTTACAACAATTTTTATTTTATCGTATTGACTTTTTAAGTCAACCATTTGGATTTTTTTCATTGAAATTTTTTGTTTAAAATTCGAAAGTTTAAAATTTCTTTAAACGACGAACACTTTCTTAAAACGAAGAACAAAAATAGTTATTTAATGAGTTTAAACCAATGAAACCCACATTAAAAAAGATATTATTCCAATGAAATAAAAAAGTGGGTTCCTGACTACCAAAATTTAAATATTTCTTTCAGAAGAAATTAATATAAAGAAAACGTATTTTAGCCACAAAATTTCAATGATGCTTTTTCTATATAATCTAATTGTTCAAATTGCTGGTTTTTTATTAAAAATCACAGCACTTTTCATCCCAAAAATCAAACTTTTTGTTGAAGGTCGGAAACTGGTTTTTCCTGTTTTGGAACAAAAAATAAAACCTACGGATAAAACAATATGGTTTCATGCTGCCTCCTTAGGCGAGTATGAGCAAGGCTTACCCGTGATTGAAAAAATAAAAGAGCAATTTCCTTCTCACAAAATCGTCGTTACCTTTTTCTCCCCTTCGGGTTATGAAGTACGTAAAAACAACACCGTTGCTGATCTTACGGTCTACCTGCCTTTGGACACTAAAAAAAATGCACAGGAATTTTTAAAACTCATTCACCCGGATTTAGTGTTTTTCATTAAATATGAATATTGGCTGAATTATTTGAGTGAACTTAAAAAACAAAACACACCAACTTATTTAATTTCTGGCATTCTAAGAGAGAACCAAATGTTCTTTAAATGGTACGGTGGTTTTTATAGAAAAGCATTGGATACATTTACTTATTTTTTTGTTCAAAATGAAAATTCTAAAAAATTATTACTAGAATTAGGTAAAACCAATGTAGCCGTTTCTGGAGACACCCGCTTTGACAGGGTTGCAGCAATTTTAGAAAAAGACAATACTTTGGATTTCATTGCCAATTTTAAAAATGATACGTTAACAATTGTCATTGGTAGTTCTTGGTCAAAAGACGAAAATCTATTAGTGGATTTTATTAATTCGAATACATTAAATGTCAAATTTATAATTGCGCCACATAATATTAAAGAAGAACAAATTCAGCAATTAAAAAACAGCATCACTAAAAAAACCGTTTTATTCTCTGAAAAAGAAGGACAGAATCTAGCTGATTTCGATGTTTTTATCATTGATACGATTGGTATTTTGACCAAAATATATAGTTATGCCGACATTGCTTATGTTGGCGGTGGTTTTGGGAATCCTGGTGTACATAATATCCTTGAACCTTCGACTTTTGGTGTTCCAATAGTTATAGGCCTAAACTACTCCCATTTTGCCGAAGCAACTGCTCTAGTGAATCTGGAAGGCTGTATTTCTGTCTCCAATAAAAAGGAACTCAATACTGCTTTTACAAACTTAATTCTAAACGAGGTAGAACGACACGAAAGAGGACATATTTGCGGTACTTTTGTACAAATGAATAAAGGTGCCACAAATGTGATTATGAATACCATTTCCAAAATTTAAACTCATCGCTGTCCAGTATTATTTCACACTAAAAACGTTATTGCTAAACAAATAATCAAAAAAAAAACATTTTTATTCCAATAATCCATTTGTTAAATATTTTTTTTAATTAGTACCAAAACTGGACAGATATAAGTTAAAATTGGCTTACATAAAGCCTGCAGGAGTATTATTCATTAAATTAGTGCTATATGTTTCGCATAATTGATCCTATGGCATAATAATTGATACGAATGGAAATGTTGGTCTTAAATATTATTTTTTAAAAAAAAAATAAAAAAATATTTTACATATTAAAAAATTTATATCTTTGCCACGAATTAATAATTAACCTTTTATATTAAATTAAGATGAAAAAAGTATTTTTAAGTTTAGCTGTTGTTGCTGTTTTGACTGTTGTATCATGTAAAAAAGCTGACGCTCCTGCTGAGGACGCTGCTGCTGTAGTTGATTCTGCTGCTGCTGTTGTTGATTCTGCTGCTGCTGTAGTTGATTCTGCTGCTGTTGTTGTTGATTCTGCTGCTGCTGTTGCAACTGATGCTGCTGCTACTGCTACTGAAGCTGCAAAATAATTAGAACTCAAATTCTAAAAATTTTAAAGCCATCCGCTATGCGAGATGGCTTTTTTAATTATCTATAATGACCTTTACTAAGAATCATGAATAGATAACCAAAAAAAGAGAGCAATTGTACGTACAATTGCTCTCTTTTTTTATACAAATCAGTATTTCTTAATCTTAATCAATAAAAATAAAATCATTTTCTGAAAAATCTAATATTTCCGACTTTGAACCGTAAAGCACAATTTCACTTATTCCTTTTTGAAGCCTTAATGAAGTAGTATATTTTCTACTCGTTGCAAAATGACTACCTTCCATCATCAATTTAAAAAAGTACTTCCCGCCGGAAGACTTAAACTTTAAAAAATCAGCTGATCCAATATCCGCTTTTAACTTTTCAATATCTTCTTCACACTCAAACTTAAGTTCATAACTTAAACTTGTAAAAATAATTTTTCCCTTTCTAGAAGTGAAAACAAATTTATACTCATCATTATTTCTTTTACTAATCACAAAAGCCCCCATACTATCCCTGAAATGAATTATATCATTAGAGTCAAAACCGTAATGATGATGATTATTTTAAAATTACACAAACACTAAAAGCACTGCACTTTTAAACACTTGTAATTAATACAGTAAAATCTAAATGGATTTATTATAAAATAAAAAAAGCTCCAAACATAGTTTGAAGCTTTTTTTAGTACTCAGAGCGGCTCCGAAGCTTCGGAGTTGAACCCGTTAGAACATTATAATTTATTTTGAATATCTAATAAGATATCCGGACCAACTATTACTTTCTCCAAAAAAACCCTAGATTTCATTCTTTTCAGAAACTTCTCTAATCCATATGCTTTTTGACTCGATTCACATTCAAAACTTAAACTCAACTCCCAAGGAGCTCCTTTTACCGTAAAAGCTTCGCTATAAAATCCTGAATTATGCTCACCCAATCTTTTTTCGACATCATCCGTAGTTCCTACGTAAAATCTGTCTAATTTTTTAGAATAAATTATATAAATAAAATACATTTAAAAAATTGTTTAATAAAAAAAGCTCCAAACATAGTTTGAAGCTTTTTTAGTACTCAGAGCGGGACTTGAACCCGCACGAACATTGCTGTTCACTGGATTTTAAGTTCTGTGAACGTCATTTTTGTACTAATTGAAAAACATAACTAACTGTTTTTCAACTCCTTATTTTATCAGAATTTTTAAGAACTTCCTATAAATAGGCTCGCTAATAGGTGCGTTAAATTGTTGTATTTTCGTCTACATAAGCCTCAAAAACCTCACCTTTTTCGTATTTGGCATTTTTACCTTTTACAAATAAAGCTAGTGGAGTTAATAAAACCGCAGTAGTGGCAACCAAAGCACCGCTACCATTTAATTTTTTTGTAATGTCGCTTCTTAGCTTCACTACTTTACCATTTTCAAGATACAGGTAATCAATAGAAAATGACAATTTACCTTTTTTACCCAGTCCTTTAGACTTTGCAGCTTCGGTAACAGTGCCCACAACTTTCAAACCTTTTCTTAATACAATGTAATTCCCTTGTATAATGTCCTCAGAAAGACTGAAATTAATTTTTTGACCCACACTGACCTCTTTACCGCTTATGTCGTCATTTAAAGCCACTTTAATAATTGATCCTTCGTTTAAAGTTACTGATGCAGTTGCAGCATTTGCACTAACATTCACGCTGGCGGTTTCTTGTGCAAATCCTGAAATACTCGCTAATAAAACAGCACTGAAAATAATTCTTTTCATAATTTTTTTGATATAATTTGGTTAATTAATTTGTACGAATATACTCAATTCGCGTGCCAAATTATTTTCTATTTATTTTTTAATGCTAATTAGTATCCTTGAGGAACAGCAAGTGTTGCAAAACATTCCTCCATAACAAATGAGTAATAAGTAGATACAGGACTTATAAGAGAAGCAATTATTTTTTGATGCTGTAGCATTAGCTTACCGTTCTTAATTGGAATACATAAATAAATTTTATTACTATACATTTTTGAATTTATTACTACAGAAATTCCTTTTAACAAATTAGATTTTGTATCAACTAAATAAGAAACATTAAAGATGTGTTTATTATCAAAAGTCCTGTTTATAATACAAGGCGTCAAACGATAACCAGCAATAATATCTAGTCCGCTGCTTTCTTGAATAGACAATCCTCTAGTTAAATAATTATATTCTTTATCGGTTGTTGATTTCTCGGTTATTTCCTCGGCCGGCTCCCATTTTTGGGATTGAGCAAAAATAACCAGGTTAAATAATAGCATTCCTGCAAGTAGTAATTTTTTCATAATTTATAATTTGGGTTTATTTTAATTCTCGAACATACACAACACGCATAAAGATTTTATGCTGTTTTGCTTTTCTCAGGATTTATCTTTTCCTCAAGAGCCTTTATAATCTTGTCTTTGTCCTCTATGGATTTTTCAAGTAACTCCACGTACTTAGGACTTATTACATACGGCTGACTTTCTTTCTCATTAGAATACAACAATTCACCGTGTTTTGTTGCGTATGGTTTTGCTGCTGATAAATCTGCATTTATAAAATCATCAATTGAAATTTCAAAGTGTAAACATATTCTTTGGATTGTCTCAACTTTAGGAAGTGCTCTTTCGTGAATATAATTTGAAATCAAACCTTTTCCTAATTCAAAAAAATTACCAAAATCTTCTTGTGAAAGATTTGATTTTTTTAATAAATATAGAATATTAACGGAAATGTAGTTTTTTATCATCATTTTAACAGGAATTAAATCATTGAAAAACAACGATTTAAAAAATTAATTCTATTTTTTTATAAATAATTCTATAAAAAATAGAATAATTCTATTTTTTATTACTTTCTTTGTTTCAGAAAATTAAAACATTTATAATTTAAAAGCAAACAAAATGAACCATCAAGAGTTTTATGAACAACGAAAAGAAGCCATCCAAGCGAGGTCACAAGAGTTGAAATTACAAAAAACTCCAAAACTAACCCGTGACCAACGTTTAGATATTATTCAAGCCGAGCATGGAATATCGCATGGAACAATTAAGCAGATTTTATCAAATTCAAGTTATCAGAAACCCCTTCCTAAAAGTGTTAAAAACACATAAAACCGTGCCAAAGAATGAAATATTTAGAAAATAATAATTTTGAAGGTTTTGCAACCATAATCCTAATAGCGGGGTTTATTGCAGCGGTGGGAATATTTGTTGATTTCGCGGTGAGTGAAAGAAAAGAAAGACGAAGAAATTTAGCTTTCAAAGTAAGCCAAAAAAAGAGAGAGGGCGACCAAGCCCTCTCACACCATTAAACCAACCTTTCGGAAGGTAAAATTTGCCAGGAACCACCCCGACTATACAAAGATAAAAAAATATGTCTACAATATTATCAACATCAGTACTAAATATCGTTCAGTCGTTCTCTCCGGAGGACATGGCGGCATTTATTGCTGAATTTGAAAAGCTACAAAAACCAGTAGCAAATTGTAAGCCAAAAAGAATAAAACCTAAAACAATTTTCCCAACGTTCGAAAACTGCATGCAGTACGTGAGAGAAATACACAGCATCCAAGCGCAAGGTAAACTTGCATAATTCCCTAGAAGTTCCGGGGCGGGTTTTAGGTTCCCAAACCGGTACTGAAAGGTTACACGTTCTGACCATTAAATAATTGCAAAGGCAAATACGTTCTTACCCGAATTTCTATATAATGATTATCTACTAATTCAACGCATACCAAGCCCTTTGCATTTTTTATCACCATTAAACCAACCAACCAACCATGTCCATAAAAGCATTAATAGAAGAAATAGACGATTTTAATACCGCTATCGAAAGTATAGAAGTGTTGGTTGTAAATCACAATCAGGAAGTTTTAAAGCCTACGTTAAATTACCTAAACGAACAAAGACGAATTGTAGTCAAAAAACTTTCAAACTTCAAAATAAATATCGAAGTACAAAGCGAAGAAATAGACCGCCTTTCTCATATTTAATCACCATTAAACCAACCTAGAATTATGCAAAATCCAACATTACCACTTGAAGAAAACTTAGTTTCTGTCTTCAAAAGCTTTACAGTAAGACTAAAATTAGCCTGTAAGATTTTAAACACTCCCAAAGCAATCATTATTCTTGACAACCAAATTGATATTTTCAATATGGAAAAAAACGAAGTGATTTCAATATGCGCCAATATTTGCGGCGATTTAGTCCAAGCCGAAATTGACGAAGACAAAATCAACACGCTTGTTAATGAATTAGTTTACTCGAACTAATGGAGCTTACGATGGTAAGACAGCAACGAGGAACAAAAGTACTCGTTGACGGAACGCATCTTAAAACCGTTCCTTTAAAATTCGAGACTTTCGTTAAAAACCATTTCGACAACCTGAATCTTCAAAAAAAACGACTAGACGAAGAAGAAAGAAGCATTTTCAATGCTGCATTAGAGTTTGAAAAATATAAAGAAAAAATATCAAAATCCGAACCGCTTTTATATGTTTTAATCGAAAAAACCTATCCAGTGGATGCTAGGGAAGTAATTACTCGTGATAGTAGAAGATTTGAATTAGTCCTGGACAACAACCTAAAAGTAAAATGTCCCGAAAAAATATATTTACTGTTCGCTACAAAACCTAACGTTATTCATTCTAATTACTAAAAACCTAAAACCTATGAATACTGAAATTTTATTTACCGTAGAAGAAATGAAAAAAATATCTCATAGCTTAGGTATTCAACTTTTTGAAAGTGTAATGTCGCACCAACTTAAAGACAAAATATTGCCAAAAGAATTCTACAGGAATTTTTTTCAGGTTCCAAATTGTGAAGTTTTTGAAAAATTAGTTATAGATGGTTACGCTTCAAAAAGAGAAGTTTTCGAACAAAAGGTGTATCACATTACGCCAAAAGGACAAGAAAAATTTAGACAAGAATTTGATCTTCTTGTAAATTATCAACCAACACCAAAAAGAGGTTTGATTTACTTGAAACATCGAATAGAATTTTATTGCAACTTCTATAATTACAAGTTTGGAAATGACAACGCTGGACACGTAATTTCTGCATATCAAAATTACTATTTAAGTGGGTTTAGAATGTCTCATACCACAACTGATTGCGTGGATCGTTTTTTGAAAGAGTTGAAGGCTCAATTTAAAACCGTTTCATACGGAGCGCCAATAACACAGCCTTAAAATGCAACTCGCTCTAGCCTCCAAAGAATTTGAACAGTTGTTTTTCCTGCTATACGGAATGAACAAACTGGGTATACAGGATCAGGAATTGCGCTCCATTTTTCAAAAGCTAAACGCTGACGCAAAAATATATTACGGTGAAAGTTACTACCATGTATGCCAAGCCTTGAATGATGATTTTAAAATTTTAAATCCAAATTAAAACCTAAAAAATGGAAGAAGAAAAAAAGTTAAACATAATCCTTGATCCCGTCCAAAATTTTAAAACAGGGGATACAGTTCTTATAAAAGGAAACTTAATTGGAATAATCATCAGTGGATGGTTATGGACATTTATGGATTCAAAAAAGTTTTTATACAGAATAATGGTAGACGCTAAAGATTGTGCTTATCGAATTCACAATAATCATATTGACCAAACCAAAGACGAAGAACTTTTTAGAGAGGATTACAATAGTCTTTTGTACGAAACAGAACAACTGGCAGTATTAGAATTATTTGAAGAAGCATTCTCAAAATACGAACCAAATTAAAGCCTAAAAATGGTAGTAGTAAAAATAAAAGAAAGCGCTTGCATTACTCACATGGAAAAACCTCCGTACGTAAGAAAAATAAAAGTGTATGCGTACCTCGAAAGCAAACTTACAGCTGAACAAGAACTAAAAATAATAGAATTTTTTAAAAACCTTTAAAACCTAAAAAAATGAAAAATAACCCTGCACTAATTACATTTCAAGAAGGGAAAAGTTATATACAAACTTTAGAAAATCACCAATTCAAGCCACCGGGTATATATCATTTCAAATGTGAAAAAGTAGAAAAAAAACATGCTACAGGGATTTTATTATATATTGAAAATCTTGTAACTAAAGAAGCATTTAGTATAATCAATGATGTTACGTATTATGAAAATGGATATTGGGAAGAAACCTCTCAAGAAGAATTTAAAGAAAAAATAAATGATTTTTTAAATAAAATTCAAAAAAAGCTTTTATAGCAAAACCTAAACCACACCATTAAACCAACCACTATAATGCAATCAAGAACCAACCAATCACAAAGTATTGGCAGCTTATTCCAAGCCAATATTTTTGGGAATCCCGCTAACGGGAACGTTAGCGTGAAACCTGCTTACCAATCTAAAAAAACACCCACCAAAAGACCTGAGAAAGTAATTTTTGAGGAAGTTATCAAAGATTTGTCTCCAGTCGTTGCTTGTTGGCCAATGCTAACCAAAGAAGCTAGAGCAATGACAATGGATAATTTTAGACTAGAAAGAGCCATACACAACAACAGAGTTGAAGCCCTAAACGAAGAAATTGAGAAATACAACGCACAAGTTGAAAATTTTTGTGCCGGAGAACTCAACGAAGTTCAAAAACAATTCCCGTTGCTTTTTCTTAAAAATGTTAAACTAGTAGAAAAAAAATTGAAATACGAAGCTAAAGAATACAACCTTTTAGTGGAAGAATTCAATAATGATCGTGGCATGCTGCTTAAAAAAAGAAAAGAAGAAACGTTAAAATACCCTTCAGAGCAAGTTTTTGAAAACCTCCTGCATCTGTACGCTAAACAACTGGCTCAATATACTAAAGAGTACATGAAATTAAGCATTTCAGAACCTAGCACCGTGCGACCTTTTGACGCTAATAGCTATCACGTCACAGCATTAGAACGTCAAAACGATACCGAAACTTTCGTTTATTCACTACCCGTTTGCAACGCCACCGTGCGCAACCACAGACGCAAACTGGAACGAGCCGGGTTCTTTACCCACTATTGTTTTGCAGGTCATAAAAAAGGGGTTAAAATGCATTTTTCGCCAAAAATTTTAGTTCTTTTTGATGCTAAAACAGGGAATTTCACTAACACTGAAAATCAAGCCGTTACCCCTCAAACTAGTAAAGAGTTTACAGATAAAAACAAGGCATTTACAAGAACTTCAATAAAAGTTGATAATACAGAAAACGGACAAGCCGATTTTCCTGTTTTAGGAACGCCTGCGGCTGGCCTTCCGTCTTTTTTTTACAAGAACATCCAAGCGCAAGATGAAAAAAGCAAACTTGGGGCCGCGCCGGCAAATGTTAAAGTTTCGCAAAATAGAACTGATTTTTTAAGAAATCACACCTTGGCCGACAAAAACCTTGCAACTCGCTTAGCATCTGGTGAATTTCACAATTACAAACGCATTGATTTTGAAGTTTTAGAGAAAGAAGCCTACAGCGGAACACTTACCCGTCCTGAAAAAATGGAATTAGTGAAGCATGAATTTTTCAAATACCTATCCCGAATTTACAGAGGTTCAACACCTTATGCCGGAACGTACCAAAAAGCATTAGTTTTATTTGAAGATGAATTTTATGTAAGTAATGGGAACGGTAAATTCCTGATTAGTAAGGATATGATGGTAGACAAGTTGAAAGAATGGGTTTGGAGAATCAATTTTGCACAACGATGGTTCCTAAAAAGAAATTGGCGACCATTAAATCCGCATGATTACCTGGATAAAACGAGAACTGATAAAAAAGAAATTGGATTTGGTTATACTAAAAAAGCCTACCTAAAACACCTGAAAGAGAAAGAAAAACAGCCTATTAAAGCCGCAATAATCAAAAAAAATGCCGCAATCAGAAAAGCAAAAATTAATTATTCTAACAAATACCATGCTATCGAAAGTAGATTTTTTAACAACAAAATCACGATTGAGGAACTAATCACCTACGTGAAAGATAATTTACCTGCAAACTACATGCAAGAAATAACAAATTCAATTAAAAAACGTGCTGCAACCCAATACACCTGTTAACCATGAAATTACTAAAAAAAATCTTCGAGAAAGTAAAAATTATAGTATTCCCATTAGTATTTTTTTACATCATATTCTGTTTTTACGAATGGAATTTCAATCCTGGCGAATGGGACACCTTTAGCCGAGTCGCAGTAATATGCTTAACTGGATTTGTCACCGTAGGAGAATCATAAAAAATTATTTATAAACCACAAACACCATTAAACCATGTATTTACAACTATTAAACTACGCATCGTATTTTCTTTCTTTTCTTTTTATTGCTTTTTTATGTTGGTCCCTGAACTGGACCATGTTAAAAAATATGTGGCTCAACGCCAAAGCAGGTGTGTTAATCAAGAAAAAAACAACTGAAGCACTCGCTAACGGAATGCGAAAATTTGAATTTGAAGGCGGTAACGTAGTCATTTATGCAAAAACACAAGCTAAAGCAGTGTATGACTACAAACAATTAAAAAAAGAAGCCAGTACCGTTCGCAGACAACTCAAAAAAGCGTAGCGATGCCAGCCTATCAAAACGGGATCAGTAAAATCAAGATGGTGGCTTTAATGCCACCTAATGAGAATAATATCACTTGGCACTCCTTCATTTCGTTAAACAAAAGGCCTAACATGGAAATCATAAACGGAATGATTAAACGGTTTAAAGCAACCGAAGCCGTAAACCGGGTGCAAGTCTATCAGTTTTTTGAAAACGGTGAATTAATTCATGAACTCAAACGCCCATCATGACAAAAGTAACAGTCAAAAATTTACACTTCAAAGATTTAGAAGTATTGCAAATTGAACTAGATATTTTTAATAAATACGTAGCCATAAAGGAATTGACTACCGATTTCCTGAATACCATCATCACATTTGACATAGTAAATAGTTTGTATTTCGTGCTTAGAAATAAAATAGAACAAAGCCAAGAAGTATATAATATTAGTTTCACCGTCAGTCAAGCTGCAACCATATTAAAATGCTGCAACTTCCATCGTGCCGACAGGGATTTATACACCAAGCACGTAACGACAAAACTAAGGATTGATTTAGATAAACAATTAAAGGATTTAGTATGAAAGTAGAAAAAACCGCAAACCACAGTCATTTTTTCACACAAGATCGAGTCGTTTATGAAATGCTAACCAACGGTGAAACCCGAACCATTAGAACACTGGATTTTTATTACCCAAATTGGAAAGTATTATCAGATCAAGCGGTAATTTATCTCAATACAAATCACGTTCATCACCCGGAGGTTAATCCTGAAAAACCAAAAGAACCTGCACAAATAGATTTATTCTCGTAGCAATCACGTTGCATCACGTTAACGTAATACAAACAACCCGTTAACGTGATACGTTGACGTAACACCATTAAACCAAACCCCAGCGCATGAAACAATTAGCCAACAAAACATTTGAATTTATCAGTAATCTTTTATTTGGTGGCGTTTCATGCGCTCCCAATGAAACAAAATGGAATTAACGGGCGACGGCTTGGCGAAGCCGCGACAAAGCGAACCGAGTATTTTCCGCTAGGAAAATGCGACTTCGTGATAACAAAATTTAATTATTAATCAGACCAGCGGTTGCGCCAAACCGTGGTTAGCAGCAGTGTTTATTATGAAAACAGACATCAGACAAACGGAAAATTTATACGAATGCGCATATTCAAACGAATACCAAGGCTTCGAATTCATTTACATTAAAACGAATGATAAAAAAATATTGCTTTTTGAAAACAGATTGGCAATTGAAGGCATTTGGTTAAATGACTTGCAAGTTGTAAAAATGGTTGAGCAATTTCAAGAAGTATTTTTTAAAGAAACTGAAGATAAAATTATTTGTGTCGGAAGTGAAATTATAATTGAAAGTTACAAACATCGTGGTTTAGGAATTTACGATGAAACTGGAATGTTAAAAAAAACTCCTGATTTCGATAGGTCTATTAGGATTTTTGGGTAACATTGCTGCTAACGTCAGTTCGTCTAAAAACCTTCAAACAGACTTTATTTGGTTAATCACAAATAATAACTAACAATACCCAAACTTTAAATTATGCTAGAAATATCCAAAAATTCAGAATTGCCACAATGCGACAAAACCGCTGTTATAGGCAGTCCTTTTCGAGTGTTGAATTTATACGCTTGTTTAGGTGGCAATAGATTGTTATGGGAAGATTGCGAAGTTACAGCTGTAGAGCTTGATGAAGAAGCAGCAAAATTATATCAAGAAAGATTCCCAAACGATAAGGTAATTGTTGCTGATGCGCATCAATATTTATTAGGTCATTACAAAGAATTTGATTTTATATGGAGTTCTCCACCTTGCCCAAGTCATTCAAGAGCCAGGTATTGGAATAGTTCAAATTATGAAACTACAACCGAAGCAATTTACCCAGATATGAAATTATATCAAGAAATTTTGTTTTTACAGCATTATTATAAAACCGGAAAATGGGTCGTTGAAAATGTAATCCCTTATTATGAACCATTGGTTCCTGCAATAAAAAGAGGTCGCCACTTGTATTGGACAAACTTTAAATTACCAAACGATTTGGGAGATAGAAGATTTGCTATTTCATCCGCTAAACAGGAATTAAAAGGATTATGTGAATTTCACAAATACGATTTCACAAAATACAAAGGCGAACAGCCGATGCTTAAAATGGCTCGTAACTTAGTAGACTATGAAGCAGGAAAAACAATATTTAATACAGCAAGAGGAATAATAGAAAAATCAAATATTAATCAGGTTTCTATTTTCGACGATGTTGCTTAGGATTGCCTATAACGTCCTGCTAGTACAGCACGCTAGGGATAAGTAAGCGAATTTCTTTCCGATGTGACAAATAAAACCAAATACAAAACAATAATAACCCAAAAGACCGATGCCCTAGTGAGTTGTAATAGCTGTTAGTGGCATACCACGTAAAACTAGAAATTATGAGTTTAAAATTAAAAACAGCATTAGAATATCCGATTAAAGATGTTGAATGTAATGGAGTATTTAGTATTGATGTTTTAATCCTTTTTGATGGAGAATTATTTATAGGATATTATGATTTTAAAAATTTGTTCTGGCAAGTTACTGATTCAGATATAATATTTTGTCCCGAAAATGAAAACGACTTACAATGGACAAATATACCTAAACCAATAAATCAAAAATAGTTATGGATACAGGAGCTTACATGGCTAATCAAATGGATAATTTAATTGAAGCATCACAGCATTAACACGAAGATTTTTGTGAAAAATTAGAAAAAGATATTGCTAATTTCATTAAAGGAAAAGAATATGATTTTACAGCAATTGATGTTTTTACAGAATATTATTTGCAATATTCTAAAGGCTATGATGTGAAACTATATGTTGAAATAACAATAAAAAAATTTGAAGATAGATTAAAGAAAGTTTATGGACACCTATAAGCGGTTGCCACTAACGTTTCGCTAGTATAATTTCGGCTGGGACAAAAAAGCCTAGTCTTTCGGTTGAGAAACCATAAATCTGACACAAAACCAATTATTAATCAAGCCCGATGCTAAGCTGAAATATACTAGCTGTTAGGGAATCGGCTTTATACCACGAATTATGAAAACATTTTATACTGAAATTTCAATTGATTATTTAGATATTTCAATTGATGAAGATGAACCAAATGCAGAACCTTATCAAGGAAGATATGTTGATAGTTTTATTGTAATCGCAAAAACTGATGTAAATGCTTTGGAGAAAGTTTTTTACCAAGCACATAAAGGATTTATAGAAAATCATAATAGAGAAGAAAATATCTTAAAATCTTTTCATATTGATGTTTTTTATGAAACGTCGGAAGATGCACGAGCTTCTTAAGCTGTTCCCTAACGGTTGCGCTTGGTGCAGGCTGCCACCGAAAAAGTTGAATAGAAAGAAAAAAGTTGTAGCAACTTGCTCCAAACGCTTGTTAGGAGAATACCACGTAATACTAATTTTTAAATATTTTAAAATGACAAAAGAAGAAAAAATACAAGAAGTATATAAGGATTACCCAAACTTAATAAAACACGTAAAAGGAGATAATGGATGGTGCGGAGACAAGTTTGGCGTTATATTTAATAAATATAAAAACAATGATTTATTTGATGTTCGAAATAATGATTATCAAACAAATGGAACCATTAGACCTAAATCCCTCCAAGGTATCGAAAATAATAACGGGTGGATTGAAATTATTAAAAATGAAAACATACCAAGCGGTTATTATTGGATTTTATATTCAAATTCGGAGATTCCTAAAATGGGGGTAAGTAATGGATTTTCAATCACTCAGGCTAATTTAGGATTAGGTTTACATCCTGTAATTGAGATTACCCACTACCAACCAATAATTAACCCACTAGAGCGACTATATTAGGCGGTTTCTCCTAACTATCTTATAAGCGCAACTCAATAAATTGAACCATTATGGAAAACCCAACAACCACGCCTAACGGACAAAAACTAATCGAATTTCTAGATCTAAAAATGCACACAGGGGAATTCACAAATGAGGACTTGGTGCAATTTATTGAATCGTCCGGGAAGTATCTCAATTTACAAACAATAGCCAATTATGCTAACGAACATAAAATGAGTTACAACGGAGTAAAGGAATTTAGAACTATTCGAGAAATATTTAAAGTAAAATTCGTGATAGATAACGACTAACGCCTTTAAAAAATCTACATTTCAATAGCACATGATAAAAAACAGTACTTATATCAGGAATTTCACAGCAAAGCAACGGAAACAATTAGAAACCGTTGCGGCTTCCCAAAAACTAAAAACAGTACCGGAAATACTGTTTTTTTCACTGGACAATTATTTAGAACAAGAAAAGGAAATTGCCAGGCTAAATAGGATCATTATCTACAAACAAAATAAAATTGATAAACTAACCAATCCCACCATTGAACTATGAAAAATTTAGAACCGATAAGTTATTTCATTGAATTTAGAAAAAGAATCGATAGAAAAAGAAAACTTGAAAAAATAAAAAAATTACGTTCTTTTTATTTTGCTTGTATAAATTCAGAAGACAGTGAATTCATAAAAAAGCGAATAGATCAGTTTTTTAACAACTGTAATTACTACAGAATATCCGTAAGAGACGGCTTTAGCTGCACGGTTAATATAAACTCATCCGAGGGTAATTTTTCAGCAAATGCGTTTTTCAATTTTAATGCTTTTAAAAAAATAATCGAACAGATTTACAAATATAACATTCAGTCATTAAAAGAAAATAAATAAACTAACCAATCCCACCATTGAACCATGAAAAACGAAGAAAAAATACTATTAGAAAAAGATGTTATTTTACCATCTAAAAAAACTATTGAAGTCTACAATTTAGGCAGTGAAATTGTTCCAAGATACATTGTCACTGAACACACTGTTAGGCGTGAGTTAGCCACGCATAAAATTTGTACAAATTGCGAAAATCCATATATCAAAAACGGATATTGCAAACCTTGTTATAAAAAAAACAATAATGAAAGTTACTATAATAAACCATTTTTAGAATGGAACGGAGAAACGCCATTGGTAATACATGACTCAAATGAATATTTCTTTGATGTAGAATCAGTAGAACAATACATGGAAGAAAACGAAATTGACGAAAATGATTTACAATTAATGATTTGTTCGCCAAATTATTGCCGTCAAATTGAGGAAGATTATTTTTCAGATGAAATGCCTGAAAATTTCGAAACTCTTTCAGACTTTGATAAAATTTTAGTTCAAAAATTAAAAGAAATAAATGAGTACATCGCTACTTTAAAACCTATGAGTTGGTCAGAGGGCAAATTTAGAACAGAATTTAAACTAACAGAACCAACTTAACCATGAAAATTTTAAAACTCACTTTAAAAAAACAGTATTTCGATCAGATTTTATCAGGTGAAAAATCAGAAGAATATAGAGATGTAAAACCTTATTTTGTAAGTCGGTTAACACTTGTTCCGGTTTCTGAATTTAAATACTGGGCCAATGAATCTATTGCGGATTATTTTACAAAAGAAACCGATCATTTTAGATACGATTATGATGCAGTAGAATTTACTAACGGTTATTCTAAAAACAGCCGAAAAGTAACAAAAAAAATAAAATATATTTCAGTAGCAAAAGGCAATGAAGAATGGGGAGCCGAAAAAGATAAATTATATTTCAGAATTCACTTAGGTGAAGAAATAAACAGAAAGAACTGCTAATAATTACAAAAATCACTTCAAACCACTCCTAACCGGGTGGTTTTTTTATGCAAAACGTTTTAGCACTTCCTCTACTTCTTTAGGATACACCGTTTTAGTATCCATAGCTTCTTTGAGAGAAACCTTTCTGACTTCGACAATAACAGCAATAATTTCTTTTTTTACGGTATGACAAGAAAAACCACATTCTTTATTTAGCAATTGTTGTAATTCTCCTTTTCTTTTTGATTGTGGTACGGTTTGGGTCATAAGAACGTGGTTTAATGGTTTTTCAAAAGTATAAAAAATTATCACAATAAACATAGGAACAATCCGAATAAATCCAAACCTAACCATACAAATCTAAATAATTACTGACAAATCCAAACCATCCCGCACCAACACAAACAAATCCAAATTAACATTTTACGCATTCCTACATCTTTGCCTTTCTATTTCATACGGAATTGATTTGAGTTAGTTGGGTGCAAAGTAGTTATAGGTTGTAGTACATCAAAAATACGATTTACCAAAAAGCCTTTGCACTTCTCTCATTTTATAAAATTGAAAAAAGCATGAGTTTCATTGACACACTATTGTATCGCACTTTACAGGATGGAGCAGCCTACCAAGGACTTATTCCAGTTTACAAAGGCACTCAATACAATTTTGACAAAGAAGCCGATAACAGCAATACTTATGATACGTTACGCTTCATGTCTGAATGGGCTTTGAAGTTTTCGCACCAAATGAAAGCTATTGCGCCACTATTGAAAGGAAATACAAAACAGGAAACCGTAAACAAAATTTACAATTTTCTGTATTCTCATTTTCAATACAAGTTAGACGGTGAAACGCAAAACCTGATGTCTCCAAGTGCTGCATGGCATTTTAGAAAAACAGGTTTCGACTGCAAAACATATTCAATTTTAGCCAGTACAATTCTGCAAAACTTGGGAATACCGCATTCATTCAGAATGGTACAGCAAGCGGGAATTATGCCAAGCGAATGGTCACACGTTTACGTGATTGTGCCAAATGGGAATATGCATTTTACAATAGATGCCACAACACACGACAACAAAGAGGTTTCGTTTACACAAAAACACGATTATACCATGAAACACAAAGGTTTAGCAAGTCCATACGTTAGCGCATTAGGTTGTGCTTGTCAAGGAACACCGATAAAAAGTAGTGGTTTAGGAAGTCCCGCAAATTTAGCCATTACCATCAGAAATTTTCACTCTTTTCTTGATGTATTGGAAAAACAAGGATTTTCCAAAGAAGTAACAAATCGCATGTTGACAATTGTTCGTGCCAATGTTGAAAACGGTATTGATCCTAATATGGGGGAAGTACTGAAAAAAGCATTAGCTACAGCCGGACAATTAGGAGAAATAGTACCTTCTTTCTCTCTTACTCCGGCAGGTTCGACTTATGGAGGATATGCAACAAGTCTTCCTACTGGAAACTACGTTGCTCCAACTTCTTCATCATTTTCTCAATTTACATCAAGCGCAGCGACAGCCGGTATGTCAGCATTAAGCAACATATCAGTTCAAGGAATAAACGTAGGAAGTATAGCAACAAGTCTTGCTACAGGAAACTTTATTGGCGCAGGTTTAGATGTGTTAAAGGCAATTATCCCAATGGAAAAAACATTCGGAGCAGTTTTCGCAAACGGCTTTGATTTGTCATGTTGGGGAGCATCCTACAGCGAACAAAAAGCAAAACTAGACATAGAACAAGATTTACCTTTTATGGTTAAATGGTCAGGAATATATCAGCAACCTACCAGTTCAAATTTAGATCGTTTCATGTTAGTCACACAAGGGTACTTAGATGACGCTATAAACGGCCAACAAAGTAAATATGCCAGTTGTACGAGAAAAGGTCATGCTTTGCGCCAAAAAGCAATTGAACAATTAAGAAAAGACACTTTTGAGCAATTTACCACACAGGGATTTCAATTAATACCTAATGGAAAAAAGAAAAGCGGAATTTCTATACCGGGCGGATTGCCAATGTATAAAAAAGGGCAAACATGGACAGGTTTTAACGAATCTACTTATGACAGCTTCATTGTAGTACCTCCAAAGCCAGTTGTGCAAACACCACCACCTGCGACAGTAGCGGCGGCCAACACAACCGGAACAACAACAAACTCAACAAGCACATCTGGAGCAACAACAAATTCAACCGGAACGCCTGTAACAGCTAAAAAATCATCATCAACTCCTTTGATTTTAGGGGCTGGATTGTTAGCCTTAAAACTCTTATTGTAAAAAGCAATAATATTTGAAATCATGAAAAAAAGAACCCATTAAAACCGACAAAAAATGTTAAAAAAACCAACAGCAAAAACAGTAACAAGTGTTGCCTTAGCAGGTGGCGCAATTGTTCTAGGAGCTAAAATTGGTGACGGAGTTTCAGCAGTGATGCCCGCCTCTACCAATAGCTACAAAAGATGGATTTTAGGAGTTGGTGGTATAGTTGCCGCCGCTTGTATCAATCCAAGTACAACAGCTGCGCAAGCAGTACAAAACGGATTGCTAGGATTAGGAGCAAAACAGTTGTACGATGAAGCAACAGATGCTTTGAAAGAAGCTATTCCAGTAAAAGTACAAGTAGTAGATACTACAGGCGCAAAAGTTGAATTAAACGCTACAGATCGTTTTGTTCAGGCTATCGTAGGTCATTTAGGATCTCCTGCTTACGAACAGTATTTAGGTGCACCTTGGGAAGGAGAAAACAGTGACGCTACTTGGGAGAGACCTATCGAATTAGAGCCAGCAGCACCTTTATTGTCCTTTACAGGAGTATAAAGCAAACCAAATCAATTCCAAAATTAAGAAAAAAGTAAAAAAGTAAAAAACACCATTAAACCAAACAATTATGTATAATTCAGTATTTTTCCACACAGTTTTAGCCTTTTTGGCAATCATGTCAGATAACCTGACAATGCAATTACGAGGAGACGCCAATAACAAAAAAGTGATCTTAACCCCTCAAATTCTTGAAATCAAGAAAAGAATAGAAGGCGGAGGAACAATCGACTTGATTGACGCAACCACTCAAAGAGTTGACGGTATTTGTACGTTTGACAAAAACACCTTGGAAACAGGTAGAGCCGTTGTTTTTGATGAAATTTCACTTGGCTATAGAAGCCACGCTGATATGGGCAAAGAAGGAGCTCTAGCTTATAATATTTCTTTGCCTGCTGAACTTCAAAACGCTACGTTAATCATTAGTCAAAACGGTAAAGAAGTGTTGCGTATGCCAGCAATTGACATCACGAATCTTACAGCAGGACAAAATGCATCAGACCAGTACACAAAATTAAAATCTTTGATCTTGCTTGCTGATGCAAAAACAATCACGATTCAATTGAAGTTTGCTCCGGGAGTTACTTTAGCAGCAGGTACAAACCACTACGTTTATTTACGTCTTTCAGGTTTACAAACCGCTTTGAAATCGTAATTCGATCACACCATTAAACCAACCAATTAAACCAAAAAAAGCCTTGTCTAGTTAGGCAAGGCTTTTTTTTTAAAGCAAATCCAATGTACGAAGAAAAAACATACGAGTATGTAACAGCCAATGTTACACTTACCAACGGTACTGTATTAGCTAATGAGCCAATTGTAATTCCGGACGGAAAAGTGGTGGCAATATCGGCAATAGTTGCAGGAGATACTGAAAATAGAATTATCAATTTATCAGTATTAAGTAACGGTAACGAAGTGGTTAGACCTGCTGACGTTCGTTTTTCTCAAAAAACAAACGGCGGAACATTTAGAGACAGTATGCGCCCGGTTAACTTTTTAGGAGGTCGCAGTTTTGAAGCCAGATTAGTGGCATTGTCTTTATCTGCAACGCAAACCGTAACGGTTCAAGTGTTGTTTATGATTGAAAAACTAGATACCAACTAAGATGTTTGTACCCGGAGAATTGATAAACGAAGTGATTACAGCTAATCATGCGAATTATTCATTGAAAGACATGATTAATCCAACGTTTCAAAACGATGGTGAAGCAACTGTTTTTATTGACGGTAGAATAGTAAAAAAAGGAGAAAGTTACGCCATAAACGCACCCAATGTGATTTTGCAAAATGAAATCTCCATCACTTTTGAACCCGATCAAAGCAAGTCTAAAATCCTATACGTAGGATTTGTCAAAACCATATTATAACACTCAAAATCACGCAATAATTATGAGTAACATAGCCAATACTATACAATATCTGAAATCAAAAGACAATCGGTATATAACTATTACAGTCCAAGAAACTAATAAGTCCATTGGAAAAGCTACTATTTATTTAACCGATATTCCTAATGAAGATTTAGAGCAATACATAAAAAATAATTTAGGTCCTATAACTAAACCAACATTAGTTTGGGTTGAAATGCGAAGCAAACAAGGAGCGACTTCTAAAAAGGATCATGCTTGTGCTATTGAAATTTCACCAGTTATTACCCAACAAGAAGTTGTACCGCAACAAGTGAATGCACTTCCTGCAATTCAGCCAATCCAACAACAACAGTATCAAGAACAACCAACCCCATTTTTAGGCAATCCAAACGTGCCTAATGTTTTTGGACTTGGGCTTGCTGATGTAATAGGAATGCAAAGAAAAGCAGATCGCCTGATAGACAAAGAAGAACAATATGCCGAATTGAAAATCGACTTTAAAGAGTTGAAAAAAAATTACGACATACTGGATGTTGAACATCGAGGCACGCTTACAAAACTTTCAACCGCTGAAGCACAAAAAGACATGGCTGTAATGCTGGCAAAAATGGAAAACAAATCTGTTTTTGACAGTCCCGCATTTACCGCTATGATGGATAGAGCGCCCGAGTTGCTTAGTGGTTTTGCTGCTTTAAAATCAGGGGGCGTGGCTCCGGCCATTGCAGGCGCATTAGGTGCGCCAATGACGGAAGGACATCGCCAACTTTTAGAACACATTGCTGAAAGTTTAGACGAAAACCAAGTTAATTTTTTAGGTTCTGTTTGCCGATTCATAAACGATGAAGGATTTACAACTCAATTAAAAACATTAATACAGCAATACGCCCATGTCTAGAACTGAAATAACCGTCATAGCTAGTACCGATATGGAATTAGTGACCAGAAAAACAGCTATCGACGCTGTAAATGATTTATCAACAGATCAGTTAAAAAGAGTGTTGAAAATGGTAAAATCACCAAAAGCATTAGCGTATTTATCCAGTGATATAAAATTCGCATTGCTACAAAAATTTATATAAGATGAAAAAAAAGGTATCAAAATTAGGAAATCCAGTGGCAATTGTTGCGGGTGCAAAAGTGGTTGAAAAAAGTGCTGAAGCTATTCCGTTTTTGATAAAACTTTTTGCCGTGTGCGGACTGGGATATTATATCTACAACAAATATACAGACCGTTTTGTAAAGATAAAAGAGAATTCCTCTTATGCTGCCGCAAATGTGAGTTATGCTCAAGCAAAAGGAAAAGCCGACGCTATTAACGGTTCTATAGGGATTGTAAGCAATGACTTTGACACTGTTTACAAGCAATTAGCAGGCTTAAATTACAACGGGTTTGTACGTGTTTATAATGCCTTTGGACATAAGAAAGGAACGCTATTAGGTGGCGATCTAAATCTTATCGAGTGGTTGCAAAATCAATTTAACAGTTATCAACTGCAACAACTTTCTTTTCTTTTAGGAGGAGCATTTTTTTAATAAAAACAACACTGATATGAGTCCCGAAGAAATAAAAAACTTAAAAACAGGCGTAATAGTACTAGCAGGCCTTGGTTTGCTGTACTTGATTGTTAGCAAAAAGAATGATAATTCAGGTAGTGCGCAAGACCCAACCGGAAACGGCGGGTATATTCCTGTTATTCCCGTTTTTAATGCTCAAAAAGTTTCAACAGCACTTTGGGAAGCCATGAAAGACAGAGGTACGGAGGAAGAAGCGATTTTGGAAGTACTGAAATATGTAAACCAAAATCAATTTGCACAAGTAATTATTGCCTTTGGCAAACTGAACTACAATCCAGTTACAGGAGATCAAGTCAATTATAATCCTTTTGGATCATTAACAAAATACGATTTGAAGTTTTGGTTAAAAGAGGAATTATCAGCGCAGGAATATGCGATTTTAAGAAGTAAATACCCTAATTCGCTATAATATGGAACCAAAAACTTATTTCGGATATCAAGAACCTTTTTTAGATGGTTTTGAAAACCTAGAAACGCAATTTATAAGAACGCTTGTGCCTCTTAATACGGTAAATACGACTTTCGTAAATCCAATTTCAACTCCGATTTTATCCGATAAAATAACAATTTCGACAACCGTTTACGACGAATACAGTAACCCTTTACCAGGGGCTAATATTTGGATTGACGGTAAGTGGATTGCAGAGACTAATGAAAATGGTTCTGTTGTAGTTACCGGAGCCGCAACAAGTATTTCAGCGGTTAAGATTACTCATGTATCTATGAAAGATTACAGTATCAGTGCGGTATTTCTACCTAAAAAAGTAATGATGCAGGTTAATGTTAACGAATTAAACGAAGTTATCATAAAGCCCAAACCAAAAGCAACAACCACTCCTACTGCGACAACTACAGAAGATATTCCTCCAGTAGTTCAACAAGCGGGAATGAGTTGGGTAATGTGGTTGTTGCTTTTAGGCGGTGTGTACAAAGGAATGCAGTATTTCAAGGATTCAAAACCAAAAACGGTTAAAGCTAAAATATAAAAAATTACTCTAGTTAGTATTGTTCATTGCGTGAAGTTGCCCTTGCTACTCATCACGAGTTTGAGTAGCAAAAAGGCAATTTTTTTAAAACCAAATCACCATTAAACCAACCAAACCATGTCATTAATTTACGAAAATAAAGTACCTAGTTCCTATCGCACGGCTTTTATTGCAAAACTGAAAATAGTTGCGGCTAATTTGAAAATTAATCCTAACTGGTTAATGGCAATTATCAATTTTGAGAGTGCAGGAACATTCTCCCCGTCTATCACAAATTCTTTAGGTTATACAGGTCTAATCCAGTTTGGTACTGCTGCTGCAAATCAAATAGGAACTACCACAACTGCATTAAGAGGAATGACAGCCGTACAGCAATTAGATTACGTTGAAAAGTATTATAAATCATGGTACAAAATATTAAAAATTTCTGTTCCTGAGAGTTACGTCGACACGTACCTCATTACATTTTTTCCTGCTGCAGTAAATAAAGGTTTGGACTTTGTAATTAAATCAAACGGAATTTCGGCAGCCGCTTTGGCTAGAGCCAATCCAATTTTTGACATTAATAAAGACAAACAAGTCACAGTTGCCGAAGTACAAAAAATAATGTTGTCACGACTTCCAAGTGAGTGGATGGCTGATTTTCTAAAAAAAAAAGTGTCACAATAGTATTTAGTCTCATGTTCATTTTAGGATCAGTACTACTTATCAAAAACAGAAAAAAAATACAATCATGGCTTTAATATTCGAAACCCAAGTACCTATTGCTTACCGCACGGCTTTTATTGCAAAAGTGAGAAGTGTAGCGGCTAATTTGCAAATCAACCCAAACTGGTTAATGATTATCATGTATTTTGAAAGCGCAAGAACATTTTCGCCTTCAAAATTTTCAGCTACAAAAAACTATGTAGGATTAATTCAATTTGGACACATTGCCGCCAAAGATTTGAAAACATCTGTTCTTAAATTAAGCAAAATGACTGCGGTGCAACAACTGGACTATGTAGAGAAATATTATAAAATGTGGTTTCGCTATTTAAAAATTTCCTTACCTCGCTCGTTTGTCGATTTCTATTTAATTACGCTTTTTCCATCCAAAGTAAATAAAGGACACGATGCGGTAATTGAATCCAAATCTATTCCGGGTAAAGCATTTGCAAAAGCAAACCGAGTCTTTAAACCCAATGCTAACGGCTTAATTACCGTAGGCGAAGTAAACCGGGTTTTGCTTACAAAAATTCCCGCTGAGTGGAGTAGCCTAGTTTAAAAAATATAATTCACAAAAACACAAACAAATGGTAACGATAGGCGTAATAAGAGACCCACTTTTCATAGTTGGCGGTAGCGGTGTTGGTACAGGCGGTAGCGGTAACAATACCCCTATTCCTTATTTGCAATTACGTGTGATAGCAAAAGGAGAACAAGGCGGTATTCCAAACATTGGACAAGACGAATATGTAAAGGAAATAAACGATGTTGTAGAAGGCTATAAAGACGCAAACTTTTACTGGGAAGCGGCAAGATTTAACGGCGGTGACGGAGAAAACAGAAACAATTACACGCCTTTGGTAGAAATTGAACTGGATGAAGCGTATGTCCCTCCGGTTGTTGTTCCACCAGTTGTTGTTCCACCGACTCCGACGATTAATTTTGGATCAGTATCATGCAGGAGTTTAGGCAGTTGCAACGACAATTCAACCTGTGCGGTTAAGTTCCCAATTACAACAAGCAATGCGCCTGCGGGTTCATACATTGAAATGATACAAACAGCATCCACATCAGCAAGTGCAACCTTGAATAATGACAGCGGTGTTTTTTCTATTACCTACCAAGAAACTACAGCCGTTGGCGCAAGCGTCAATTTTACTTTGTATCTAAAAAACAGTTTAGGAGCCACCATTGCAACGAGCGATCAAACAATTACACATCAGTCCTACTGGTCCATGATTGCTAATTGTACCGTAACAACACCGGTAGTAAGTTACTCGTTTGGTTTTTCCAGTCCGGGAAGAAGTTCTTCGAGTTTATCTTGTGCACAAACAGCATTTCCTTTAATGCTTTATGCGGCCGTAAACACACTTGATCTAGGAGTTCAATTGTTTATTAATTCTGACTTGTCCACGCCTGTAGGAAGTGGTAATTTATGGTATCAATACGGTATTGATGGTATATCCTACAGAATAGATAACGGTGGGTTTATAGCCGAAGCGGTTAATTGCGTTGTCGAAACGCCTACTCTTTATAAATCACTTGTTTCATTTGATTATAAAGGCGTTGGTGACATCACATTTAGGTATAAACTACACGGAACAACAGTCTATGCCCAATATACTTTTACAGGCCTTTCAAATTCAGGTGGAATCTATTTCACTTACACGTTAGATGCCGATGTGGGTGATCCTAATTTATGTATAGAATTAGGTAGTTTCGAAAGGGTAAGTGGCAGCATTGTTAATACAAATAATTTCATATACAGTGAAGAATCGTGTGTATTACCATAAAATAATTAAAAATTCCGCAGTAAATTTTAAATAAAACAACATGCCAGGACCAATAACAATTGACAACCGTTTAAAAATAAAAAACCCACCTCAAGACGAAGCTGCGGATCACATATTGATGCGAAATGCTGAAACAAAAGAGGTGAGTTCGTTTCCAAAAGAAGAAGTTTTCGCACCATTTCTTGCGGTGATGGACAATATAAAAACCGAAATAGCGATCACGGCACCGATAGACCCAACGGCGGCTAATTTTGCCGATGTAATTAATGCGCTACCCTCATTTACAATTGACGGTAAAACGATACCTACATTTAAAGCAATCTCTTTAGGAACTGACCCGGTAACCTATTATGTAGAGTTATTAAACATTGGGCGTGGTGATTATGGCATAGGTAATACAGCGTTAACCACTGCCAATATTAAGATCACCTCTTTTGAACCAACGGTAACCGAAATAGAAACTTTATCCACTACTCAAACTATAGATTTAGGTTCCTCTGCCAGTGCTATTGAAACGGTACTAAACGCTAAAACACCTTCAATACTAATTCAGGATCAAAACACAGGTTATACCGTAATAAAACTAACTAATGGCGGTGTAGTAGAGAGTTATTTGTGGTTAGGCGTTACCGGAACGTACGGAGCAGCAGATTTACAAAGCACCGCTGCCGATTTTCAATTACTTTCAAATGTAACTTCCGTTTCTAAAGCTACGAGTGCTAAATTTGGTATCGTTAAAACAGACGTGACCAAGCCTAATCCTACGGTTTATGTAAAAGAAACGGTTGATGATTTATTATCTAATAAAGTAAATAAAGTAACCGGAGAGCGTCTTATTACTGCTGCCGAAATTACGAAACTTTCAGGATTAGGAAGTATTACTACAACTGTTAAACCAATTCTATCAACTGTTTTAGCAACGCAAAATGTAGCGGGATTTGTCACTTATATCAATGTGCTTAACCCAGTTCTTGTGGTTGGAGCAAGTGAAATTGTAAAATATAATACTACGGATACAGGTAGAGTTTTTGAACTAAAATTAAGAGGGCGAAGTTTTGGAGTTGGCCAAGCTGCTATTGTTGCAGCCGATGTTTTGGAAGTTACCGAGTTCTTAAATAAAGACCTAAAACTAAGTAACTACCCAAATACTAGAAATGATGGACAGTTGCCAACTAATAGAGTTTTAAGCACAGATGTAAATGGAAACTTAAAACTATACACCATTGCTATTGCTCCTGCTCCTTGGATTAAAGAATTAATACCCGATTCTTATCTACCATCGACAACAGGGAATATTAGAATATTAGGAGACTTTTTTACTCCTTCTATGTGTGATAGAATACTTAATCCGAATGCAATTATTCTTGGAGGTGTGACTATTAATTATGCAACTTTCGTGACTAGTCAGGAAATATTGGTTAATGCAACAACAGGAAGTGTTGAAGGTGCTTTTTCATGTACATTGGATAATGGACTTTCAACTACTAAGGCGTCTGCTTTATTAATTACTTATGGAACAGTATTTAAACCGACAGCAGCAGAATGGACTGCAGATACTTCGTTTGATATTAGTAAAGAAGGTGAGCTTCATATGGGTATATATGCAACTTATAAATCTGCTACATGGAATAGAGTTTTAGATTATACACAGACTTGGAGAATTCAATTCAAATTAGAAAAAAGCCCTTTAGGTGACCCTATGGGAGCTGGTGTTGCAGGTGGCACTGATGAAAGAAATTTTACTATTATAAAGGCTTCTAATAATACTGAATTATCACAAGTATCTATGTATCAAAATTCAAATTCTTTTAAAACATTTGGTGGTATTATTGGTAGTGGAAGTGCTCAACTTTATCCACATCAACCTGCTTCTTTTTGGGCTACATCAAATCCAATACAAGTTTATGAGTATAGGTATATAGCTGGTACTTTATACTTTTATATTGATGGGGTTATAAAAGCTACAATGCACACTGGAACTGAAAATATGTTATTTAAAATTAAATTAAAAGCTTACGATGTTGTAGGCATAAAATATATTCAATTATGATACAATTAGTAATAGATTATATAGTAGAACAAAGGGGTATTAATCTTAATACCCTTACAGATAAAGATTTTAGCAATTTTAGTTGGTTAAATGAACGTGAACCTGTAACTAATATGAAAGGAGAAAAAGTATCTAAATCATATTATTTTGAAAATAAGAAAGAAGCGATTAGAATTGTATGTCATAAAATCTATGGGGATTATGAGTATAATGATGTTATTTATCCAAATACTTATTTAGGTTGGAAAAAAGATATGCATTGGGTAGATTGGGCAGGAGAGCTTCAAGTTACTAAACCTATGCAACCTTATTACTTTAATTTAGAGCCTGTATTTGTAGGAGATGGAACCGAAACGGTTATTGGTTTTTCAAGCCCAAAAATGCGTAAGTCCATGAAAGAAGAGCGTTATAGTGCGGATGATTATTTGCAATCTAAAAACCCAAATTTATACGCATTACTCTATGGTAGATACACGGCACATTATGAATTTTATTTAAAAACAGGTAAAAAATTCAATCTAGTAACTGCCATCAACGGAGAAACTGATCCTGATATAAACGCAGTTTTTGACAACTTCGTTTTTGGTTACGAGCCAATGACAGTCAGAGAATTAATCTTAATGAATTTACAGTAATGGGATTCCTATTATTCAACATCGCATTAGTGCTGATATTCCTTTTAAGTATCGTGAATTATTGGTACGTAGAGAACAAATCCGGGTATTTTAGGAATACAGCAAAGAACTTGGACATTTTCGCAAATAGGGAATTTAGAGCGTTTTGGAATGCCGTACTTATTGAGCCGGACGGGTACAAATTTGGCAGAGAAGGAGAAACGCTTTCGAGCGCACTGGGACGAAACCAAGTTTTAAATAAACTAAAATCCAAAGGACGCTTTTTGGTTCATGTCCTGGACAAATTAGACAAGAACCATTGCATCAATTCAATAAACGACAATTTAAAAACCCCAATACCCATGAGTAAACTAAACGAACCTACGCCAGTAATCAACACCGTTTTTTGGAAAATAGGATCATTTGTTTATGGATTAATCATTTTACTAAATGAAAATTCAGGAATGTTATCCGGTTTAGGACTTAGCACATTAACAGAAAGCTACATTAAAATTTTTGGTGCAGTGGCGTATTTCCTGTTTACTTATTTCAATTTTAATCAGAGTACGTACTCGCCTAAAAAGCCGTAATTATGAAATTATTAGCCGAAATCATAGACTTTAAAATAACCTTCTTATACTCCTTTATGTTATTATTTTTCAATTTTGTGGACATGGAAAAGAGTTTAAAACTACTTACAGCATTGATATTCGTTGGGTACAACTTGCACAGATGGTACATCATGCACCAAGCCGACAAAAGAGAAAAAGCAAAGCACAAACCAAGAAACCGCCGATCATGAAAACAGCCCTAGCCTATTTCTTTTCGTTGCTTGTGATTTTGCTTTTTTCCTCACTTTTTTTAGTGAGTTGCAAGTCAAAACAACCATTGGAAACCAAAACAGAAACCACAGCAATAAATTATGACAGCATTAATAAATTGCAGATCATAACCGTAAACAGGGAAATTATCGACAGTTTAAAAATTGTCATTGGACGCATTTACACCGATAAAAAAGAGTGTGATTCCGTTTGCCAAATAGCAGTTGATCGTTTACTCGCACAGCTGAACACAAAAAAAACATCGGGAGATAATTCCTTTGGTGCTTTTTACGACAAGAAAGACAAAAGCTTGAATTTTAATGCCCGAGTGGGTGCGACAAAAAGCGACAGTTCCAGTTTTACAAAAATCATTTACAGAACTAAAACTGTTTATTCACATACAGACATTCCAGTAAACCGACCTATTCCAAAATGGCAATTGATATTGATGATAATAGGAGCTGGAACAATCGGTTTTTTTATTCTTAAATTAATATTATTTTTCCGAACCAAAATACCAGTTTAACCATATCACCATTAAACCAACCACAAAATGAGCCAACCAACTAAAGAACCCAGTAAAAACAACGATAAAAACACAGCTATTTATGTAGGCGTAGCCCTACTGTTAGGCGGTGGTTATCTTTATTTTAATTCAAAAAACAAAAAACCATTAACTACTGACGCTCCGCTAACGGATATAAACGCTGTAGTTGATCCAGCCACGAAACCCATTGCGTTGTATTTAACCAAAGTGTTGAGCATAGGTTCAAAAGGGCTTGAAGTAGAAAGATTGCAAGCCTTAATGAAAATTTCCGCAGATGGTTTCTTTGGAGCACAAACCGAAGCGATGTTGTACAGATTGAAAGGAGTAAAAGAAATTTCACTCGATCAATACGCAAAAATACCAACCATCAACAGAAACGTACTTCCAAACGGAACTAAAGTAATGGTCTCAAACAAAGCAGGTGCAAACATTTATGAAACCATCAAAAAAGCCGATGGAACGTATTATAGCACTGGAAAAGTAGCTAAAACCATACCGTACGGACAAGCTGTAGGCGTGATACGTTCGCAAAGTGCTGACGGTAATGCGTACACTGTTTTTTATAATGATTTTTGGAATGGTGATTTATGGACCGGACAAACAATAGGTTTTGTGAGTGCCGCTAACATTGAAAAATATACGTAATCATGGAAGGAAAAACAATTTTAAAAGTACTGGGAGGAGCGGCGGTTGTATCGACGCTTTTCGCCTTCAAGAAAAAAAACGATTTTTCTAAAGTCATTGAACAAATGACAATGGATATTCGTAATGTTCGAAAAATGCGCCTAAGCAACGGTAAATTATATTTGGATATCGACATAGGATTTCACAACCCTACCACCTATGATATGAATATATTTACTGCGGGTATGATAAAAGTTAAACAAATAAAGTTGATGTATAAAGGCGTTCTGATTGGAAATGCATTTTCAAGCAAAACAGAATTTGAACTCCCTGCAAAAAGTAATTATTTAGTTACAGATATTCAAGTAGAATTGTTATTTTTGAATATTGTTGACCAATTCCTTAAAGGTGGCCTAGATACAAATGTGGATAATTACCAAATTCACACTATTGTAGAGGCACTCGGAAAAACTTGGGTAGTTGAGCAATAATAAAAATCACCATTAAACCAACCAACCATGTCATTAATAAACCAATTCAATGGTTTAGGTGGCGCGATAACCAGTCGTGAAAGCCTGAACCAAATTCGAATCCAAGCCATCCAAGAAGGCAATACCGAAATTGCTTCCCGAATTGCTAATTTACTTCTTGCTTATCCTGAAGCTTCAATATTTGAACTGGAAAACGACGATTACATAATTGAACCCGTTCCTTCCAGTTTCTTGCATGGATTAGATTACGAAGCCATTACAGACGAACCGCAAGGATTAGGCAAAGTTTCCCCTACCGAAGTATATGACATGATTACCGCTAAAATCGTAAAAATGATTGAAGCAGCAAACTCCCGTGATTACAAGAAAACTTGGGAAGCAAAGGAATACGGGACCGGCTACACGATTCCTTTTAATTTTGCATCTAAAAAAAGATACCGAGGTGTAAATGTGCTGATGCTTACAGAACTAGAACCGCTTGAAAATCCTTTCTTCCTGACTTTTAAACAGATCAAGGATTTGAAAGGGAAAGTAAAAAAAGGCGCAAAAGGGTTTGAAGTGGTGTATTTTACCAAAATTTGGAAAGCCGAAGACCGACCAAAAAACCTGAAATTTTCTTCCTACGATAAAACCAAAGTAGAAAGTTTTGCGACTGAAAACGGAATACAAAATGATTTAGGCGTAATCCCAATGCTTAAATATTATCACGTTTACAACGGAAAAGATATTGAAGGAATTGATTTTGGTTTAGACAAATTCAAAATTGGTTTTATCGATCTTGAAAAACCCGCTGACGAAGCGAACCGCATGCCAATTCCCGAAGCAATCCTTAAAAACTATCCAAAGCCACAGCCAACGCTTAAATTTGGTGGAAACCGTGCGTTTTATAGTCCAGGCAGAGACTTAATTCAAATGCCGTATTTATCAGATTTTGACACGGTGCAGGATTATTACAGAACGTTATTACATGAATATTCCCATAGTACAGGCGCATCCAAAAGATTAAGCCGTGATTTTACAGGAAGTCAAGGCTCTAAAAAATATGCGTTTGAAGAATTGGTTGCCGAACTAGGCGCAATCTTCCTAAGTGCTGAAGCCGGGATAGTGTGGCACAACAATAAAAATCATGCCGCCTATTTGAAAGGTTGGAATTCTGTTTTAACGCAAATAAAAGACGATAATAAATTTATCATGAAAGCCGGTACTGCTGCACAAAAAGTAGCAGATTTTGTATTGCAATTTGACGAAAAAGGCGATCCGTTGTATTTTGAGGATTTAAAGAAAGCTGAAGTGAAAAAGCCAATTGAAAAGCCAGTTGCTAAAAAACAAGATCTTTCTTTTAATTCCGTGAAAAAAGGCGAAGCAACCGAATTTTTACAAAATGAAATAAAAATTGCCACAGTCAATAAACACGGTGTAATTACGTGGCATAAAAAAGGGCTTCCGACTGCTTTGCGAAACAAAATAAGAAAAGCAATTATAAGTGAGCCTGATACTAAAAAAACAAAAGAACGCACTATAGTTGCTTACGCCGTAGTTGACAACATAACAGCGGAAATAGTTGCTACCAAAATAACTTTACCCGAAATAATAAAATTTATTTCAGAAAACTATAACCCAAAATTCCATAATTTACAGCCATTGGTTTATGAGGTTGAAAATATTAACGGCAAAAACAAATTGACGAATAAAATTGACGTTAGTAAATATTTTAGTGCCGTTAAACCAAACGACAAAAAAAAGACCAAAGAACCGGTTAAAAAAGGGATTGTAAAAACAAAAAAAACAGTAAAGAAAGCGGTTGTAGGTAAACCGAACGAACAGAAAAAGACCAATAACCCTGAACCATTTGCCATAAAACCCGAAAGTACCGCAGTTCAAAAAGCGGTAAACGATATTGTTGCATTACCAAAATATCAAGGAATTAAGGCGCAACAAGCCCAAATTTTATATAAAAATTTCAAGGACGAAAAATGGAATCAGGAAGAGTTTGACGAATTCTATATTGAAAAAACAATTACAAGTGGCTACGAACAAAGTCGAATGAATAAAGAAACTATTTTTCATTCTTATTTTGACGGTACGCTATCAATTACCGAAGCGGGTTTTGAATTGGTTACGGCTATAAAAAACCGTTTGGAAAGTTTGCACAATCAAAACGGAAACTATGCTTTGTTTGAAGGCTTGAAAGTGCCAATTATAAAGAATAACGATACGGGTTTTACAAACGGAATTCCAACGGAATTAATAGAGGTGTTTTCAAATCCTGAAACTCCAGGAGTTGACGATAATGAAACTAAACCAACCAAAAACAAACTGATGCAAATGCATTTTGAGAGTTTGCCAATGGGTGACGGTTGGGAAAACTTTATGCAGAACCCCGCCAAAAACATGAAAATTGCAATTTGGGGACCGCCTAAAAACGGAAAAACCGCAGGTGCTTTGCAATTTGCCAATTATTTAACCAAGTTTGGAAACGTATTGTACAATTTTGCGGATCAGGGTTTCAATTTATCCACACAAGAACTTTGGAAAAATTCAGGTTTAGCGGATAACTCAAAAGCCGAACCAAGTGATTCAAACACTTTGGTAGATTTAGAAAAAGAAATCGCTACAGGAAAATACACTTTTGTTTTTATAGACATGATCTCAGATTATATCCGTAAAGAGAAAATCTCGCCTGATGAATTTAAAACAAGATTCATACAAAAATACCCAAACGTATCTTTCATATTGATTTTTGAAGTTACCAAAGGCGGGAATTTCAAAGGCGATCAAGGTTGGACGCACGTTGTAGATGCCATTGTAACCGTCGAAAACTTCCTGATGGAAAATAGAGGGCGTTACGGTATGGGTTATCACATTGTTTGGGAAGAAGGTTTTAAGCGTTTCGCTCCAAAACGTTATGAAGAAATTGCAGAATTCTTGGAGCCGGAGGAAGAATTAGAATTCACGGATGAAGTAGAGAGAATTTAAAAAATTAAATATATGAAAGCTTTAAAAACTGAAAAAACTTCGCACGGTGTTGTTATAAAAACATATCCCGGAACAGTACAAACCAATAAAATAAAGACAGGTGAATACACTTTAACCATAAAAGGAGTTGGTTATCCTGCAATTTTCAAAACTGAAGAAGCTGCACTTTTTGCTTCGAAAATCAAGTATGAAATTTTAAGAGATATTTTTAAAACATTTGATAGAAAATACTTAGATATTAAATTATTAAAAGAAGTCTATCGATTTTCGAAAAAATAAATCACCATTAAACCAAACCAATCATGTTAACAGCAATTTGCATTTCGTTATTTGTGTTCTTTCTTATAGTAGAAATAATACTTATTGCGTTTTTAAGAAAAATATATTTTTCATTAAAACTAATAGCATACAATCTGCCTGACGCTGATTACAATCAATTATCAGAAATATATTTGCGAAAAATACTTTGTATTTTAAAAGGCAAGAAACTCAAAAAAATTAAATTCTTAAAAAACAACCATTAAACCAAACCAATCATGGCAACAAAAAGAGTATCAAAGAAAGAAGGAACTACAGCGTGCGGAACGCATTTAAAAAAAGGGTTCAAATACGTAAAAGGCGGTGGAGTCGTAAAAGTTACGGCTGCTAAGAAACCAGTAAAAAAGAAAGTAGTTGCAAAAAAGAAGCTTGCAAAAAAGAAATAATTCACTTATAAGTGAATTTTAAACCACTCAATGAGTGGTTTTTTTATTATCTAAAACCAAAACGAATTACTCCTTCATTTGTAAATTCTTGCATAAATGCTTCGTGCGGTATTTCCTTTTTTCTTTTCTCCCAATTTTTCAAATGCCAGGAGCGAACTTTGTCAATAGGATAATTTAAAGTAAGCTTTAAATTAGAATCCAAAATAAAATAAAAAAAACCGTCTCATACTGAGACGGTTTTTTTTATTAATCTTTTATGAAAGAGCATTAAGCCTTACCTAGTGACGAGGGTAAGTTATCATGCATATCTTCGTATCTTGTAACGTGATTTATTTTTTTAAGTTCTTCAATAACTTTTTTGAAGCCATCATTAACAGCGCCTTCAACAGCTCCTAAATTACCTTTTGCATTACCTTTTAAGTCTGAAATTCTATTGTCTATAGAATCAAGACGTGCTAAAATTAGTTCAAAACCATCGGTTAATTTATCTCCAATGTTTTCTACTTTACTTTCTAATGCTATAATCTTTTGTTCAAGATTGTCCATTGAATGAGTTATTGATTGTTTTTGCAAATATAGAAACTTTTGTTGCTCTTAAACAACAGATTTTGACTATCTAATGCAGCAATAAAATAGCTAAAATCTATCAATATTATGTAATCATTTAAAATAATTTGGCGCAAACTAATAGATAGTTGCCTTTTTTAATTATGATCTAAAACCAAAACGAATTACTTCTTCATTTGTAAAATCTTCTACAAAGGATTCGTGCGGTATTTCCTTTTTTCTTTTCTCCCAATTTTTCAAATGCCAGGAGCGAACTTTGTCAACAGGAAAATTTAAGTAAGCCGTTTTACAATTGTGTTTCCAGTCTAACCCAATAGCAAAAGCACAGTAGGTCCTATATTCTTGTGTAGGGTCGTATTGTTGTACAGAAGGACAGTCGAGCATTTGTAAATAACGAAATAAGGCTTCGATTTTTATTAAAGTATCGTTTGAAATCAACTTATAGGTTTGTTTTTATATGATGGAAAGTGTAGGTTTTCCGTAACCAGTCTGAACCAGTCTGAAAATCCTGTATTCAGGAAAATATAAAAAAGGTAAATTTACCTTTTAAAACTCTAGCGTATAATCTGCACCGTAATCCTTTGGAAGCATCCCACCAACATCACGTAAATAATTTCTTAATGCGGTTTCACTTGAATGCCCAGTAATAGGCATCAGTTTTAAAATGGCTTCGTGTTCCGTGGATCCTTGTTTCATAAAAGAGTAAAACAAATCAATAGCAGCCGTATGCCTAAAACTGTAAATCCCGTAATCTTTATTAAATTTGAAATGCGTTTTTACCTTCTCAAATTTATGTCCATAGTAATCGACTTTCGTCTTTTCTTTGGCGTTCCAAACCTCAATAACCCCGTTTTTAGTAAATAGATTTGCCTTACTTGGTAAGTTAGTTACGTCAATTCCTTCCAAAAAGTCAATGATAGGACCCACTAATTTTTTAGTTTGTTTTCGCTTAGTTTTTGTTTCTACCTGTAAATATTTTTCACGCAAATTGATGTCCTCCATTGTCAAGCGTATAATTTCACGTGGACGTAAAAAGGTATAAATTACAAATTGGATAAAATAATAGAGTTGAATGTCGTTTACCAAGAGATAGTCTCTTATATCTTTGACTTCATATCCCGTGAACGGAGTGTTTTTAATTGGATCATCTTTTTTTGTTTCAATTTCAGAAACGATATTCTTTTCAATGATTTTATCTTTTACTAATTTTCCAATTAATCCGGATAAACATCTTTTGTAATTGTCTTGGGAAGTTCCTTTCACTCCACGACCTTCAGGCTTTGGTTTAATAAGCCAGTTTATAAATGCAATGATGTGAACCTCTTTTAGTTCTGTTATGTCTAAATCCTGTAACGAATTTAATGTAACCCACTCCATAAAAACGCCTAATCGAGTTTTATAGTCGCTGGCGGTAGTTTCTTTCCAAGTCCCTAACTTATTTTTGTAAGCGTATTGCAGTCCTGTTTTTACGGTATATCTAATTTCGTCAAAGGTTTTTTCGGGTTCGTTTTGCTTAACAAGTTCCTTGGCCACTAATTCAATTTCGTCAAAAGTCTTTAAGATCACTTCTGTTTTATTGAATGGATTGTGATTTTGATTTAGTAAGAGTGTGTAAAAATCTACCCAAACCTTGCCCGCTTGCTTCCGATCAGCAACCGTTTTATAGGTATTTATTTTGCATGAATATTTAAACTTTGTCATCTTGTTAGTAGCAGGATTCCTAAAATAAAAATATACATACCAACGGTGATTTGGTAAAACCGTTGGTTTTCCGTCCACTTTTGGTATGTATAATTTCACTTCTGAAAAGTCCCGCATTCCAACTTTGATTTTAAAGTTTATAGGCTCGTTTGTAGGCTCGGTTTGAATAATTATATCAAAATATTTCATAATCAGGATAGAGCCAAAAACAAAAAAACCCTTATAAAATAAGGGTTTTTGTTGTACTCAGAGCGGGACTTGAACCCGCACGAACATTGCTGTTCACTGGATTTTAAGTCCAGCGTGTCTACCAATTTCACCATCCGAGCATTATGTGGTGTTGGAGCGAAAAACGGGGCTCGAACCCGCGACCTCGACCTTGGCAAGGTCGCGCTCTACCAACTGAGCTATTTTCGCATTTTCAATTCTTAGAAAGAACCGCGATACTTGTTCTGTATTGCGGATGCAAATTTAGGACATTTATTGAATTAAACAAGCCTTTTTTATAAAAAAATTACAGATTAAAGTTAATGTTCTGATATCGTAAACTTTAAAACAAAATAAATTATTTTCTGGTCAACATTCTTTTAATTTCATTGAGTTTCATCAATGCTTCCATAGGCGTAATCGTATTTATATCTAAATTGAGAATCTCTTCTTTGATTTCCTCTAACAAAGGATCGTCCAGATTAAAGAAACTCATTTGCATTTCGTCTTTAGCAGCTTTTATTCCATTTAACGCATCACTCGAATGATTCTTTTCTAATTTTTTCAAAAGCTTTTGTGCTTTCAAAATTACGATTTGAGGCATTCCAGCCATTTTTGCCACGTGTATTCCAAAACTGTGTGCGCTTCCTCCTTTTACCAATTTTCGAATGAAAAGTACTGTATCTTTCAATTCTTTGACAGCCACATTATAATTCTGAATTCTAGGCAAAGATTCACTCATTTCATTCAACTCATGATAATGCGTTGCAAACAATGTTTTAGGTTTTGAAGGATGTTCGTGTAAAAACTCTGCAATGGCCCAAGCAATAGAAATTCCGTCATAGGTACTAGTTCCTCTTCCAATTTCATCTAGCAGCACCAAACTTCTATCGGAAATATTATTCAAGATAGAAGCCGTTTCGTTCATTTCGACCATAAAAGTGGACTCTCCCATCGAAATATTATCACTCGCTCCCACTCTGGTGAATATTTTATCGACAATTCCCATTCTCACACCGTCTGCTGGAACAAAACTTCCCATTTGAGACAACAGCACAATCAAAGCCGTTTGACGTAAAATAGCAGACTTTCCGGACATATTCGGACCAGTTATCATGATCAATTGCTGCGTTTCTCTATCCAAGAAAACATCATTGGCAATATAAGGCATGCCAACAGGCAATTGTTTTTCGATAACAGGATGCCTTCCGTTTTTGATTTCCAGCTCGAATGTTTCGTCAAGTTCCGGACAAACATATTTATTTTCGATAGCCAATTGGGTGAAAGAACACAAACAATCCAGCTGCGCCACCAAATTAGCATTCATTTGAACTGGCTTGATATAAGTAGCAATCCAACTAACCAATTGTTCAAATAATTCTACTTCTATTTTATGGATTTTCTCTTCGGCACCAAGGATTTTGGTTTCATATTCTTTTAATTCCTCTGTAATATAACGCTCTGCATTAACCAAAGTTTGCTTTCGAATCCATTCCGATGGAACTTTATCTTTATGTAAATTCCTAACTTCAATATAATACCCAAAAACGTTATTAAAGGAAATTTTCAAAGATGAAATCCCCGTTAATTGTGATTCTCGTTTTTCGATTCCTTCTAGGAATTCTTTACCAGAAGTTGATATTGCTCGTAAATCATCTAATTCCGCATTTATTCCTTTGGCAATCGCATTTCCTTTGGCAATAGACACAGGGGCATCTTGATTTAAAACCGTTTTTATTTTTTCACGCAACAATTCGCAACTGTGCAAACTGTCACCAATCACTTTTACTGCTTCTTGCGGACTTTCTAAAGCAAGCGTTTTTATCGGAATAATAGCATCCAATGATTCTTTCAGATAAACCACTTCACGAGGCGACACTTTTCCGGCTGCAATTTTCGAAATCAAACGTTCTAAATCAGAAATTTGCTTGATTTGCTTCTGAATGTTTTTCAAAACATCTTGATTTTCTTTCAAATAAGAAACAACTTGATGACGACTTTTTATTTTAGCACTGTCTTTTAAAGGAAGTGCCAACCATCTTTTTAACAATCGCCCGCCCATTGGCGAAAGCGTTTTATCAATAACATCCAGAAGCGTCACCGCGTTTGGATTATAACTGTGATACAACTCCAGATTTCGAATTGTAAATCGGTCCATCCAGACATAAGCATCTTCCGCAATTCGTTGAATCGCCGTGATATGTTGTACTTTATTATGCTGTGTTTCGGATAAGTAATACAAAATGGCTCCCGAAGCAATGATTCCTTCTTTCAATTCTTCGATTCCAAATCCTTTCAAGGAAACGGTCTGGAAATGCTTAGTTAAGGTTTCAAATGCGTAGTCTTCTTTGTAAATCCAATCTTCCAGATAAAAACTATGATAGTCATCCCCGAAAATTTCCCGAAAATCATTTTTATTATTTTTTGGAATCAGAACCTCACTTGGATTAAAATTCTGCAATAGTTTATCAATATATTCTGCGTTTCCTTGCGCCGTTAAAAACTCACCTGTAGAAACATCCAAAAATGAAATTCCTATTGATTTATTGGCAAAAAAAATGGAGGCTAAAAAATTATTAGTTTTAGATTGTAAAACCTCATCATTCATAGAAACACCAGGAGTCACAAGTTCAGTAACACCGCGTTTCACGATGGTTTTGGTCATTTTTGGATCTTCTAGTTGGTCACAAATTGCTACACGAAGTCCTGCCTTGACTAATTTTGGTAAGTATGTATTCAAGGAATGATGCGGAAAACCAGCCAGTGCCGTTTCAGTCTCAGATCCCGCTCCACGTTTGGTTAATACAATTCCTAAAATTTTTGAAGCCCTTACAGCATCCTCTCCAAAAGTTTCATAAAAATCTCCTACTCGAAACAACAAACACGCATCCGGATATTTCCTTTTGATCTCGTTGTACTGCTTCATTAATGGCGTTTCCTTAACCGTTTTATCTTTAGATGCCAAGTTATTTTATATTTAATAAATGAAAAAAAATGTGTCAGCGAATTTATATATTTTATAGCGAATAACTATCACTTCAAAAATTAAAATATTTTTAAGGAAAATTTAAGATGTAATTTCTATTTTTTCTATAGATTTGTGTTTAATTCTTAAATTAAAACTGACATGAAAAAAATATTTACTCTAGCGATGCTAGTAGTTTTAGGAGTCACAGCTTCTAACGCACAAGAAACATCAAAGATTACAAAAAAAATAAAAGCTGCAACTACTAAAGTAAGTGGCGCTGGAATGGTTTTTGTAAACGAAGTTATTGATTACGGGACTATTGCACATAATGCAGATGGAAAACGTGAGTTTGTTTTTACTAATAATGGTACCAAACCATTAATTATCACAAATGCCCAAGGTTCTTGTGGTTGTACAGTCCCAACGAGCCCAAAAGAACCAATTGCACCGGGTGCAAAAGGAGTTATTGGTGTGAAATATGCTACTGATAGAGTTGGTGCATTTACAAAAACGGTAACAATTACTTCAAATGCTGAAGGACAACCTACTAAAGTACTTACAATAAAAGGAACTGTTTTAGCAGATAACGCAAAGAGCTAAATTCTAAATTAATTATAACAAAAAAGCTTCCCTAATTTCGGAAGCTTTTTTTATTGAAATAAAATCCAAAAATATATGAGAAAACTGGAAAACAGCGAACTCGAAAGAAAATCCATTGAAGCTTTTAAAGAATCTAAAAAAACACCCCTCATTTTAGTGTTGGATGATATCCGCAGTTTGCATAATATTGGCTCTGTATTCAGAACTGCCGATGCTTTTTTAATAGAAAAAATATATTTGTGCGGTATCACTGCAACACCTCCAAACAAAGAAATTCATAAAACAGCACTTGGCGCAACTGAAACCGTAGCTTGGGAACATCATGAAAACGTTCTTGAAGTTATTGAAAAATTAAAAAAAGAAAATATAACCACACTTGCAATCGAACAAGTAGAAAGTGCTATTTTTCTTCAAGATTTTGAAGTTAAAAAAGAAAAAAAATATGCTTTAGTTTTCGGAAACGAAGTTTATGGTGTTTCTCAGGAAGCTGTGGCTTTATGTGATGGATGTATCGAAATTCCACAATTAGGCACCAAACATTCTTTAAACATTTCAGTAAGTGCAGGTATTGTAGTTTGGGATTTGTTTCAAAAACTGAACTGGCCGAAATAATTTTTTTTAAATAAGAATAGTAATACTTTTATCACATGAGAATTTATCCTTTTTTGAAAATAACTTTAGCTTTTTTATTGTTTGTTCCCATGGCAAATTATTCAGCCATTCCAATTTGCATTAAAAAAAACACCTTTAATGCACTCGAAAAAGCAATAAAATCATCTATTACAGAAAATGCCCCAAGAATTACTGCCACAGGCAATCAAAACTATTGTCCGGGAACTTCATTAAACATAGTAACCGATGTAAACATAACAGGATCAGATGCTATTGATACAGGAACTGAGGCGATTTATATCCAAATTTCTTCGGGATATGTTAATGGGCAGGATTTAATACAATTAGCCAATCCCGCATTACACCCGAATATTCTCTCTGAATGGAATCCTACCGAAGGAAAACTAAAATTATCGAGTCCAACTCTTGGAACAGAAGTATTGTATACGGACTTTATAACTGCTATAAAAGATATTATTTTCAGTAATTCCTCCGCAACTCCCTTCGGTAATAGGAACTTTTCAATCACAATTGGGCAGGCAAACTACTTACCTCGAAACAGCCATTATTATCAATATGTTCCTAATTTAGGCATTAGCTGGACAGCGGCAAAAGCAGCAGCTGAAGCCAGTACCTATTTTGGTCTTCAAGGATACTTAGCAACAATTACAGCCGACGACGAAGCGCAATTAGCAGGGAAACAGACTCTGGGAGCAGGATGGATTGGTGGTAGCGATGCCGAAACAGAAAGTGTTTGGAAATGGGTAACGGGACCCGCTGTTGACAGAGTAATTTTTTGGAATGGAGCCATTAATGGATCAAGTCCTAATTTTTCTTTTTGGAATAATAATGAACCTAACAATAGCAATGGTATAGAACACTATGCGCACATAACTGCGCCAGGTGTTGGTATATCAGGCTCATGGAATGATTTACAATTAAACGGTGATGCAAGCGGAAATTACCAACCCAAAGGGTATATTGTGGAATACGGCGGTATGCCTGAAGATCCAATTCTTGAAATTTCAGCTGGTACCACTATAACAATTCCTCAAATTACTTCTACTACACCAGCATCAAGATGTGGTTCAGGAACAGTTACTCTTCAAGCAACTGCTTCCAATGGAACAGTAAACTGGTATGATGCAGCAATAAATGGAAATTTATTGACAACTGGCAATAGTTATACCACCCCCTCATTATCAACTACTACGACTTATTATGTAGAAGCTGGATGTCCAACATCAAGAACGCCTGTTGTGGCGACCGTAAACACTATTCCTACCATTACATCTACCAATACTCCAGTTCCTAGATGTGGTCCTGGATCTGTAACGCTCCAAGCAACCGCAGATATTGGCAACATCAATTGGTATTCTACCGTAACTGGCGGAACTATTGAAGCAACAGGAACAAGTTTTACAATCCCTAATGTTACGCAAAACACAACTTATTATGCGGAAGCAGTAAACAATGGATGCGTTTCCATGAATAGAAATCCTATAGATATTATCATTTATACACCGCCAGTTGTTACTGATCAAGAAGTCGTATTATGCAAATCAGGAGTTGCAACATTAGATGCTTCACTTTCAGGTATGACTTATTTATGGTCTACTGGTGAAACAACTCAAAAAATTGTCGTTTCTACGCCAGGAACTTATACTGTCAATGTAACAAGTCCAGCCCCAGAAAACTGCACTAGTACAAAAAAAATCACTGTTATAGAACACAACACACCCGAAATAGACCGTATTGACGTCAATGAAAGCACTGTTGTCATCTATTTAAAACAAGAAGAAGTTTATTTTGAATATTCCGTTGACGGAATCAATTACCAAAGTTCAAATGTCTTTTTTAATGTGCCAAGTGGATTGCAAACTGCTTATGTTAGGGAAATAAACTATTGCGGTTACGACGCAGAAAATTTTATTGTTCTAATTATACCTAAATTTTTTACCCCAAACAACGATACTTATAATGATTTTTGGGAAGTAAAAGGATTAATTAATTACCCTGAAGCCGAAGTAACCATATTTGACCGATATGGAAAACTTATTACCCAATTAAATGCGTCAAAACTAACTTGGGACGGAACATTGAACAAAAATCTATTGCCTGCATCCGATTATTGGTATGTCTTAAAAATCGACAATACAAGACCCGAGGTGAAAGGTCATTTTTCACTTAAAAGATAGTTTTGTAAATTACCCGATTTTCTGCTGAATTTCATCCAAAATATAGAGATAATCTTTTTGATTTTTTACAAAATCCTTATCCGAAACATCAATAATCAGAACATTCAGTTCCGTTTGTGATTTAATGTAATCAAGATATCCGTTATTAATTTTATCCAAATATTCTGCTGGGATTTTTTGCTCATAGCTTCTGCCCCTTTTCTTAATATTTTGTAATAAGCGTTCTGAATTTTGGTACAAATAAATATACAAATCTGGTTTCGGCATTTCTCTGTAAATGATATCAAACAGGTTTCGATACAAACGGTATTCGTCTTCAGCCAATGTTATTTTGGCAAAAATCAAAGACTTAAAAATATGATAATCGGCTACTAAAAAGTCTTTAAATAAATCAAATTGCGCTAAATCATCTGATAATTGCTGATATCTGTCGGCGAGAAATGACATTTCGAGCGGAAAAGCGTACCGGTTTTGATCTTTATAAAATTTAGGTAAAAATGGATTGTCTGCGAAACGTTCTAAAATTGTTTTTGCATTAAAATCCTCAGCAATTTTTGTAGCCAAAGTTGTCTTTCCTGCTCCAATATTCCCTTCAAAAGCAACATAATTAAATTGCTCTAAAGGAATATTTTGCAAAGGATTTTCTAAATCTTGTACAATTTCACAAACGCTTTGATCCGGTGAGATTTCTATCAACTCCGAAATTGTTTTTTTTAAAATAGGATGCTTCCAGTCTAAATTTAAATCTTGTATTGGCAATAAAACAAATTTCCTGTTTTGCATCAAGGGATGTGGGATTTGAAGCTTTTCGGTTTCAATAATTGCTGAATCGAAAGTAATCAAGTCAATGTCTATACTTCTAGATTGGTATCCCAATTCTTCACTGCGAATACGCCCCAATCCTTTTTCAATTTTCAAAACCTGAGCCAGAATTTTATTTGCCGAGCTAAAAGTGTGAATTACCAATGCGCAATTATAAAATGCACTACTGTCAAAACCCCAAGACGGCGTTTCATACAGCTTTGAAACTTTAATTACCGTTCCTACTTCCTGGTGAATCAATTGCAAGCAACGCTCGATGTTTTCTAATCGGTTACCTTGGTTACTTCCTATCGATAAAATAACTTGATGTTGTGATTTCATATTAAGCACAAATTAACTAAAAGAATTTTAGAATAGAAGTATCTTTGCAAAGAGTGTTGATAACTAAATTTAGAATTTATAAAATTAAATCTGTAACAATTCAGCCTCTTTTTAGACTTATTAAAAAAATATAATTATGAAGTTTTTAGGAAATGTGTTGGCAACCATCATCGGTATTTTCATCTTTTTTATGCTGTTCTTTTTTGGAATACTAATTATAGGAGCCATTTTTGGAGGTGAATCGGAAGGTGTAACCGTGAAGAACAATTCAGTTATCGAATTGGACTTAAAAGACATAAAAAACGACTACGCAGGTAAATATAAAGATCCATGGATGGAGTTGTTTTCCGATGGCAAAAACATAGGTCTTTCGGACATTATTAATGCAATTGAAGAAGCAAAAACTGACGATGACATCAAGGGAATTTCAATTTTGAACACCGATTCTTCATTGGGAATGGCACAAAGTAAAGCATTACGAGATGCATTAGAAAGTTTTAAAAAATCAAGGAAATTTGTAATGGCTTACGCCAATTCATTTTCCCAAAAAGAATATTATTTAAACTCCGTTGCTACTCCTATTTACATGAACCCCGTTGGAGAAATGGATTTTAAAGGATTGTCTTCGGAAATTATGTTCTTCAAAGATTTTCAGGAAAAATCAGGATTGAAAATGGAAGTGATACGCCACGGAAAATATAAAAGTGCTGTGGAACCTTTTCTAGAAGACAAAATGAGCGATGCTAATAGAGAACAGATTTCAGCATTGTTGAATGCCGTATGGAACTCCTTTACAAGCGATATTTCTAAAAGCAGAAACGTATCAATTGCCAAACTAAACGAAATTGCAAACGGACTTTTGGCCAGAACTCCTGAGATGGCAAAAAAACAAGGATTAGTTGATGTTGTGGCCTACGAAGATGTGTATCATAATGCAATTAAAAACATATTAAAAGTAGCCAAAGACGACGATTACAATAAAGTAAAGATTTTGGATTATGCAAAAAAAGTGGCTACCACCTCTAAAATCACGGATTCGAATGACAAAATTGCCATTATATATGCTCAAGGCGAAATTCATAGTGGTGAAGGTGATGTAAACGTTATTGGCGAAGGCTCTATGCGCCGTTCACTTCAAGAAGCCAGAAAAGATAAGAATGTAAAAGCAATTGTGCTTAGGATTAACAGTCCTGGTGGAAATGCATTGACATCAGATTTGATTTGGAGAGAAATTGAATTAACTAAAAAAGTAAAACCTGTGGTAGTTTCTATGGGAAATTATGCAGCTTCCGGCGGGTATTATATCGCTTGTAACGCCAATAAAATTTTTGCCGAAAACAATACTATTACAGGTTCTATTGGTGTTTTTGGAATATTGCCTAATTTTAGTAAGCTGACAAAAAAAATTGGGATAAATGTAGAACAAGTAAAAACGCATGAAAATGCTGCAAAATATAGTCCTTTTGTACCATTGGATGAAAAATTTAAAGCAGTTACTCTTGAAGAGGTTGAAAAAATCTACAAAACTTTTGTTACTCACGTTGCCGAGGGGCGAAAAATGACATTTGCACAAGTCGATGCTATCGCTCAAGGAAGAGTTTGGGCTGGATCCGAGGCCTTAAAAATTGGGCTTGTAGATAAAATTGGAGGTTTAGATGATGCCATACATGAAGCCGCTACTTTGGCAAAAACAAAAACATATAGCACTCAAAACTATCCTGAATACGAGAAAAACTTCAATGATCTTTTAGCTAATCTTCCTTTTGCAAAATCTAAAGAAGATTTCATAAAAGAAGAAATAGGAGAAGAAAACTATAGAATTATGCAACAAATAAAAAAATTACAAGCGCAAAAAGGAGTTCAAGCCCTAATGCCTTTTGAAATTAACATTCATTAAGAGCTTTTATAATTCACTAAAAAATCCGTTTAATCAATTGCTTAAACGGATTTTTTTTATAATATAAAGTTAAATTATTGTTTATAAAAAACACCAAAAAAATTATTCTGTCCTAAAAATACTATTTTTGCAAAAGAATAGAAGGCATTATTTTTGTTACTCTTATAGAATCTAAAGAAATTAAATTATGGTAAAGAAAGTTTTAAAAATCATTGGAATTCTGATTATCCTACTCATCGTGACTTTATTTGCTTCGCCCTATCTATTTAAAGATCAAATAAAAGCTAAAATTTCTGAAGCTATCAATGCCAAAGTAGATGCCAAAGTCTCTTTTGCAGAAGCTGATTTAAGCTTATTCAAAAATTTTCCAAATGCGAATGTAACGCTGGAAAAATTAGTCATTATAAACAAAGCTCCTTTTGAAGGTGACACATTGATTTCACTAGGCGAATTGAATTTAAAAATGTCTATTAAAGAACTTTTTAAAGGTAAAAATGAAGCAATATCTATTGACGGAATCACTTCGAAAAATGGATTAATCAATATCATTTTTAATAAAGACGGAATCGGGAATTACGACATTGCTTTGAAAGATGAAAAAACAAAAGACGATGGAAAAAGCAGTCCGTTATCATTAAAAATCCAAGAGTATAAAATTGAGAATTTCAAGTTCCGCTATTTTGACGAAAGTTCAAAAATAAAAATGGTAATCGACAGTTTAAACCACGAAGGAACTGGGGATTTTGCAGCCAAAAAATTAGATTTGGTTACCAAGTCAACCGCAAAAGTATCACTCGATATGGACAAAGTCAATTACATGAAAAATGTTGCCTTGACTCTGGACGCAGTTTTGGGAATCGATTTAGAAAAAAGCAAATACACCTTCAAAGAAAACAAAGCTTTAATTAATCAACTACCGCTGGAATTTGATGGATTTATTCAAATGGTTGAAACGGGTCAGGAGTATGATTTGAAATTTAAAACTCCGACTTCTTCTTTCAAAAATTTCTTGGGAATTATCCCTGCAGCGTATGCATCGAGTTTGGACAACGTGAAAACAACCGGAGATTTTACTGTTGCGGGTTTTGCAAAAGGCTTGTATTCTGATACAACAGTGCCAAAATTCAATATTGAAATCGCTTCCAATAACGCTTCATTTCAATATCCTAATTTACCAAAATCGGTTCAAAATATCGTTATTGACACTAAAATTATAAATGAAACGGGTGTTCTAAATGACACTTATGTCAATCTAGACAAGCTCTCTTTCAAAATAGACCAGGATATTTTTAATGCCAAAGCCAATATTAGAAACATAACACAAAATGCGATAGTTGATGCCGCTTTAAAAGGAACTATCAATTTAGCCAATCTTTCCAAAGCATATCCTATAAAGCTGGACAAGCCTTTATCAGGAATTTTAAAGGCCGATGTGACTACGAAATTTGATATGCTATCCGTAGAGAAAAGTCAATATCAAAATATAAATAATGCGGGAACAATGAGTTTGTCCGGTTTCAATTATGTGGATGAAAACGGTAAAACAATGAACATTAACAATGCCTTGGTACAATTTAACCCTAGTCAGGTCAATTTGAAAGAACTGAACGCGACTACAGGAAAAAGCGACATTAGTGTAACCGGAATTTTAGAGAATTTTTACGGGTTTATATTTAGAAACCAAGAATTGAAAGGAAACTTCAACATGAATTCTAAACAATTGGCCGTTGATGATTTTATGACAACCAGTGAAACTACTAAAGTTGGGACTAAAACAGAAACTAAAAAAGCAGACGCAATGAAGATTCCTGCTTTCTTAAATTGTACGCTTACCGCAAAAGCGACTACGGTTTTATATGATAATTTGACCCTGAAAGATGTTTCGGGAAAACTAATCGTGAAAGACGAAAAAGTGACTTTAGAAAATGTAAAAACATCTATTTTCGGTGGAACAATTGGTGTAAATGGAGCTGTTTCCACAAAAGGAAAAACGCCAGTTTTTAATATGGATTTAAAATTAAATCAAGTCGATATTGCACAGTCTTTCACCCAACTGGATATGTTGAAAAAAATTGCACCAATCGCTGGAATCATCAACGGAAAATTAAATTCAAGCATCAAATTGAACGGAAATCTTGATGCAACAGAACTAACTCCTGACTTGAAAACACTGACTGGAGATTTATTAGGACAATTGCTTTCTACGACAGTAAACTCCAGTAATTCGACTTTACTGACTGCATTAGGATCTAATCTGAAGTTCATCGATGTAAGTAAAATCAATTTGAATGATTTGAAAGCGGCCATTACTTTCAAAGACGGAAAAGTGAATGTAAAACCATTTAACATCAAATACCAAGACATTAAAGCAACAATTGGCGGTTCTCATGGTTTTGACCAAAGTATGAATTACAATATCACATTTGATGTTCCGGCTAAATATCTGGGTTCAGAAGCCAATGCATTAATTTCTAAATTATCTCCTGCTGATGCTGCTAAATTGGAAAATCTCCCTATAAATGCCATTTTAACTGGGAATTTTACTAATCCAAAAATTTCAACCGATATAAAAAGTGCTGTTAACAATTTGACTACTCAATTAGTGAAACAACAAAAAGAACGATTGGTAAAACAAGGAACTTCGGCTTTGACTGATTTCATCAATAAAAACAAGAAACCAGGAGATACTACAAAAACTACAACTCCTACAACCCCTGCGACAAAGGAAGAGGTGAAAGCTAAGGCTGCGGATTTATTAAATGGATTGTTTAATAAAAAGAAAAAAGTAGAAGAACCGAAAGTGCAACAGGAATAATTCGAGTAAAAACAGTAGTTTTTCATCATAAAAAAAGCAGGAATTTCTAAAATAGAAATTCCTGCTTTTTTTGTAAAATTTTATACATTAATCTGCACTACATATCCTTCTGAACCACGGATATTGAAAACTGTTCCGTCTTCAAAAAGTAAATATTGTCCTTTTATTCCGGTAAGTTTTCCTTGAAACTGAGGTGTTTTATCCAAGCTCAAACTGTTTACTTTATTTGGATAGTGTAAAACAGGATAATGCATCTCATACAAATCATTCTTCTGCGAATAAAAATATTCCTGAACTTCCGTTGGAATTAAATTCTCCACTTTCAATCGTTCTGCAACTAAGTCAATTTGTTCCACATTATTCGTCAGCATTTTTCTCCAATTAGTTTTATCGGCATAATGATTTTTCAAAGCGACCTCCGTAATTCCTGCCAAATAGCGATTAGGAACTTCCACAATCGAAATGGCTTGAGTTGCGCCCTGATCAATCCATCGTGTCGGCATCTGCGTTTTTCTGGTCACTCCTACTTTGACTTCGCTGGACAAAGCCAAATAAACAATATGCGGTTGCAATTGTACTTTTTCTTCATACGCCAAATCTCTATCCTGAATTCCAAGATGAGCGGTACTTAACTCCGGTTTCATAATCCAATCTCCCACAGCTGCACTTGAATAGAAACAATCATAACAAAATCCTTGTCGGAATATTTTTTTCTTCTTGCCACAATTCAAACATTGATACCCTACAAAATTAATCTCTATGCTTTTATTCAGTAACTGATTCACATTTAAAAAGCTATTTTCAAAAACCAAATAATATTGAATTGGATTTCCAAATTCGGTTTGCATTTTTGTAAGTACACCTTCGTATGTCATTGCGATTTTAGATTGTTGATTAATGATTTCTGATTTTAGATTTAACGCTACCCTTTTAGGATTTCAATTATTAGAATCCTTTTCTGAGTAGAAATCTTTACTATAATATAGAATTGTTTTTTATAAAAAAACACTATTTTTGATACTTTGACAAAGTTAGTATTTGTCAATCGATATTCAAATCTTAAATTTCAACCTTTTTCCAATAGAAAAAAATCTGAAATTTAAAATCAGAAATCGTTAATCAACAATCTGAAATCTATATGCCTTTAACCATAATCAATTCGTTTGCCTCTTGGGTTCTCAAACAAAGAATTCATCAGATCGAACTTTTCCTTAAATATCCAAATGAAGTTCAGGAAGAATTGCTTATGAATTTAATTCAGTCTTCCAAAAATACTGTTTTAGGCAAGCAATACGATTTTGCTACAATAAAATCCTATGCGAATTTTGCAGAGCGTGTCCCCATCTCCACTTACGAAGAATTACAGCCCTTGATAGAAAGAACACGTAAAGGCGAGCAAAATGTTTTTTGGGAAGAACCTATAAAATGGTTTGCCAAATCAAGCGGAACAACCAATGCCAAAAGTAAATTTATTCCGGTAAGCAACGAAGCGTTGGAAGATTGTCATTATAAAGGAAGTAAGGATTTATTGTGTTTGTATTTAAATAACAACGAAGATTCAGAACTCTTTCTTGGAAAAAGTCTGCGTCTTGGCGGAAGCTCACAAATCTATGAAGACAACAATACATTCTTTGGAGATTTATCCGCAATATTAATCGAAAACATGCCAATTTGGGCTGAATTCAGCAGTACGCCAAGCAACAAAACTTCCCTTATGAGTGAATGGGAAACCAAAATTGCTGCGATTATAAACGAAACAAAAAACGAAAATGTAACCAGTTTTGCAGGAGTTCCTTCGTGGATGTTGGTTTTAATGAATAAAATGCTGGAGGAAACCGGAAAAGGAAATTTATTCGAAATCTGGCCCAATCTCGAAGTGTACTTTCATGGTGGCGTAAATTTTGAGCCCTATCGAGAACAGTATAAAAAAATACTCCCGAAAAAAGATTTTAAATATTACGAAATATACAATGCCTCCGAGGGATTTTTTGCCATTCAGGATTTAAATAATTCCAGTGATTTATTATTGATGCTGGATTACGGAATTTTCTATGAATTTATTCCAATGGATACTTTTGGCACACCAGATCAAAAAGTAATTCGTCTGGCTGATGTAGAACTTTTCAAAAACTATGCATTAGTGATTACTACCAATTCCGGTTTATGGCGCTATTTGATAGGCGATACCGTACGTTTCACCTCATTGAATCCGTACCGAATTCGGGTTACGGGAAGGACCAAGCATCACATCAATGTTTTTGGCGAAGAATTAATGGTTGAAAATACCGATCAGGCTATTGCCAAAGCGTGTAAAATGACCCAAATGGAAGTCGTTGAATATACCGTTGCTCCTGTATTTATGAATGGAAAAGAAAAAGGTGCCCATGAATGGATGATTGAATTTAAAGATAATCCTGCTGATGTATCCCAATTTCAGAAAGTACTGGATGAATCCATACAATCCTTAAATTCTGATTACGAAGCGAAACGCTACAATAACATGACGTTGAATCCGTTAGTAATTAATATAGCCCGAAAAAATTTATTTTATGACTGGCTAAAAGGAAAAAATAAACTGGGTGGACAACATAAAATTCCAAGATTATCAAACCAAAGAGATTATTTGGAACAACTGAAAAGCATGCAGTTTCAAACAATATAAAAAACGAGAAGATGAAAAATACCTTCTACATCTTGATCACTCTAGTTTTTCTGAGTTCCTGCGGACCACACAGAATGCGTTGTGGAGCCAGAGGAATTTGTAAATCTCCCGAAAAACAAACATTGGAAAAACCTGAAAAAATAGCTACTAGTAAGGCATAAAAAAGGCTGTCTAAAATTATTTGACAGCCTTTTTTGTATTATCATTTGCACTATTTATTCCTCATCCATCATATCAATATGCCTATCGTGATAGCCTAATAGGTATAAAACACCGTCGAGACCCAAGCTAGAGATTGAAGTAGCTGCATTTTCTTTGACTGTTGGTTTGGCATGAAAAGCAATTCCTAAACCGGCCAGATTCAACATAGGTAAATCATTTGCACCATCTCCCACAGCAATAGTTTGATTGATATTTATGCCTTCTTTTTCCGCAATGGCTTTTAGATATTCAGCTTTCTTTTGTCCATCAACAATTTCACCCAAATAGTTACCGGTCAATTTACCGTCTTTAATCTCTAATTCATTGGCGTGAACATAATCAATCCCTAATTCCTTTTGTAAATAATTACCAAAGTAGGTGAATCCCCCCGATAAAATAGCGGTTTTATAGCCGTAATATTTTAAGGCCTTCATCAAGCGATGTGCTCCTTGTGTTATGGGCAGATTTTCAGCAACTGTTTGTAGCACGTCTTCACTTAAGCCTTCTAACAAAGCCATCCGTTTTTTGAAGCTTTCACTGAAATCAATTTCGCCATTCATAGCCGATTCAGTAATGGCTCTTACCTGCTCACCTACACCCGCTAATTCAGCTAATTCATCAATTACTTCCGTTTGAATTAAGGTCGAATCCATATCAAAACACACCAAACGTCTGTTTCTTCTATACATATTGTCTTCTTGGAACGAAATATCCACATCTAAAGTTCTGGAAATTTCCATAAAACTGGCAGTCATCGACGTTTTATCGACAATATTACCCGTTACAGATAATTGTACACAAGAACGAGGATATTCTTCTTTTTCAACCACAGAGGTTCTACCGGTCAATCTTATTATAGAATCAATATTTAAATTTTGGTCCGACATTATTTTGGTCACAGCCGCCAATTGTACTGCTGTCAATGTTTCTCCCAAAACATTGATGATATAGCGTTGCTTACGTTGTGCTTTTACCCAATTTTCGTAATCCGGAATAGAAATTGGACTAAAGTTAACCTTAATCCCCAACTCATAGGCTTTGAACAATAAATCTTTCAAAACAGGCGCCGAACTAGACCCTGCTTGTATTTCAAATAAAATACCCAAAGATAGCGTATCATGGATATCGGCTTGACCAATATCTAAAATAATGGCATCATAATTCGCTAATATGGATGTTAAACCAGCTGTTACTCCAGGTTTATCCTGACCAGAAACTTTTAACAAAATAATCTCTTTATCTTCTATTGCCATTTTTATTACTATTGATTTACAAGGCGCAAAAATCGACAATCTATTGCTTATAAAAAAGAATATCCCCTATTTTTTCACAAAGAGAGAATGGAAGTTTGAATTCCTCACCCCTCCCGAAGTTTCGGGACTCTCCAAAGGAGAGGGAGCCGAAACTATTAAAACACATAATTTTAGTCCTAAAAAAACCTGCTCAAAAATGAACAGGTTTAGTATTACCCTTTGTCAAAATTTTAAACTTTGACAAAGGTATTTTTCCTAAAAAAGAATGTAATCCATGAGCAATCCATAATTTATTTTAACGATAATTATTTTTCATTTTCATCAAAATTCACCATCCAATTGATTCCAAATTTATCTATAAACATTCCAAAATAAGCGCCCCAAAAGGTTTGATTCATTGGCATGGTCACTGTTCCTCCTGCCGAAAGTCCGTTAAACAATTTATCTGCTTCTTCTTTACTCTTAGCATTGATTGAAAGCGAAACGTTTTGTCCAAAAGCAACTTCCCCACTTGCTGAATTACTGTCGCTTCCCATTAATACAGATCCATCACCTATTGGCAATGTAACATGCATTATTTTATTGCCTTCCGCTTCAGAAAGCACGGAATTACCTTCTGCCGGTGGCATGTCTTTAAACTTACCAATATAAGGGAATTCACCTCCAAATACAGATTGATAGAATAGGAATACTTCTTCGCAGTTTCCATTAAAAATTAAATACGGATTAATTGATGCCATAATTCTACTATAAGATTAATATTTATTTTTCTTCTGAAAGTTTCTTTACCAAATCTAACGCTTTTGGCAATGTCGTTTTGAAATAATCGACATATTTTTCGACTGAATCCATTTTAGCTTCTAAAACAGTCCGATCATTGTTTTCGGTTAATCGGTACGTTTCCATAGCACCAGCCCATTCTTGAGTTGCATCATCAACAGGCATTTCCTGAAAATTTTTGATTTCACTCAAATGTTTAAAAGCCATGTATTCATTATCAATTTTTTTTAAAATAATGCTGTTCATTCCGTCCCCGTTTGGAGATAAAAAATTAATTTTACTGCCTTCTTTCCAATCGCTTACTGCATAACTTCCTTCACAAAAAACGGATGTCCATTGTTTGTAAGTTTCTTCATTCCATAAAACGTCCCAAACTTTTTCTTTTGGAGCATTTATCTCGATTTTAAATTCTACTATTGTCATTTTGTTTGTTTTTAAAATTGACTTAAATCCTACTGTTTTGGTACTTTACTAAAATCCATATATAACATATTCCAGCGATGACCGTCTAAATCCGCAAAACCACAACCGTACATCCACCCTTGAATTTCGGCAGGTTTAGAAAAAACTGTACCTCCGGCTTCTTCTACTTTCTTTGCGAATTCATCCACTTCTTCTCTACTCTCTGCATCAATTGAAATTAATACTTCGGAACTTGATTGCGTATGTGTAATTTTATTTTGCACAAAACCTTCAAATATCGCTTCCTCAAAAAGCATGACCGCAAAATTAGTAGCGCCAACTGACAGGCATGTTGATTGCGGAGTAGCGTATTGTTCATTAAAAGAAAAACCTATTTTAGCGAAAAATTCTTTTGATTTCGCCACTTCTTTTACCGGCAAATTAAGCCATATTTGCTTTGTCATTTTGTTTGTTTTTAAAGGGTTGAATTTTCAACATATTTTTTAAAATTATCCAAAATTGCCTGCCAGCCTTGTTGTTGCAATGCTTCAGGATTTTCTGTTTCGGGGTCAAATTTTTCTATTACTTTTATTCCTTCCGCATCTTTTTCAAAAACAATTTTCACTTTTCTCCCATCTGCCATTTCGTATTCTATTAAAGAAGTATTCACCACATTAGTATAAATCCCTTCAAAATCAAAACGCATTGTACCGTCTTTTGAAGCCATGGTATATTTGAATTTTCCTCCAACTTTCAAGTCATTTTCCGCAAAAGGAGTATGCCAATCATCTGAGGCATTATTCCACTTCATGACATGTTCCGGAACAGTCCATAATTCCCAGACTTTTTCAATTGAAGCGTTTATTGTGTTTTGTACTGTTATCATTTCACGATTCTTTTTTAAATTTCGGACTATAAATTTACAAAATATTTAAAGTCGGTTCTCTTTTATAATCAAGAATATAACTTTAAAATAATACATAAAAAAAACCTGCTCAAATAAATGAACAGGTTTAGATAAGCTATTGGGATGTTTACTGAGATAATCTAAAATCTCTTTTTCTAAATCGAATTTAAACTTTGCCATAAATCTTACTTTGAGCTCAAAAATTTAAAAAACAAAGCTCAAAAAAATACATTTTTGAGCTTTATTTGGTTTCTATTGAGCTTGAAATTATTTAAGATGCAATCTCCAATCGTTTCAATAAATTTTTATTCAACGTTTCTTTTGCATAATCTACGTCAATTTCTAATATTTTATCATCAGAACTTGGCAATTCATACATCGCATCGGTTAAGATGGCTTCACATAAAGAACGCAATCCACGAGCTCCCAATTTGTATTCTAACGCTTTATCAACAATAAAATCCAACGCTTCATTTGTAATGGTAAATTCAACATCATCCATTAAAAACAATTTCTCGTATTGTTTGATTAACGCATTTTTAGGTTGTGTCAAAATCGCACGCAAGGTTTCTCTGTCTAAAGGATCCATGTGTGTCAAAACTGGCAAACGACCAATAATCTCAGGAATCAATCCAAAATCTTTGATGTCCTTTGGAATAATATATTGCAACAAATTGTCTTTGTCAATATTATCCACATTTTTAGAAGTAGAATAACCAACGGCTTGACGGTTTAATCGTTTCGAAATAATTCTTTCGATTCCATCAAAAGCACCACCGGCGATAAACAAAATGTTTTGTGTATTAACCTCAACAAATTTTTGGTCCGGGTGCTTGCGTCCTCCTTTTGGCGGCACATTCACAACGGTTCCTTCCAATAATTTCAATAATGCTTGTTGCACACCTTCACCAGAAACGTCACGCGTAATAGACGGATTGTCACTTTTACGTGCAATTTTGTCTATTTCGTCAATGAATACAATCCCGCGTTCAGCTTTCGCAACATCATAATCGGCAGCTTGTAAAAGACGAGTCAAAATACTTTCGACATCTTCCCCAACATAACCTGCTTCTGTTAAAACGGTCGCATCAACAATAGCCAAAGGCACATCCAACATTTTTGCAATGGTTTTTGCAACCAATGTTTTTCCTGTTCCTGTTTGTCCCACCATGATGATGTTGCTTTTTTCAATCTCAACCTCATCGTCCAGTTGCTGTTGCATCAAACGTTTGTAGTGATTGTAAACTGCAACCGACATTACTTTTTTAGTTTGGTCCTGTCCAATTACATATTGATCCAAGAACGCTCTGATTTCTTTTGGTTTCTTCAAAATCAAATCTCCAACCAGTTTTGAACTTCCGCCGGATTTTAATTCTTCTAAAACAATTCCGTGTGCTTGTTCGATACATTTATCACAAATATGTGCATTGATACCAGCAATCAACAAATTGGTTTCTGGCTTCTTTCTTCCACAAAACGAACACTCTAATACTACTTTTGCCATTCTTTTAGTCTAATGTCATAAAGTCAAAAGTCGTAAAGTCTGAGCATTGCTTTTGACTTTCGAACTTTTGACTTTCGACTAATAATTTATCCTCTTACTAAAACTTCATCAATCATTCCGTATACTTTTGCTTCTTCGGCAATCATCCAATAATCACGCTCACTGTCACCATGCACTTTTTCGAAAGTTTGTCCAGAATGGTGAGAGATAATTTTGTACAACTCATCTTTCAGTTTCAACATTTCACGTAAGTTGATTTCCATATCAGTTGCAACTCCTTGCGCTCCGCCTGATGGTTGGTGAATCATAACTCTTGAATGTGGCAAAGCCGAACGTTTTCCTGCAGCTCCTGCACATAACAGCACCGCTCCCATAGAAGCTGCCATTCCTGTACAAATAGTGGCTACATCTGGTTTGATGTATTGCATCGTGTCATAAATCCCCAATCCTGCGTAAACGCTTCCTCCAGGAGAGTTCAAATAAATCTGAATGTCTTTTGAAGCATCAGCACTTTCAAGGAACAATAACTGTGCCTGAACGATATTTGCAATTTGATCATCAATTCCTGTTCCAAGGAATATAATTCTGTCCATCATCAGCCTTGAGAAAACGTCTAATTGTGAAATATTCAACTGACGCTCCTCGATGATATATGGAGTCATGTTTTTAGGAGTCATTGCGCCTACGATTTTATCGTAATACATCGAGTTTACGCCGTGGTCCTTTGTCGCAAATTTTTTAAATTCTTTACCGTAGTTCATATTTATTTGTTCTAAGTTTTACGTTACTATATTGTGATTCCATTTAATGCAAAGGTCATACCTCTTTACAAATGATGTCAATATGTCTTATTTTTAGCCCAGATAACAGTGAAAAGCTTTTTGAATTCCGTTTTTTAGTTTTTTTATTCTTACAAAGCGACTGGAAGAATCTCTTGTAAGGATTTAAAAAACTTAAACGGAAGAAAAAACTTGAAACGAATAGCTGGATTAGCTCCTAAAATTAATTTAAATAAAAGAGCGCCAAAAAAATTATTCTTTTGACGCTCAAATATACTTATTTTTTTAGAAATTATTCTCCGTATGAAGCGGCAATAAATTCTTCGTAAGTTACTTCTTTAGTAGTAGGATTTGCTTTCTCTTTGAACAATTCCAATAATTTCTCAGCAACAACTTGGTCAGAAAGTCTTTTTACTTCGTCTTGGTTTGACAAAACTCTTGCAACAATTCCTTGAACTTCTTCGTCAGTAGGATTTGTTTGCCCGAATTGAGCCATTTGTTGTCTGATTGATCTTGTAGTAAATGATTTCAAGTCTTCAAAAGTAATTTTGATATCGCTTGAAGCCATTGCTCTACCTTCGATTAACTGAAAACGCAATCCTCTTTCAGAACGTGCATATTCTACTTCAGCTTCTTCAGGAGACAATTTTTTCTCTCCAACAGTTTGCAACCATTTTTTCAAGAATTCAGATGGCAAGTCGAATTTTGTATTTTCGATCAAGAAATCCTGAACATCAGCCAATAATTTTTGGTCTGCTTGTTGCGCAAATTGATTTTCAGCATCTTCCTTGATTTTTGCTTTCAATTCTTCAAGTGAAGCAACAGTTCCTGCTCCAAAAAGTTTGTCAAACAAATCTTGGTTCAATTCAGCCAATTCAGCTGTATTGATCGCTTCAATTGTGAAGTTCACATCAACATCTAATCCGTGAACGTCATCATGATTTACTTTCATAACATCCATCAATTGATGATCGTCTTCAAATAAACCTTTAGTGTTTACAGTCACTACATCACCTACTTTTTTACCGATGAATTTATCCCAAGTCGCTTTGTCTTTGAAAAGATCAGCAGCAATAGTGGTAGCGTTATTAATTCCTTTTTCTTCGTTAGTGAAAGTTCCTGTTACATCTGAATCTGCAGCAACAACTTCTTGAGGAATTGCAGTTCCAAATTGTTTTTGGATACGTTCTACTTGACCTTCTATTAATTTATCATCAGCAGAAACTACATATTTAACGATGTCGTTTTTTGCTTCTAAATCCAATTCGAAGTTTGGCACTAAACCAATTTCATATTCAAAAACCAATTCTTCAGTATCCCAAGAGAAATCTTCGTTTACTTTAGCAAGTGGCGTTCCAAGAAGGTTTAATCTTTCAGATTGTACGAAACGCTCTAAAGCTAAATCCACAACTTTCTGAACTTCTTCTTGTTTAATCCCTTTACCGTATTGTTTTTCAACAAGATCTTTAGGCACAGCCCCTTTTCTAAATCCTTTAACAGTTGCCAAAGGCATTTTTTCGTTTATTCTTTTTGCTACTTGCCCTTTGTAATCCATTTGAACAACTGTCATTACAATTGTCTCAGTTACAGCGTCTATTGCTACTCTTTTAATATCCATCTTCTTCTTTAATTTACATAATAAAATTGGACTGCAAAATTATAAAATTTTTCCAACCCAAACAAGCTTTTTAGTGCCGAACCTTTGGGATTGAATTTTAGGCGGTTATTTGACAAAATCAGAGGTATGAAAAGTAAAATAATTTGGGCGTGTCCCTCCGTAAAAACTGCGGGTCAGGCTGTACGTTCCCGCTTTTTATCGCCTGCCAAAAAAAGGCAGCCCATAAAAGAGCTCCACTGCCATCCTTCACGCGGCTCGTGGTATTCGACAATAAAAAATTACTTTGAAAATTTATGAGATAATTATTATATATTTGAAAACAGATAAAACGAAACAAAGTAGCGCAAAGCCAACCAAAATCGGGTGTATATGCGCTACTTTGTAGCGGGTATATGCAAGTTACCTGCTAGTTAAGACGAACTAGATGATAAAAACCTAATTAGATTAAAGAAAATAAAAATTGAAAAAAATAAAAATTATTTTGGCTGTTTTTATAGCTGTGTATTCTTACAATCATTTCTTTACTAATGGTATGTTGTTAGGTAAATACGTCAATCGGAATTATGGAGATGACTTTATTGGATATATTCCTCATATTGCCGACACTCTAATTATAAAAGAAAATAATCAATTCGAAAGTCCATATTATGGAAAAGGAACATATAAGCTAACTTATGGTTTAGGTGGAACAAGAATTGAATTGTATTATGGCGAGGGATATTCTTCAACAAATATAAATGGGGAAATAGTTACTGTACCAAATAAAGAAAGTTTTGAAACATCTATAAATAGAATTTGGTTTGTAGGAAATCCTAAAATTTCATTATTTGAGGATTTAAATCAATATTATGAAAAAATAGAATAACCAGCAGGTAATCGAGTAGACGGCTCCGCTAGAAACTAACGGAGTGCGCCTCTCACACCACCGTACGTACGGGTCTCGTATACGGCGGTTCGCAAAGTGATGGGTTGAGTTCCATGTAAATCTCC
>NZ_JBLNKU010000006.1:0-258027 GCF_048158545.1 Flavobacterium melibiosi | reverse complement strand
GCACTGCCTGCCTTTGCGCAAGCTACTGCTACTGACACTTGTGATGCATCGGTAACGTTGACTTTCAATGATGTGATTACCCCAGGCAACTGTGCCGGAAATTACAGTGTAACCCGAACATGGACTGCTACAGATGATTGTGGAAACTTCTCCACCGCTACGCAAACCATCAACGTTCAGGATATCACTGCACCGGTAATCGCTGCTTTACCAGCTCCATCAACAATCAATTGTCCAGCACTTCCTGCCTTTGCGCAAGCTACTGCAACTGACACTTGTGATGCATCGGTAACGTTGACTTTCAATGATGTGACTACCCCAGGCAACTGCGCCGGAAATTACAGTGTAACCAGAACATGGACTGCTACGGATGATTGTGGAAACTTCTCCACCGCTACGCAAACCATCAATGTTCAGGATATCACTGCGCCGGTAATCGCTGCTTTACCAGCTCCATCAACGATCAATTGTCCAGCACTTCCTGCCTTTGCGCAAGCTACTGCTACTGACACTTGTGATGCATCGGTAAGGTTGACTTTCAATGATGTGACTACCCCAGGCAACTGTGCCGGAAATTACAGTGTAACCAGAACATGGACTGCTACGGATGATTGTGGAAACTTCTCCACCGCTACGCAAACCATCAATGTTCAGGATATCACTGCACCGGTAATCGCTGCCTTACCAGCTCCATCAACGATTAATTGTCCAGCATTGCCTGCCTTTGCGCAAGCTACTGCTACCGACACTTGTGATGCATCGGTAACGTTGACTTTCAATGATGTGACTACCCCAGGCAACTGCGCCGGAAATTACAGTGTAACCCGAACATGGACTGCTACAGATGATTGTGGAAACACATCTACCGCTACGCAAACCATCAATGTTCAGGATATTACTGCGCCGGTAATCGCTGCCTTACCAGCTCCATCAACGATCAATTGTCCAGCACTGCCTGCCTTTGCGCAAGCTACTGCTACCGACACTTGTGATCCAGAGGTAACGTTGACTTTCAATGATGTGACTACCCCAGGCAACTGTGCCGGAAATTACAGTGTAACCCGAACATGGACTGCTACAGATGATTGTGGAAACTTCTCCACCGCTACGCAAACCATCAATGTTCAGGATATTACTGCGCCGGTAATCGCTGCTTTACCAGCTCCATCAACTATCAATTGTCCAGCACTGCCTGCCTTTGCGCAAGCTACTGCTACTGACACTTGTGATGCATCGGTAACGTTGACTTTCAATGATGTGACTACCCCAGGCAACTGCGCCGGAAATTACAGTGTAACCCGAACATGGACTGCTACAGATGATTGTGGAAACACATCTACCGCTACGCAAACCATCAATGTTCAGGATATCACTGCGCCGGTAATCGCTGCTTTACCAGCTCCATCAACGATCAATTGTCCAGCACTGCCTGCCTTTGCGCAAGCTACTGCTACTGACACTTGTGACCCAGAGGTAAGGTTGACTTTCAATGATGTGACTACCCCAGGCAACTGCGCCGGAAATTACAGTGTAACCAGAACATGGACTGCTACGGATGATTGTGGAAACTTCTCCACCGCTACGCAAACCATCAATGTTCAGGATATCACTGCACCGGTAATCGCTGCCTTACCAGCTCCATCAACGATTAATTGTCCAGCATTGCCTGCCTTTGCGCAAGCTACTGCTACTGACACTTGTGACCCAGAGGTAAGGTTGACTTTCAATGATGTGACTACCCCAGGCAACTGTGCCGGAAATTACAGTGTAACCAGAACATGGACTGCTACAGATGATTGTGGAAACACATCTACCGCTACGCAAACCATCAATGTTCAGGATATTACTGCGCCGGTAATAGCTGCTTTACCAGCTCCATCAACGATCAATTGTCCAGCACTTCCTGCCTTTGCGCAAGCTACTGCTACTGACACTTGTGATGCATCGGTAACGTTGACTTTCAATGATGTAACTACCCCAGGCAACTGCGCCGGAAATTACAGTGTAACCAGAACATGGACTGCTACAGATGATTGTGGAAACACATCTACTGCCACGCAAACCATCAATGTTCAGGATATTACTGCACCGGTAATCGCTGCCTTACCAGCTCCATCAACAATCAATTGTCCAGCACTTCCTGCCTTTGCGCAAGCTACTGCTACCGACACTTGTGATCCAGAGGTAACGTTGACTTTCAATGATGTGACTACCCCAGGCAACTGCGCCGGAAATTACAGTGTAACCCGAACATGGACTGCTACAGATGATTGTGGAAACACATCTACCGCTACGCAAACCATCAATGTTCAGGATATTACTGCGCCGGTAATCGCTGCCTTACCAGCTCCATCAACGATCAATTGTCCAGCACTGCCTGCCTTTGCGCAAGCTACTGCTACCGACACTTGTGATCCAGAGGTAAGGTTGACTTTCAATGATGTGACTACCCCAGGCAACTGTGCCGGAAATTACAGTGTAACCAGAACATGGACTGCTACGGATGATTGTGGAAACTTCTCCACCGCTACGCAAACCATCAACGTTCAGGATATCACTGCACCGGTAATCGCTGCCTTACCAGCTCCATCAACGATCAATTGTCCAGCACTGCCTGCCTTTGCGCAAGCTACTGCTACTGACACTTGTGACCCAGAGGTAAGGTTGACTTTCAATGATGTGACTACACCAGGCAACTGTGCCGGAAATTACAGTGTAACCAGAACATGGACTGCTACAGATGATTGTGGAAACACATCTACCGCTACGCAAACCATCAATGTTCAGGATATTACTGCGCCGACTCTTACTTGTCCAGCTAATCAAACAGTTGATTGTGGTGTTGAACCTGTTTTTGGCATTCCAACAATAAGTGATGGTTGTGATCCAAATCCAACTTTGAATGATTTAGGTATTACAACTAGAAACAATCCTGATGGTTCAGTGACTTACACAAAAACTTGGAGTGCTACTGACGCTTGTGGTAATACATCCGCTACTTGTAGTCAAAGTATCACAGTAAGTGCCTGTGAGGGATGTACTCTAGGATATTGGAAAAACCATACAGATAGATGGTGTTCTGCTTATACTCCTTCAATGTTGTTTGGTGATGTGTTTGTAAATGCACCGTCTAATCTTGCGAATCTAACTTTGTTGCAAGCTCTAAATTTAGGAGGCGGAGGTATTTTTAACTTAGCTCGTCAAGGAGTAGCCGCTTTATTGAACGCATGTAGTGATGAAGTTGATTTTCCAGCGCCTTATTCTAGTAATCCTCAATCAGTAATAGACGCTGTTAACGCAGCCTATTTAGCTGGTGGAAGTGCACCTGGCAAATTAGCAACTCAATTGGATGTCCTTAATAACACAGGTTGTCCATTGGGAGGAACCAGCGCTACCCATAAAGAAGATAGTTTAAATACTAGCGTTGGTTTTACTGCTTTTCCGGTTCCTTTTAAAGATAAGCTTACTATTAGATACGATTTTGATTATGTATCTGATGTGGTGATCGATGTGTATAATGCACAAGGAGTTTCAGTACTTTCAAAAACAGATACCAATAGTTATTTGAACAAAGAAGTTACTTTACACCTTCATTCGTACAAAGGTCAAGAGCAAGTTTATGTTGTTAGACTGACTACTAATCGAGGAAGCAGCGTGAAAAAAGTGATGTCCTCAAAATAATTTTTAATAATCATCTGGTCCAGAAAAATGAAACGGATTAGAATATAAAATTAAACCTCGAAAGTTAAAATTTTCGAGGTTTTTTTATTTCTTTTTCAGTCCTTTTTCACTCCTTTTCTATGTCAGTTTATTTTATTCTTATTTATGCTGCGTTTAGATAAAATTTAAATGTAAGATTATATTTTAAAATACTGAAAATCAATTATTTACAATTATAATTAACGAATTTTTAGTTTTTTTTTTGCATAGTAATTTTCTTAATCAGAGGGTTTTTTATCGGATAAATTTGTTGTTTATCTGATTTATTTTTGTTTTTTTAATCCCGTTTTGATCCATTGATTATCTTTAATACAGTAAAAAAACAATTCAATTCTAATCTGTTTTTTAAAACAGATTACGGGTAAAAAAGAGTTGGTTATTGCTCCCCACAATAAAATATCCTTTTGATGATTGTGTTCTTCATAAACTTGTTTTTTGAAGGTGTGTTTTAGTAGAGCTAGTTTTATCGATCAAATCGGAAAACTTTTTGTTTTTCTTCGTCTTACTTATTTATTAATTTAAATTAAGGTTTTTAAGTTTTTTTTAAGCCCCATTTTGGTTAATAAAAGTTTGTTTATTCCCCAAAATAAAATATTCTTTTGATGATGGAGTACTTCGTAAAGTTGTTTATGAAGGCGTTTTATTTTTCTACAGATTTTTTATCCCCAAGTCGACTGGTTTCCTGCTTTTTAACAATTATGGTGTTAAAACTTTAGTATCATGAAAAAGATTACTATTTCGAATTTTTTCGATGTATTATCCCGTAAAATGATTAGTTCGTTTTTAACAAAAGAGAGCGTTTTTAGAAACTTCGTGCCATTTTTATCAATATTCTTTTTGTTTTTTTCTTCACAAATTTATGGACAGTTTGCTAATGTAAACCCACCCTTAGGTGGATTCGCTATTGATGGAGGTTTAAGAGCCAATACACCAACAAGTCCTAGCCCATTCACAACTAACCAGGGTGATTGGTACCCCGGAACTGGAGGTACTGGTTTGTCTGTTTTTGAAAATTCAGGTAATGTGATAGCGCCGGCTACCTCTGAAACAAGTGGACGTGCAGCTGCTGAGCCTTATAATGGCAATGACAACGTTTTTACTAATGGTAGTAAATTTAATGATTTTGTGTCCTCTTTAAGATGGTTTCAAAATTCTGCGCCGGATAAAAACGATATTAATAATGCATTGTATCATGTATCACGTGACGGCAATAATCAGCAATGGATCTTTATTTCAGGGGATCGTTTGTCTACTAATGGAACCAGTTATATTGATTTTGAATTATTGCAAGGTGGTATTGTCCAAAACACCAACGGTACTTTTACCGGTACTCCGGTACTAAGTAAACCAAATGGTGGCGGTAGAACAGAAAATGATGTTATCATTTCTATGGAATATACCAATGGTGGATCAAAGCCTAATGTATTTATCTACCAATGGAAGGGGAGCGGAAATAATTGGTCCTACCAACAAGTACCATCTTCAGCGGCGTTATTGGCCAATGCATTTGCTGAAACCAACAGAGCGGGTGCGGAAACTAATCTGCCCTATTCTGCATTTGGTAGCGCCACTTATCAACAATTTGCTTTTGTAGAAGCGGCCGTTAATGTTACTTATCTAACTAATATACTTGGAGGCACAAGTTGCAGTAATCTTAACATAAAAACGTTATGGGTTAAAACAAAGGCTTCCGCTTCTTCAACGGCTGCTCTCAAAGACTTTATAACCCCTATTCCTGTGGATCTAGTTTTTGGTAGCACGGACATTGACCCTATTTCTGCAAAATGTGCAAGCGATAATACAGCTTATCTTTTATCAGCAACACCATCCGGTGGTGTTTTTACCGGACCGGGTGTGACTCCGATAGCTCCAGCTGTCCCTGCTGACGGCAAATATTATTTCACACCTTCTAATGCAGGTGGTGACGGGACTAAAACTATTACTTATGTTACCGCTGATGGCAGTTGTACAACAACAGAACCGATTGTAGTAAATCCATTACCAACTGCGACAGCAAGTAACAATGGTCCTGTATGCTCTGATACAACCACTATAACATTAAATGAAACTGGTGGCGATGCGGTATCATGGTCGTGGGTTAGCGACGGAAGTGCTACCATAACCGATCCCACTGATCAAAATCCAACGGCGACAGGATTTGTTCATGGTGAGAAATTTACAGTAACCGTTACAGATGCTAATGGCTGTACATCAACAGCGAATACTACAATTACAGTAAATGACAATCCTGGTACGCCAGGTGTAAGTTACACTCCACCTACATGTACTCAAAACACTTTCAGTATTACCGTCTCTGGTGTAATCAGTGGTGGTAGTTATACAGTACTGGATAAAAATGGAAATGCGATTTCAGGAATTTCTCCATCAGTACCTTATGAGGCTCCAAATGGCAGTAATATTGTATTTAGTAATATTCCTGCAGGATCGGGTTATCAGGTTTCTGTTTCAGTTGGTGACTGTAGTTCTGATGCTAACAGTTGCCCGGCAGCTGCTAAACTCATTAGCTCAGCTCCCAAAACAAAAGAAATAATCGCTCCAATCGCTGCGAAAATTGAAACTGCGGGTTTTGACGCATATCCAGTTCCTTTCAAAGATTTGCTAACTGTCAAATACAATTTTGATTATGCATCCGATGTAAAAATTGAGGTATTCAATGCGCAAGGTATTTCAATACTTTCAAAAATCGATACTAATGGTTATCTAAACAAAGAAATTACGCTAGACCTTCGTTTGAACAAAGGAAAAGAACAAGTGTATGTTGTGAAAGTAACCACTAATAGAGGAAGCAGTGTGAAAAAAGTAATATCATCCAGATAGACTTATTAATAATTGTCTAATCCACCACAAAAGAGTAACCCGGATTAGAATATACTAATAAACCTCGAAAGTAAAATTTTCGGGGTTTATTTACCTCTTTTTTAATTGTGTTTGAAGTTGTTTTTATTAAAACAATTTATTGGTAATAAAAGAATCTAGTTATTGCTCCCCACAATACAATATCCTTTTGATGACGGATTTCTTCAAAAAGAAATTTTTGAAGGTGTTTTTTTTATGCAAATTTTTATATCCCAAGTCTGCATTTTCCAGCTATATAACAAGTATGGTGTTAAAACTTCATTATCATGGAAAAAAAATCACTCCTCACGTTTTTCGAAATTTTATCGAACAAAATTAAATTTTGCTTTTTAACGAAAGATAAGGTTTCTGCATTAGGTTTTTTAATGTCTAATTTATTAAATTTTAATCCCAAATTACAAAATACGGCCCTTGTAAAATGGTATTCCCATAATAACGTTTCAAAATTACGGGATAAAGGATTATCATATTCTTTTAGGAACTTGATGGCATTTTCATCAATATTCTTTTTGTTTTTTTCTTCACAAATTTATGGACAGTTTGCTAATGTAAACCCACCAGCGGGTGGATTCGCTATTGATGGAGGTTTAAGAGCCAATACACCAACGAGTCCTAGCCCATTCACAACTAACCAGGGTGATTGGTACCCCGGAGGTGGAGGTACTGGTTTGTCTGTTTTTGAAAATTCAGGTACTGTGATAGCACCAGCTACTACTCAAACAAGTGGACGTGCAGCTGCCGAGCCCTTTAATGGCAGTGACAACGTTTTTACTAATGGTAGTAAATTTAATGATTTTGTGTCCTCTTTAAGATGGTTTGAGAATACTGCACCGGATAAAAACGATATTAATAATGCGTTGTATCATGTATCACGTGACGGCACTAACAACCAATGGATCTTTATCTCAGGGGATCGTTTGTCTACTAATGGAACCAGTTATATTGATTTTGAATTATTGCAAGGTACTATTGTCCAAAATGCCAACGGTACTTTTACTGGTAACCCGGTAACAAGCAAGCCAAATGGTGGTGGTAGAACACTTAATGATATAATTATTTCCATGGAATATACCAATGGTGGTACAAAACCTAATGTATTTATCTACCAGTGGAAGGGTAGCGGAAATAATTGGTCCTACCAACAAGTAACATCTACTCCACAGTTATTGGCCAATGCATTTGCTGAAACCAATAGAGCGGGTGCGGAAACTAATTTGCCCTATTCTGCATTTGGCAGTACCACATATCAACAATTTGCTTTTGTAGAAGCAGCTATTAACATTAGCTATCTTTTGCAGCAATCTGGTTTATCTTGTAGCGGTCTTAACATACAAACGTTATGGGTTAAAACAAAGGCTTCGGCTTCTTCAACGGCTGCCCTCAAAGACTTTATAACCCCTATTCCTGTGAACTTTAGTTTTGGTAATTCAACAATAACCCCTATTTCACCAAAATGCGCAAGCGATACTACACCATATCTTTTATCAGCAACACCGTCTGGGGGTGTTTTTAGCGGACCGGGAGTAAGCTTTGATAATGGTAGCTATTATTTTACACCCTCCAACGCCGCTGCCGGACCGAACACTATTACTTATATTACTGCTGATGGCAGTTGTACAGCAACAGTAGACATTATTGTGAATGCAAATCCTGTTGTTTATACTTTAAGTGGCAATTCCATTTGTGCCTCAGCTGCCAATACCGGAGTTATCACATTGAGTAATTCACAGACAGGTGTCAGCTACCTGTTAAAGAAAGCAAGTGATAACACGTCTGTGCTACCTTCACAGGACGGAACAACTGGTTCTGCGCTTACATGGACAGCACTTCCGGCGGGAGTAAACTATTATGTTGTGGCTACAGGTGCGTCTCCAACAAATTGTACTTCCCAAACAGCAAATGCATCCGTTACTGAGGTCGCAAATCCTGTTGTTTATACTTTAAGCGGCAATTCCATTTGTGCCTCAGCTGCTAATACCGGAGTTATCACATTGAGCAATTCACAGACAGGTGTCAGCTACCTGTTAAAGAAAGCAAGTGATAACACGTCTGTGCTACCTTCACAGGACGGAACAACTGGTTCTTCGCTTACATGGACAGCACTTCCGGCGGGAGTAAACTATTATGTTGTGGCTACAGGCGCTGCCCCAACTAATTGTACTTCACAAACAGCAAATGCAGCTGTAACTGAAATAGCAAATCCTGTTGTTTATACCTTAAGTGGTAATTCTATTTGTGCCTCAGCTCCAAATACCGGAATTATTACATTGAGCAATTCACAAACAGGTGTCAGTTACCAGTTAAAGAAAGCAAGTGATAACACCCCTGTGCAACCGGCACAGACTGGAACAACAGGTTCTCAACTTACCTGGACAGCACTTCCGGCAGGAGTACCCTACTATGTATTGGCTACAGGTGCTGCTCCAACTAATTGTACTTCCCAAACAGCAAATGCATCTGTAACTGAAGTAGCAAATCCTGTTGTTTATACCTTAAGTGGTAATTCTATTTGTGCCTCAGCTCCCAATACCGGAGTTATCACATTGAGCAATTCACAAACAGGTGTCAGCTACCAGTTAAAGAAAGCAAGCGATAACACCCCTGTGCTACCTTCACAGAACGGAACAACTGGTTCTTCACTTACATGGACAGCACTTCCGGCAGGAGTACCCTACTATGTATTGGCTACAGGCGCTGCTCCAACTAATTGTACTTCACAAACAGCAAATGCATCTGTTACTGAAGTAGTAAATCCTGTTGTTTATACTTTAAGTGGTAATTCTATTTGTGCCTCAGCTCCCAATACCGGAGTTATCACATTGAGCAATTCACAAACAGGTGTCAGCTACCAGTTGAAGAAAGCAAGCGATAACACCCCTGTGCTACCTTCACAGAACGGAACAACTGGTTCTTCACTTACATGGACAGCACTTCCGGCAGGAGTACCCTACTATGTATTGGCTACAGGCGCTGCTCCAACTAATTGTACTTCGCAAACGGCAAATGCATCTGTAACTGAAGTAGCAAATCCTGTTGTTTATACCTTAAGTGGTAATTCTATTTGTGCCTCAGCTCCCAATACCGGAGTTATCACATTAAGCAATTCACAAACAGGTGTCAGCTACCAGTTGAAGAAAGCAAGCGATAACACCCCTGTGCTACCTTCACAGAACGGAATAACTGGTTCTTCACTTACATGGACAGCACTTCCGGCAGGAGTAAGCTACTATGTATTGGCTACAGGCGCTGCTCCAACTAATTGTACTTCGCAAACGGCAAATGCATCTGTAACTGAAGTAGCAAATCCTGTTGTTTATACCTTAAGTGGTAATTCTATTTGTGCCTCAGCTCCCAATACCGGAGTTATCACATTGAGCAATTCACAAACAGGTGTCAGCTACCAGTTAAAGAAAGCAAGCGATAACACCCCTGTGCTACCTTCACAGAACGGAACAACTGGTTCTTCACTTACATGGACAGCACTTCCGGCAGGAGTAAGCTACTATGTATTGGCTACAGGCGCTGCTCCAACTAATTGTACTTCACAAACAGCAAATGCAGCTGTAACGGAAGTGGCAAATCCTCCTGCACCAATCGTAACATACAATGCGCCTGCATGTAATGAGAGCACTTTCAGTATTACCGTCTCTGGTGTAATCAGTGGTGGTCGTTATACAGTACTGGATAAAAATGGAAATGCGATTACAGGGATTTCTCCATCAGTACCTTATGATGCTCTGAATACCAATAATATTATATTTAGTAATATTCCAGCGGGATCGGGTTATAAGGTTTCTGTTTTAAACAATGGCTGTGGTTCTTCTCCTAGCAGTTGCCCAGCAACTGCTAAAGTTATCAGTCCAAGCGCCGAAAAAACAGATACAATTGCTCCAATCGAAACAAAAATCGAAACAGCAGGTTTTGATGCATATCCAGTTCCGTTCAAAGACTTGCTTACTATCAAGTACAATTTTGATTATGTATCTGATGTGAAAATAGAGGTGTTTAATGCTCAGGGTATTTCAATACTTTCTAAATTGGACACTAATAGTTATTTGAATAAAGAAATTGTGCTAGATCTTAAATTGAATAGAGGAAAAGAACAAGTGTATATTGTGAAAGTGACTACTAATCGTGGAAGCAGTGTGAAAAAAGTAATGTCTTCTAGATAATTTTTAAAATTAATTTTAGCTAAAAAGCATCCGTTTGTCGGATGCTTTTTTATGGGTATCTCTTTTGAGATAAATCCCGAACGAGCATGCCAGTGCAAGGGCTAAGTTGATCATCAAATGAATAATTGATGGTTTTTCGAGCAAGGCTTTCTCATTGCGAATAATAAACAATTATTTCGTAGTTTACTTTGAGGAAATGGCGTTTAACGCTGTTCCTTACTTACGCTATTTTAGTTAATTTTAAATAGCCAATATGCAATAATTTCAATCGAATAATTATCGACTACAGTAACTTCCCACCATGCATTAATATGAAGTTGCCCTTTGGCTTCAGACCAAAAAGTTTTCATCTGCGAAATTAAATTTTTTAAGAAATTTCCAATTCCAAAAAAAATATCATGCTGTTCTGTTATCCTTTCTATTGGCTTGCAGCCCAGTACTATCATGTAAAGTTTTAGCTGTTTTTCCATTTTTGAATTTACAATTTTTTTAAAAAATAAAGTTTGGCACAATTCATGAATGTGTAAATAAAAATAACCATTTAAAATATTAAAATCATGAAAAAGATAATTACACTTTTGGCCATCGCAGGATTGTTTATTTTACAAAGTTGCACCGTAAATGACGATAATCCTTATGTAGACAATGATACTATCAGCGAAGTATTTGAAGTCAGCGCCTCATTTAATTCAACTAATAACTATAGTAGAATAGTGCCGCTTAATCCTCCTATTTTTACTTCGGATGTGGTTTTGGTATATCGATTATCCGGTTCCACTGCTCAGGGCGATGTATGGAAATTATTGCCTGAAACCCATTATTTTAGTGATGGAACATTAGATTTTAGTTATGATTATGATTATACTACTACAGATGTTAGTGTCTTTATGGTTGGTAATGATTTACAAGATGTTACTGCTGAATTCAGATTAAATCAAGTGCTTAGAATTGTGATAGTGCCGGCAGGTTTTGCAACTTCAATCAACAAGAATAGCTATGAATCCGTTATATCTACTTTAAAAATAAAGGAAAGCCAAATTAAAAAAATTGAAATGTAATTTTAGCTTATAAATAAATAAAAAAAGGAAATCGAAAGATTTCCTTTTTTTATGCTTGTATTTTTTACGATGGGATTGTATTAATTATTTTCTTCTGATTCTTCCTCTTTCTCTTCCTTTTTACTCATTTTTAAAGACACTATAATTCCAGTCAAAAGTGAAATTGCGATAAAAGCCAACGATACCCATTCTGGCATTTCTATAAAATCGTGAAGCAGCATTTTAAGGCCAACGAATGTCAAAATAGCAATAAGGCTGTATTCTAAATGAGCAAATTTTTCTAACATATGAGCCAAAAAGAAATACATAGATCGTAAGCCTAAAATGGCAAAGATATTCGAACTAAAAACTAAAAAAGGATCATTTGTTATGGCTAAAATTGCAGGAACACTGTCAATGGCAAATACAACATCCATTACTTCAATAACGACTAATGCTACAAAAAGAGGCGTTGCTGCGGTTATATGTCTTCTTTTTACAAAGAAATGCTCTTCGTCGATATGATTTGAGATAGGCATTATCTTCTTAAGGCTTTTATAAACGAACGATTTTTTAGGTTCAAATTTTTCATCTTCATTGGTGAACAGCATTTTCATTGCGGTATAGATCAGGAATGCACCAAAAACATAAGTAGTCCACGAAAATTTATTAATAAGCAAAACGCCAAAATAAATCATTAGTCCCCTAAAAACAATCGCGCCAAGAATTCCCCAAAACAAAACTCGATGTTGGTATTTTTGCGGAATTTTGAAAGCAGAAAAAATAATGGCAATAACAAATATATTATCAATGCTTAATGATAATTCTATTAAATAGCCTGTAATGAATTTTAGTGACGCATCCATTGGTTTCAATCCATCAGGATTTGAAATATAGTTATTACCGTACAGCCAGAATATAACTCCAGAAAATAAAAAAGATAGTGTTACCCAAACAGCAGTCCATTTACCAGCTTCTTTAGAGCTAATAATATGTGGCGTTTTATTGAAAACCCCTAAATCAAGTGCAAGAAATAGGAAGACGGCAGCTAAAAATGAAATCCAGACAATCATAAATTAAGTTATTAATTATAGGTTGAGCAAAGATACTTTTTGATTTTTTAAGTTTGAAACTTATTTTAAAATAAAGTTACGTTTGAAATATATTGATGTCTAAAAAAAAAGTGCCTTCGTAATGAAGACACTTTTAAATTATAAACAGATCAAGTTTATATAGATTCTTATACTAATTCTTCAATTAATACAGATTTTACAGTTTTTACAATTCTAGCAGCAATTTTGTATGGATCACCATTAGATGCTGGTCTTCTGTCTTCCAACCATCCTTTCCATCCTTTTTGAACAGTAATTAATGGGATTCTGATTGACGCTCCTCTATCAGAAACTCCATAAGAGAAATCATGAATAGAAGCAGTTTCGTGTTTACCTGTTAAACGTTGGTCATTATAAGCTCCGTAAACAGCAATGTGTTCTGCGGTTACAGGTCTAAATGCCTCACATATTTTTTCGTAAACTTCTTGAGAACCACATGTTCTTAATATCTCATTAGAGAAGTTAGCATGCATTCCAGAACCGTTCCAGTCGGTATCACCTAATGGTTTTGGGTGGTAATCAATATAGTAACCGTATTTTTCAGTTAAACGATCTAGTAAATATCTAGCAATCCATATTTCGTCACCTGCTTTTTTAGCTCCTTGAGCGAATAATTGAAATTCCCATTGACCACAAGCAACTTCTTGATTGATACCTTCAAAGTTAATTCCGGCAGCGATACATAAATCAGCGTGCTCTTCTACTAATCCTCTTCCGTGTGTGTTTTTACCACCTACTGAACAGTAGTACATCCCTTGTGGTGCAGGGTATCCTCCAATTGGAAATCCTAAAGGCAATAAAGTTTTAGTATCCATAATGAAATATTCTTGTTCGAAACCAAACCAGAAATCACCATCATCATCAATAGTAGCTCTACCGTTAGAAGAGTGAGCAGTACCATCCGCATTCATAACTTCTGTCATTACTAAATATCCATTGATACGTGTAGGATCTGGATAAATAGCAACAGGCACTAATAAACAATCAGATGAACCACCTTCAGCTTGTTTTGTAGATGAACCATCAAAAGACCAGTTTCCTATTTCTTCTAATGTTCCTTTGAAATTTTCGTGTTCTTCAACTTTGGTTTTACTTCTTAAGTTTTGAGTTGGTTCGTATCCATCTAACCAAATGTATTCTAACTTTATTTTAGCCATAATAATATAAATTTATTTTCTTTTTGATAATTTTCTTGTGCAAATATAAATTAATTTGTCGATGTCGTAAAATCAGGGGGTAATTTTTATTTAATGGGGTATAATTTTTAGCATTACTTCATTTTTTTAGGGGTATATTTAAAAAAATGCAATTTTAATTAGCTATAAAAATTAAATTCACAATGCTGGTTTTTTAGTCATTAATAAATAGTTAAGATTTTTATTACTTCAAAAGTGAAACGGTCAATTTTTTTATTTTAATTCTATGTTAAAAAAAGAAAGTTAAGATATGTTAATGAGAGGATTAAATATTAAAGGAATGAATTATATTTGTATGTATTTTAAATTACGATTAATATTTAAATTTATAAATTATGTCAACATTACGTTTTCAAGCTTTGAGAGAAGCTTCAACCAGAAAGCCAGTTCAATTTGAAGAAACTGATAGGAAATCAACGATTTTTGGTTCAAATGTGTTTAATGAAAAAGCAATGAAGCAATATTTGACTTCAGATGCTTTTAAAGGAGTGCAAGGTGCTGTTCAGCATGGAACTAAAATAGACAGAAAATTAGCGGATTATATCGCAATGGGAATGAAAGAGTGGGCCTTGTCAAAAGGAGTTACTCATTATACACACTGGTTTCAACCACTTACGGGAACAACCGCCGAAAAACACGATGCTTTTTTTGAGACATCATACGATGGTAGTGATCCAGTAGAAAAATTTGGTGGTGCTCAATTAGTGCAACAAGAGCCGGATGCATCTAGTTTTCCAAATGGTGGAATTAGAAACACATTTGAAGCAAGAGGGTATACAGCTTGGGATCCAACATCTCCAGCATTTATTTTTGGAACTACTTTATGTATTCCTACCGTTTTCATTTCATACACAGGAGAAGCTTTAGATTATAAAACACCTTTGTTAAGAGCTTTAATGGTGATGGACGATGCGGCTACCGAAGTATGTAAGTATTTTGATAAAAATGTAAAAAAAGTTACTGCAACCTTAGGATGGGAGCAAGAATATTTTTTAGTTGATAGAGCATTAGCAAATTCACGTCCTGATCTTATGATGACAGGAAGAACTTTGTTAGGACATACTTCTGCTAAAGGACAACAATTAGACGATCATTATTTTGGTTCTATTCCAACCCGTGCTTTAACATACATGAGAGATTTAGAGCAAGAATGTATGTTGTTAGGAATACCTGTAAAAACACGTCACAATGAAGTAGCTCCAAATCAATTTGAGTTGGCACCTATTTTTGAAGAAACAAATTTAGCAGTTGACCATAACTGTTTATTAATGGATGTGATGGAAAAAGTGGCTGAACGTCATGATTTGAAAGTGTTATTCCATGAAAAGCCTTTTAAAGGAGTTAATGGTTCAGGGAAACATAATAACTGGTCATTGGCTACAGATACTGGAGTAAACTTGTTGAGTCCAAGTAAAACTCCAATGAGTAATTTACAGTTTTTGACTTTCTTTATCAATACGATCAAAGCGGTAAATGATAATGAATCATTATTGAGAGCAGCTATTGCCTCTGCAAGTAATGATCATAGATTAGGTGCAAATGAAGCGCCACCGGCAATTATCTCTGTATTTATTGGAGAGCAATTAACAAAAGTTTTGGCTGAGCTAGAAGGTGTAACTACTGGAAAATTATCTCCTGAGGAGAAAACAGATTTAAAATTGAACGTGGTAGGTAAAATTCCGGATGTTCTTTTGGATAATACGGACAGAAACAGAACATCACCATTTGCCTTTACAGGAAATAAATTTGAGTTTAGAGCGGTAGGTTCTATGGCAAACTGTTCTAATGCAATGACTACTTTGAATGCTATTGTTGCCAAACAATTGCGAGACTTTAAAGTTGAAGTTGATGCTTTGATTGAGTCTAAAGACATGAAAAAAGACGATGCAATTTTCAATGTTTTAAGAGAGTATATCAAACAATCTAAAAAAATTCTTTTTGAAGGAGATGGATATAGTGAAGAATGGGAAATCGAAGCAGCGAAGAGAGGTTTGAGTAACTACAAAACGACTCCTGAAGCATTAAAAGCAAGGGTTTCTAAACAATCTTTAGATTTGTTTTCTGAGTTGAATATCATGAATCATATCGAGGTTGAAGCGCGTTATGAAATTGAATTAGAAGAGTATACTAAGAAAATTCAAATTGAAGGTAGAGTTTTAGGGGATATTTCTAAAAATCACGTTATTCCTACTGCAATTCGCTACCAAAATACTTTGATTACTAATGTGAAAGGTTTAAAAGATATTTTTGGATCTGATTTTGAAACAATTGCTAAAGAGCAGATTATCTTGATTAAAGAGATTTCTGGACACATCGAAGGAATCAATTCTAAAGTAGAAGAGATGACTAACGAAAGAAAAGTAGCTAACAATTTGACCAATGCTCAAGAAATGGCTGAAGCCTATTGTAATAAGGTAAAACCATATTTCGAAATTATTAGAAATCACTGTGATAAACTGGAATTACTAGTTGATAATGAACTTTGGACATTAACTAAATACAGAGAATTGTTATTTACAAAATAATAACAAGTTCACTATTTTATATTAGAAATGCCTATCTGTTGTGGATAGGCATTTTTTTATGGTTCTAAATGTTCTCTTTTAAGTCTGAAGTTGTTTACGATTTTGGAATATTTTCTCGCTGAAGGCGTTTAATTATTCGTTGACTACACCGTTTGTTCTGCTGTTGTTGGGTCAATTGTTGTGGATACTCTATTGATGGAATTCGCAGGAAATCCACCTAGCTTTGCGTGTTCACGAATCATTTCCTCGTTAGGAGCAATGTAAGTGCAGTAGATTTTGTCAGCAGTTACTTGGCTGTTAACCCACTGGATTTGGGGACCCATTTTACCCAATACTCCGCAGGAAGTTTGAGAAATGGCTTTCAATTGTTCGGCATTCAGTTTACCTGCGCCGGGAATCTCTCGTTCAATTACATATTTAGGCATGATGTTGTTGTTTTAGTTTCCTACTCGTATGGCTTTTCGGCAAGGCCCCGTTTTTTATAGTGGTCGCTGGTTTCCACTTTTCTAAGTTTAATTCTAAGTTTAAAATTTGTTAAACTTTTAAAGGTGATTTATTGATAAACTTCAATTATAATCAATATGAATTTAGGATAGTACCGATTAAAATAACCAGTATTTAAATATTAATTTTACATGTAATAATCTAACAGATAAAACATTATAACAAATTTAATAAAATAAAACTATACTTTGTAGACAGATTGTAGATTTAACGAAACACTTGAAAACCCGATAGGCAAAACCCGAAAAAAATAATTATCTTTGCCGCAAAACACATCTGCCTAAAAGCAGGTTACACAACTAAACTACATGAGTTCAGATACTTCAAAAAGATATGCACTTCGCGGTGTTTCAGCATCCAAAGAAGATGTGCATAATGCCATAAAAAACATTGATAAAGGATTATTTCCACAAGCTTTCTGCAAAATTGTCCCTGACTATTTAACCCAAGATGAAGAGTATTGTCTGATTATGCATGCTGATGGAGCAGGAACGAAATCATCTCTTGCATATATGTATTGGAAAGAAACAGGAGATATTTCCGTTTGGAAAGGCATTGCTCAAGATGCATTGATTATGAATATCGATGATTTATTGTGTGTAGGGGCAACGGATAATATTTTACTTTCTTCAACCATTGGAAGAAATAAAAACTTGATTCCTGCTGAAGTAATTTCAGCGATCATCAACGGAACCGAAGAACTGATTAAAGAACTGGATTCTTTTGGCGTGACCATTCATTCAACTGGTGGTGAAACGGCAGATGTGGGTGATATTGTCAGGACTATTATTGTAGACTCAACGGTAACAGCACGCATGAAGCGTTCCAAAGTAATTGATAATGCTAATATTAAAGCGGGCGACGTAATTGTAGGATTGGCTTCTTTTGGTCAGGCTACTTACGAGAAAAGCTATAATGGCGGAATGGGAAGCAACGGATTAACATCAGCGCGTCATGATGTTTTCGGGAAATATTTGGCAACAAAGTATCCAGAGAGTTTTGATGCTGCAGTTCCAGAAGAGTTAATTTATTCTGGGCAGGTAAATCTTACTGATACTGTCGAAAATTCACCAATCGACGCAGGACAATTAGTGCTTTCGCCTACCAGAACCTATGCGCCTATTATCAAGAAAATTTTAGACCAATATACTTCTAATGAAATTCACGGAATGGTGCATTGCAGTGGAGGAGCACAAACGAAGATTTTACATTTTGTAGAAAATCTACACATTATAAAGGACAATTTGTTTCCGGTTCCGCCATTGTTCCAGTTAATTCAAGAACAATCTAAAACGGATTGGAAGGAAATGTATCAGGTTTTCAATTGTGGACATCGTATGGAAATTTACGTTCCGGAAGCTGTAGCACAAGACATTATCGCGATTTCAAAATCGTTCAATGTTGATGCGCAAATCGTAGGTAGAGTAGCCGAAGCCGACACTAAAAAACTGACTATTACCAGCGAATACGGGACTTTCGAATATTAAAAAGTAAAACAAAATACCATGTACGAATTACTTTTTTGGAAATATCAGGACGGAATTTATCTCAACCATCACTTGGTTTATGAAGCTATTATTGAGCAGGAAATCGTCGAAGGACTAGAGGAACTGCCTGTGACGGTTATCATCAATAGAATAAATGCTGTGTTTTCAAACTGGGAAAAAGTAGATGAATATAGTTGGAAAAATACTGCAGGAAAAGGTGCTTTTCACATCAAAACAACACCACAAAGCATACAAATCGATTGTTATGGAACCGAAGGTAAAACCATGAACCTTCTCGCTGATACTATGGAGGAATTCAAATGTCCGCTGTATGATCCGCAAGTTCCGCAACGTTATGACGAAATGAATGAATAAAATTTTTGGGAGCTAATCCAGCACTCCGCTTCAATCCTCCCTAAAAAAAATATTTTTCTAAATCCTGAAAGGAGCTTCCGTTGGTTGCTCTTTCAGGACAAGAAAAATTATTTTTTTGCAGTTCGGGATTTTCACTTCGATCTGGGCTAAGACAATCAGTGATTTATAACCCAGATTCGTGCAATTAAATTAGCGTTTATTTTACCGCTGGTTTATTCAAAAGAATGGGCTCTCCAAAACCAATCTGTTCTAGCTTTTTCAATTGCGTTTCAGCATCGCCTACCACTAAATAAATCATTTTATCAGCATTCAAATACGTCTCCGAAAGCTTTTTTAGTTCTTCAATAGTGATATTTTTCACAATGCTTTCTTGTTGTTTTGCATAGTCATCAGAGTAGTTGTAGTTACTGATATCATAAAGCATTTCCAGTTTTGCAGAAAGCGTTTCAAATGCTCTGGCATTACTTTTTATTAAGTATCCTTTAGTTACTTCAAGATCATTCTCGTTGAAATTTTTCCCATATTGCGCTACAATTTCTTTTATCAAACTAACGGATTCAGACGTTACATTTGAACGTACACCACTAGAAATAGTAAATGGACCTTTATTAACAGAACCATTAAATGAAGAATTGATACCATAGGTATATCCTTTTTCTTCACGTAATTTTTGCGTTAATTGTGAGGCAAAACCACCACCACCTAAACGGTAATTCATGATTTGGACTGGATAAAAATCAGTATCAGTAGCGGCAAGAGCTGGATAACCAATTCGGATTGCAGATTGTTTTGCACCTGGAACATCATAAAAATAAATTTTGGATGCCGCTACCGTATTTGTAGCTGCTATTTTAGGAACAGTAATTTTTTTAGCCTCCCAGTTTTTATTTAAAGTCGCTAATGAATTAGTCACATCTGTTTTTGAAATAGCACCAACAATTTGAAAATCAGAAACAGACGGAGCAGTATTTTTAGTGTAATAATTTATCAAATCATCAATAGTAATACTGTTTACAGCGTTTTCGGTACCGATGCGGTTGTTGGATAAAATAGATTCTTTTCCATAAATTAATTTCTTGAATTCATTTCTTGCAATACTATTTGGATCAGCTTTTTGTTGTAGAATTTGGCTTAAAGTACTTTGTTTGATCAAATCAAATTCTTTGGTGTCCCAACGGGGTTGCAACACTATTTCCTGAATTAATGCCATAGTTGCATTGTAGTTTTTTGCCAGTGCATTTCCTGAAATGAAGATGGCTTCATCTGTTGCATACGCTTTGATTGTGGCTCCAAGACTTTCGATAGCATTTTCCAGTTGCTCTGGAGTTTTGTTTTTTGTACCTTTTGTCATCAGTTTAGATAGCATAGTTGAAACACCTATTTTATCGGTATTTTCAAGTAACATTCCGCCTTTAATCTGCAATTGAAATTGAACAAGAGGAACTTCATGGTTTTCAATCCCAAAAACGTTTAAACCGGATGACAACTTACTTTTCCACACCGATGGTAATATTACATCAGGGCTTTCTCCATAAGCCGGCTCTACGCTTCGGTCAAATTTAGAAGGCGTTTTATCATACGTTGCAACAATGCTGGCATCAAATGAATCTTCTTTGCCTTCGATGATTTTTTCCTCAACTACGGCTGCTAGTAAGGAACGATCTAAAATTAAATTTGCCTCTCCTTTTGGAACAAAACTAGTGGCCACAAAATGTTTTCCTTTGATGTATTTTTGATACACGCGCATTACATCTTGGGTAGTTACCGCAAGGATATTTTTAACATCTTGATTTATATAATCCGGAGTTCCTGCAAAAATTTCATATTGCGCCAGTTGAAATCCTTTTCCTAATACACTGGATAGATTTGTGTAAAAAGCAGTTTCTTGTCCCGCTTTAATTCTATTTAAATCCTGTTGAGAAATTCCTTCGGCTTCAAAGTTTTTAAAAGCTTCGTTTACGCCATTCATTACGTCATTCAAATTTGTTTTTTCAAAAGCAGTAACACTCAACATATACTGACCCGCTATTTCTGAATTGTATTGGAAAACGTCAGTGGCATCGGTTAATTTTTTGTCTTCTACGAGGGTTTTGTATAAAGGTGCTTTTTTACCTTTTGAAAGATAACTGGCCAAAACTTCCAAGGCATAACTGTCAGGATGGTATTCGTAAACAGAAGGCCATGTTAGTGTTAATTGTGGTAAACGGGCAAAATTATCTTCATAATATAGTTTTTTAGTTTCTGTCAATGTTACGGACTGCTTCTCCATTTTAGGAATAGTTTCTCCACGTTTTATTTCTCCAAAGTATTTTTCGACCCATGCTTTGGTTTGGTTCACATCGAAATCACCAGCTATAGTTAGCGTAACATTGTTTGGTACATACCAGCGATTGTAGAAATTTTTTACATCTTCCAATGTGGCATTTTGTAAATCTTCCAAGGAACCAATAACTTCCCAGCTGTACGGATGCGTTGCCGGGTATAAATTTTTAGAAATCACAGAAAAGCTGTGTCCATAAGGTCTGTTGTCATAGCTCTGTCTTTTCTCATTTTTAACTACTTGTTTTTCTTTGGCTAGAACAGGTTCCGTTACAGTGTTGATGAAATAGCCTAATTTATCAGCTTCAGCCCAAATCATTTTTTCTAATGCGTCTTTAGGTACGGTTTGAAAATATTCGGTACGATCTCTATTAGTTGAGCCATTGGCACCAGCCCCACCAATACGGGCACTCATTTTATCAAGTCCTCCTTTACCCAAGTTTTCAGATTCCAAGAAAAGCAAATGTTCAAATAAATGCGCAAATCCGGTACGACCCACTTTTTCTCTCGCAGATCCCACATGGCTTGTCAAAGCAACAGCAACAACTGGGTCAGATCGATCAATATGTAAAATTACATGCAGTCCGTTTTCTAGGGAGAACTGTTCAAATTCTACTTTAAATTCTTTTGATTTATCCGTTTTACTTTGATTTTGAGAATAAGAACTAAATGCAGTAAAAAGAATGAAAGGAAGGATTAAAAACTGGATTGACTTCATTGTTTTATTTTTAAAATTGGAGTTCGTAGTTATTTATTTAAACTAATTTTTTGCTACCGATAACGAAATTAAGAAAATAAAAATAATAAATCTCTAAATTGTAAGAAGTTAAATTTAAAGATTTGTATTAAATTTACGACTTGATTTGATACCGTTCATCTGTATAAAATACGATTTTAATATTTGAATAAAGGGATTCGAATCCATTGATTTTTCTAATCAGAACAGTATTATTCAAGTTTAATAAAATCTAAGAAGCTTAGGTATTTAGGTTTTTTTAACCATAAATGAATATAAATATGAACATAGATTTCCCCCAAAATACCATCTTAGAAGACGAAACTGTTTTACTGCGCCCATTACAGGAATCAGATGTTGAAAATCTATTGGAAATTTCCATTAATGAACCTGAGACTTGGAAGTATTCCCTAGTTCAGGCAAATGGAAAAGAAAATTTAGAAAAATACATTCAGATTGCGCTAAAAGCCAGAGAAAACGGAACAGAATTTCCCTTTATAGTTTTCGATAAAAAATCAGGGAAATATGCTGGAAGCACCCGTTTTTACGATATTAATTTGGCATTCAAAACCCTGCAATTAGGGTACACGTGGTACGGTAAAGATTTCAGAGGAACCGGACTCAACAAACGCTGTAAATTTTTGCTTTTGCAATTTGCATTCGAAACTTTAGGAACGGAACGTGTAGAGTTTCGTGCAGACAATAACAACCAACGAAGTATTGCGGCCATGAAAAGCATTGGATGTACCGTAGAAGGTGTTATGAGAAATCATATGCCTACATTAGGTAGTGCTATTCGTAGAGACAGTATTATTTTGAGTATCCTCAGAAACGAATGGTTCGATAATGTGAAAGAAAATTTGAAAAATAAATTATAGTAAAATATAAAGGACAAGAGTTTAAATACTGCTGCTTTTACTGTGATTACTTTTATAGTGGTATTTGGAATGTTTCTTACTGGGATTTTTGATTTCATCCATAATTAGTAGTACGGATATACTAATTATAGATGAAAAGAAACACCAAACCGAAACTACATAATCTACATAGGAAATTTTTGTTATAATATAAGAAATGATGATAGAGATACTTAAAATCAACATTTTTTTGATGTTTGAAAATAATGGAGGAGCAACAGTTGCTATGATGTAAAGGATGTCGCCATAACCGCCAAACACTACTGGATAGTTTTGTATGTATGAAATATGGGATCCAATAATTTTTGCTTCAACAGTATATGTGACTAAACAATATCCAAGAAATAAAGAGACTGATAGGCCTACTATAAGCAGAACCAGCTGAAAATTTTTCTCTTCCCTTTCTTTTTCAAGTTTCAGTGATGCTAAAGGAATCCATGAAGGCCATACCACCTGTGCAAAAAACAAAAAGATATAGGTTGAAATTTGTTGCATGGGCACAAAACCGGACTTTGTCAGTGATAGCCATAAAAAGCCCTCAGCAAACTGCTGAACACAAAAAATAATTGGAATACAGGCAAAATAAATTTGGGATGGTTTCTGTACTTTTTTTATTGCCGCAACACTTATTGCTGCAAGAACAATACCCGCTCCAAAACTCGCACTAGCTGAAAAACACATAGGCTTTAATTTATAATGAATAAAAAAGTAATTCTATTAAGAGCGTCAACTGTTGGTTAACCATTCATTAAATCCATACCATTTATGATAGTATCAATTACCAAACCCACCAGGGTGCTTGCAGGACTTCGGCATAAACAACCAAATCAAAAATGGCATGCATTATAATTACAGGGATCATACTTTTTGAATAGTACCTTAAAAATCCAAGAACGATATAAGCCGCAAAAGACCATATGAAAAATTCTACAATGTGTTCTTGCGGTCTTGCTGCCGGAGAAAGAAATAAACAAATTTTGTAAGATGCATGCGCAAAGGCGGCAAATACCACAGCAAAATCTGTATTTATCTTGCTGATCTGACCTTGTATGAAGCCTCGAAAAAATAATTCTTCCATAATAGCAACACTTACCGCCACGAATACAAATGGCCTGATTACCATGGGAAGGATTGGCATTCCCAGACTACCTCTGTAATAAATTGCAGCTGCGATACCCAATTCAAGACCAATAACAACATATACAATTGATTTTAGAGAGAAGAGATCTCTAAATAAAAGTTTGAAGGTTACCGAAGGTGAATCGATGTCACGGCTGATAATAAAAGCTACCATTGCCAAAGGGATAAAAGCTACTGCTTTTAATGGAAAAGGGTAGGTGATCAAATACCCAAATGCCATGATTTCAGCACTACAAACGACTGCATCAAGCACTGCTTTTTTGGTTCGTCTGGATATCGGTTTTGTTTGCTCTAAATGCTCCATTTTTTTTGTTTTTAAAATATTTTTTCAAAAATTTCCTTGGAAAAACTAAACTAAATAAAAATACTGCAGGTATTAGTAAAAGCAGCCAGCCAGAACCCATACAAGCTCCGGTATTAGGAACAATGATGGAACCGGGCAAACTCTTTTTCAGCGTTTGAACATAATTGCTGTCCGTCTTATTTCTGTCGGGAACTGACAGATATCTTAATTCTTTCAGTGCATAAAGGGATTGCTTGTCCGTTATCGAGTCTATTATTACGAGTCCCCTGAGATTGTGTAATTGTTGCAATGCTTTTAAGTTTTTTACGGAATCACTTCCTTTTAGTTCCAGCACTTGTAAATTGGACAATTGTGCGGTAATGGTATCAAACTGTTTTTGGGAGGTGTTTTCAGGAAGTCCCAGCCACCGGATATTTTTATAATTACCAAGCAAATCAATGTTGGTAAAAACACCTGAAACTATCAACACGGACAGTTTTGGGAATTTGTTTTTCAATGCTGCCAAATCGCCGGTGCAACCAAAATTAGTAATAGTAAGTTGCTTGAGATTTTCTAACGGCTTCAAAATGGTATAATCAGAAAGACAGGTGAACAAACTGATGTTTTCCAGTTGGGTGATGTTATTAAAAAAAGAAGCATTCATATATTTAATGTCTCCTCCGTTAATAATGCACTGTTTTAAGGCAGGCATAACGGGCAAAGATTTTGTGACAACGGTATCCAATAAATTTAAATGAAGAGATTCGGTGGTTTTCCAATGTGTCAATAATGGGAATTCATTTTGTTTTAAGGATATTCTTATTAAATGAGGTTTAAAGAAATTAGATTTTTTTATATAATCTTCAACTATAATCCGCGACCCATTTTCTTCAAAAACTAAAGCAGTATTAGGTTTTAGATGTGCTATTTTTTTTAAATAAGAAATATAACTCGTAGGAATTTTTGATCTGAAAGCTATGGTTTCCAAGTTATCAACAGTGCTATTTTTCATTTTTTGAAACCAAGGAATAAGATTTTCGTTATTCCCGATGATAATGGTATTTACTTTTCCGTTTACTAAAACAAGAGAATCATCGGAATCATCAATCTCTAAAGAATCATTTGTTACCTCATTAAAAGAAATGGTAAGATCGTTAAACCCTAATACATCTCCTTTTTGGGCAAGTAAAGCCCCATAATTTTTTTCATTGGAAGGAAATTGAACGAAATCATAATTTTTTGAAAAGTTTATAGCATTGCCTTTCCCAAAAAGCTTTACGACAGCAAAACGTTGTTCTCCTTTAAATTGATACATAACCCAAAATAATCCGGCAAGCAATACAATCACGAGTACAATGGATAACCAGCTAATTTGTTTTGGTTTATTACTTACACGGTCTTTAAAGGTGTTCATAACGTAGTGGTTTATGTATTTATAGCTTGATTAGTAACATGGAGAATGAATTTTACGTGCTTATTATCTTTATTTTATTATTGTAAAACAGATTAAAATGAAACAGGCTATTCGAAAATGGAAATGATCAAAATGATTCCTATAAAATGCAAAGGAGATTAACATCCATCATTTTTGAAACAATTGATTTAACCTATAAGTTAGTTGAGTTTTATGGCGGACTAACTTGTAAACAATAAATAAGATTTTGGGGATAGCAGGATTCTAAAACATTGAATCCTTCATAAAAGCTAAATTAAAAATAAAATTTAACTCTAACAACTGAAAATCAATATATTATAAAATAAATTGATAAAATAAGTTTATGTAAAAAAACAAGCCTCATTTAAAATTACTTAAATGAGGTTGTTTTTTGATGTTATTTAATTTGCTGCGAATAAAGCAATTTGGCCCGTTCTATATCTATTGGTTTGTCCAAATGGATTTCCAGGAAATAATCCAATTGCCATTTTTGGGTTTTCTGAGCCTGTTTGTTTGTTGTGATGTCCCAAGACGGATACACCCGAATAGCCCGTTTTCCTTCTTTCAAATCAGTAGTCAAGATTCCTTGTTGACAAAGCACGGATCTAGGAAATACAAATTGACCAAAATGATCTCCGTAATTGGTATTGATGATGAAAAAATCGATATCATCTGAAAGGCCAAAAGGCTGAATAGGTCCTTTTGCTATTCTTTTCCATAATGTAACAAATTGCCCCACTTTTGTAGGTGTGGTTTTAGCCACACGAAATAGTATTTTTAAGGCATTCAGTTCAAATCGATACGCACCATATTCTTTGCTTTCTTTTTCCAGTACTGGGTTTTTAAGTTCAAAACCACAGGGGTCAAAAACAAGGGTTTTGGTTTGTAGAATGATGTCGGGGATTGGGAGCATGAATTTTTTTTAATTTAGTTTTTTGAAAATATTTTTCACATTTATTCACTTTTGTATAAACCTATTTTAAGGTATGCAAAAAATATTCTTGTTAAGATAACACGGAAATTCTTTTCGCGCCCACAACTATTGGTCAATATAAATCTAAAAAACAATTTTAAAATCATTTTCTAAATTAGCATCATTCTTTTCAGAGCTAAAATAATCTTCAAATTCTAAAAAATAAGAGGCTAATTTGGTTCTAACTTGCTCGGAGAATAAAAATAATTTTCTTCTCCTTTGTTAAACTGACTTCGCTCAATCAGATTGGAAATCTGTCCATTTTTCAACTGATTAAACAATGAGTTTTCACTGTCAATCAACATGAATTTAACTGTAAAACTAAGTGCAACTACTTGTAAATCAGTCATTTTTTTTTCTTTCTTCCAATTCTAGATTTGTATTCTAAATCACAATTCAAAGAACTGATAACTTCTAAAACTTTAAAATAATTTTTCACTATATTTGACATAGATATTGGTTATTTTTAGAATTTAAGATATTGATTTTCAGTATATTAAACTGTATTTAAACGATATTTAAACGATATTTTTATTCCAAATAATTACACCCAATGGGTTATATTAAATGTAAATTTATCAAAATAAAATCACGCTTTAACAGTTCCATAGAGATAAATAAACTCGAAGTAATAATGAAAAAAAATAAATTTTGTTTTTTTAAAATTTTCATGATGATTCTTTTTAGTCAAGTGTTATTATCCCAAACGGGTTTTAATAAATTGGATGAAAAGGGAAGAAAGCATGGAGTATGGAAAGGCTTTTATGAGGAATCGAAAAGACCGAGATACGAAGGGATTTTCTCTCATGGAAAAGAAATAGGTCTTTTTAAATTTTTTGATGATACCAAATCAACTTCGGTAATTGCCACTAGAGAATTCAATGATGTAGATAATTCAGCATATACTATTTTTTATGATCAGAAAAATAATAAAGTGAGTGAAGGTAAAGTGGTTAATAAATTGTTTGAAGGGAAATGGAAGTATTATCATCAAGCTTCAAAAAACATCATGACAACTGAAAACTACAGTAGAGGAAAGTTGGAAGGTTTGCGAACTGTTTTTTATCCTGATGGCAAAATTGCAGAAGAAATCAGTTATAAGAACAATTTGAAAGACGGTATTTATAAGAAATATACCGAGAAAGGGATTGTACTTGAAGAATCCATTTTCAAGAACAATAAATATAATGGTTTAGCAATTTTCAAAGATACTAATGGAAATGTGGTTTCTAAAGGACAGTTTTTAAATGGCAAAAAAATAGGGGTTTGGCAGTTTTTTGAAAAGGAGAAATTGCTTAGGGAATTGAACATGAGTGATCCCCAAAATGCTACAAAAAAACAAGAATAATTAAGTCTCAGATTACGTAAATACTATTGTAAATCTTTTTGTAACTTTGCACCCTTATTAAAATTATAATTTTTTGAAGATGAAGCGTGTTGTTGTAGGGCTTTCCGGAGGGGTAGATTCAAGTGTTGCGGCTTATTTGTTGCAACAGCAAGGCTATGAAGTCATAGGTCTTTTTATGAAAAATTGGCATGATGATTCTGTTACCATTTCAAACGAATGCCCGTGGCTGGAAGACAGCAATGATGCATTACTTGTGGCTGAAAAATTAGGGATTCCTTTTCAAACCGTAGATTTAAGCGAAGAATACAAAGAAAAAATCGTTGACTACATGTTCAACGAATATGAAAAAGGTCGTACTCCAAACCCTGATGTACTTTGTAATCGTGAAATAAAATTTGATGTTTTCATGAAAATAGCTTTGAGTCTTGGAGCTGATTATGTGGCTACAGGACATTATTGTCAAAAAAACGAAATTGAAGTCAATGGAGAAACCGTTTACCAACTTAAGGCTGGCGCCGATACAAACAAAGATCAATCCTATTTCCTTTGTCAATTGTCACAAGAACAATTGGCAAAATCGTTATTTCCTATTGGTGAATTAACAAAACCAGAAGTTCGGGAAATTGCTGCTCAAATGGATTTGATTACTGCCGACAAGAAAGATTCTCAAGGTCTGTGTTTCATTGGAAAAGTACGTTTGCCAGAGTTTTTGCAACAAAAATTACAACCTAAAGACGGAGTTATTATTCAAATTGATAAAAACGATTCGGTTTACAATTCTGAAAAACAAGAAGGTTTGACGTTGGAAGAGGATTTAGCTTTCGATGCAAGAAAAATTCCATACACTCCAGAAATGGGTAAAAAAGTTGGAAAACACCAAGGGGCTCATTATTTTACTATTGGACAACGAAAAGGATTGAATGTAGGAGGAACTACCGATCCTTTATTTATCATAGCTACTAATGTGGTAACCAATACCATTTATACTGGATTGACGAGTCAACATCCCGGATTGTTTAAAAAATCATTGTCTATCGAAAAATCTGAAGTGCATTGGATTCGTAAGGATTTGGCTTTGGCCAATGGTGAAACGATGGACGTTATGGCAAGAATTCGTTACAGACAACCTTTGCAAAAAGCGACATTGCACCAATTTGAAAACGGAATGTATGTTGCCTTTGACGAACCGCAATCCGCAATAACTGAAGGGCAATTTGTTGCTTGGTATTTAGCTGATGAATTAGTTGGTTCGGGAGTTATTTCTTAGTTTAGTACTTTATTTATAAAAAGTTCTAAAAATGCACGTTTTTGCGGAATTTGAAATGTCATGAAGCCGCTATACGGGAGTTAGAAATTTTATAACTTACATATAAAATTAACCATGAAAAAAATCTATTTGCTTGTTTTTTTATTGATTGCATCAACAGGATTTTCTCAAGAAGACGCTTGGATATATTTCAATACGAAGCCCAGTTCTCAATTTTATTTAGATACCCCCTTAGAAATGCTTACTCAAAGAGCTTTGGATAGGAGAACCAATCAGAATATCGTTTTAGACTTTAAAGATGTTCCTATTGAGGCGTCCTATGTGAATCAAGTAAAAGCGGTTGTAGGAATTACTGTTATGGCAAAATCCAAATGGTTGAATGCTGTTCACGTTCGTGGGACACAAGCAAATATAAATTCATTGAAAACATTTTCGTTTGTCAGTAAAGTCGATTTTGCGGATAAATCACTCAATCAAACCGGTAAAATAGCGAAGTCTTCAAAAATTAAAAAGGTAAATAAAAGTAAGAAAACCAAAATTGATTACGCTTACGGAACGTCTGCGAATCAAATCCAGATGCTTAACGGACAATTACTGCACCAACAAAATTATACCGGTTTAGGTAAAATAATTGCGGTTATTGATGCAGGTTTTCCAGGGGTTAATACAGCGCAACCTTTTCAAAGATTAAGAGATAATAACCAAATTTTAGGAGGTTATAATTTTGTTTTAAGAAATCCGGATTTTTACACTGGAGTTTCACACGGAACATCAGTACTTTCTTCAATGGGTGGCTATAAAGAAAATTCGTTAGTAGGAACAGCTCCTGACGCTTCCTATTATTTATTTATCACCGAAGACGATACTTCCGAAAACCCTGTTGAGGAATCACTTTGGGTTGAAGCTGCAGAAAGAGCTGACAGTTTGGGAGTGGATATTATCAATACGTCTTTAGGCTATTTTGAGTATGATGATGCCGCTTACAATCATACTTATAGTGAAATGAACGGTACAACTGCGTATATGTCGCGTGGGGCTGAAATTGCATTTAGTAGGGGTATGATTGTGGTGGCATCTGCAGGAAATTCAGGTTCTTCATCTAATCCACATATTGCAGTGCCTGCTGATGCAGTATCGGTAATTGCAGTAGGAGCCGTAAATGCTTCAGAGACATTGGCATCATTTAGTTCCATAGGACCTTCTTTTGATCAAAGAATAAAACCGGATGTCATGGCAAAGGGACAAGCAGCAATAGTATCAGATGCTGCGGGAAATATTGTGACTGCTAATGGAACTTCTTTTTCCAGCCCTATTATGGCAGGAATGATTGCTTGTTTATGGCAGGCAAATTCTGGCAAAACTAACCAAGAAATTAGGGAACTAGTAATTAAATCTGCAGATAGATTTGCAATTCCTAATAATCAATATGGGTATGGTATTCCAGATTTTGGTTTAGCTGTGAGCAATGGATTATCACTTGACACTTTTTCGAAGAATGATTTTATACTTTATCCGAATCCGGCAAGTGATTTTATTTCAATTTCATTACCACTAAGTATTGATAAAGCAAGGGTTGCCATTTATTCTATTTCAGGTCAAAAAGTGGTAGATAAAGAAATCACAACACAATCGGCCAGTATTTCATTGAAAGCATTGAGTAAAGGAATGTATATATATAAAGTGGAATCCAATTCTTTTTCTAAAAGCGGAAAAATTATAAAACGTTAACATTCTCAATAATACATGAATAAAATAACGGAACTTTTCAAGATTAAATACCCAATTATTCAAGGAGGAATGATTTGGAATAGTGGCTATAAATTAGCTAGTGCGGTTAGTAATGCAGGAGGTTTGGGATTGATAGGAGCAGGTTCTATGTATCCTGAAGTCTTGCGGGAGCACATTCAAAAATGTAAAAAATCAACTTCAAAACCTTTTGGAGTAAATGTTCCGATGTTGTATCCGAATATCGAAGAAATAATTAAAATTATTGTTGATGAAGGTGTAAAAATCGTTTTTACATCGGCTGGAAATCCCAAAACATGGACTTCTTATTTGAAAGAAAACGGTATAACAGTAGTACATGTGGTAAGTAGTTCTGTTTTTGCGTTAAAAGCACAAGATGCAGGTGTTGATGCAGTGGTTGCCGAGGGATTTGAAGCAGGGGGACATAACGGAAGAGAGGAAACCACTACGTTTACTTTAATCCCAATGGTGAAAGAAAAAATTAAAATTCCGTTGATTGCTGCCGGTGGAATTGCAACTGGTCGCGGAATGCTTGCTGCAATGGTATTGGGAGCAGATGGAGTTCAGGTTGGAAGTAGATTTGCAGCATCAGTAGAATCTTCTTCACATGAAAATTTCAAGAAAACTATTATAAACGTAAAAGAGGGCGATACTCAATTGACCTTAAAAGAACTCGCACCAGTTCGATTGATTAAAAATAAATTTTATCAGGATGTTCAGCATTTATATGAACAATGTGCAACAAAAGAAGATTTAATCGGTTTATTAGGAAGGGCGAGAGCAAAACGCGGGATGTTTGAGGGGGATTTAATCGAAGGAGAATTAGAAATCGGTCAAATAGCAGGGCTAATTCACGAGATTAAACCAGCTGGAGACATCATTCAGGAAATGATAGCCGATTTTGAAACAGCGAGAAAAGAAGTGATGAATTTTGATTTTTAATTTATAAAGAATGACGAAGAGAAAAATATATATAATATTGCTTTTTTTGGTTTTAGGACTGCAACATTCATATGGTCAAAACTATAAGTTTAAAACGTCGGGCTTTAGTGTTTTAGAAAAAAATGAAAAAGGGAAATGGGGAAAGTGGTCTGATCTGAATTTGGTCAATATTTTAGTCTCCTTGGATACCAATAAAAATAGAATTGTGGTTTATTCCCAAATCATTCAACTGTTTGAAATTATTGATTATCAACCTACAGAAGAGAATGATACTGATATTGTTTATTCGTTTACTTGTAAAGATAATGAAGGAGTCGATTGTACTGTTTCTATAATTACGAGAAAAAAACAGGATAATAGGAAGCAATTGTATATCAATTATGAAGATCGGATTATTGTGTATAATATCTTCAATATGTAAATAAAATTGCTCCAATAGACTGCCCCAAAAAGTCAGACATTATTTGGGAGCAGTTACAAGCAGTTTTTTTATATCGATTTGGAAGCTATTTTGTAATTCCATTCTGTCCTGAGGGCTTGTAATGTATAGCTCGACCCGTTTTTAACGGGCCACGCCCTAAATTATTTCAATATCTTTAATGAATTCATCATACTCCCTATAGAACAATTCCAGAGCGTTCATTTTTTCATTATAGAAGTCAAATATTTCATCCCAATAGTTTCGATTGCTAACACCAACACCTAATTTTTCAACCCAAATACGACTGATGGTTTTACCGTTTTCAAGAGTATAGTCTTTTTCGAAAACCAAATCTTTAATAAATTCTTCTTCCAGAATGTTTTTTAGCGCTTCTATTTTTTCAAAATAAGCAATTCGTTTTTCATCATTTCGATGCTCGATATCGATTAAAACTTGGGCTTTTTTATTGTCTACGTAAAACTTGAAGGAGAAATCCTTTATTTTAGTGTCGTATAGCATCCATTTTCGAGGGTGTTTTTCTGCGAAAGTGATCCAGAATTCTCGTTTTAATTTTTGAGTTTCTTCTTTACTGTACATTTTATTTATTTTAATTTGATTTTAGAAAATTTGCTAAACGTTATTTTCTAAACTATATTTATAAGATCTTTTGGTATGCAAAAATAGACTTTGATTATGGATTTTCAAGATTTTTTAAAATATGTTCCTAATTTTGTTCAAGCAAAGCTTCCTGCATTTGAAGCGCACATTAAAATGGCACCTCTTGAGCGAATTGATGCTTTGAAAAATGGAATTTTTGATACTAAAAAATCAAGAAAAGCTGCCGTCATGATGTTGTTTTATCCTAAAAATGGAAGAACACATTTAGTGCTTATTGTACGGAGTTCCTATGATGGAACTCATTCTTCCCAAATAGCATTTCCGGGTGGGAAATTTGAACCGGAAGATGAAGTCTTTGCAAATACGGCTTTACGGGAAACCCATGAAGAAATAGGAATTCTTCCCAGAAACATAGAGATTATCAAACCTTTTACGGAATTATATGTTCCGCCAAGTAATTTTATGGTACATCCTTTTTTAGGAATTAGCAGAGAAGAAATCAGTTTTATTCCTGATCCTAATGAAGTGGCAAATATAATTGAATTGCCTTTATCGGTTTTTTTGAGTGATGAAATAATTATTAGTGCAGAAATGGTAACTTCCTATGCCGGTAAAATTACGGTTCCTGCTTTTAAAATAGAGGAACACCTAGTTTGGGGTGCTACAGCTATGATTTTGAGTGAATTGAAAGAAGTTTTGAAAGAAGTTTTTATGTTGAAAGATCCGTCTTTATAAGATTTAAAAAAATAGATTATCCAGGGTAATTTATAATAAGCGCTACTAAAAATCAGTAAGGAACTACAACTATTATTTTCGTACGTTTGTAATCCAAATTAACAAAAAAAGACACAATTTTATGGTATTGTTTAAGAGAAATCCTTTTGGGCACATATTATTTATAAAAAAATGGCTGATCCGAATCTTTGGAGCCATGACGCATAGACGTTATAGAGGATTTAATGAATTACAAATTGAGGGTTCTGAAATCATCAGAAATTTACCGGACAACAATGTACTTTTTATTTCCAATCACCAAACCTATTTTGCAGATGTTGTAGCGATGTTTCATGTCTTTAACGCAAGTTTGAGTGGGCGAGACGATACCATTAAAAATGTATGTTATCTGTGGCAACCCAAAATGAATATTTATTATGTTGCTGCCAAAGAAACCATGCAAGCCGGTTTGTTGCCAAGAATCATGGCGTATGCGGGAGCAATTTCTGTAGAGCGTACATGGCGAGCTAAGGGAGTTGATGTTGCCGAAAAGAAAGATGTAAACCCGGATGATACTGAAAATATCAAAATAGCTTTAAATGACGGTTGGGTGATTACTTTTCCACAGGGAACAACAAAATCTTTTAAACCTGTTCGTAAAGGAACGGCTCATATTATCAAACAGCACAGACCCATTGTGGTACCTATCGTAATAGATGGTTTCCGTCGTTCGTTTGATAAAAAAGGATTGCGTATGAAAAAGAAAGGAATCCTGCAGTCATTTATCATCAAGGAACCATTAGATATTGATTATGATAAGGATACAATTGATGAAATCGTTGAAAAAGTGGAGTATGCCATTGAGCAACATTCTTCATTCTTAAAAGTGATTCCTGCTGAAATAATTAAGGAACAGGAAGAATTAAATAAAACCCGTCAATGGGACTATTAATACCAAAAAAGAGTTCGCGAAGGTTGAACTCTTTTTTTATAAAATTATAAATCAATCTTTTTCAATTCCTTGTAATTGGCATACAATCTTCTCAGTAAAATTCCGTACAATAATCTGTAAAACAACCAAAATATTCCAAAAAGCAGAACGATTGTCAAAAGTAGAATACCTATCGTAATAGCCATAATTTTTCCGTCATTGACAATCTTTTCTCTTAGAATATTTACGTCAGGATTGTAAGTGAAAGCAATTGTAAAACCAATAATACAATAGAAGACGATCATTCCCAGATTGTACCAAACATAAAATTGGACCGTTTTTCTAGTTTTTAGAATGTCTTTCATCAATTGTTTGGTGGAAACTGTCGTAGTAATAGCAATATAATTTTTATAGAATAAATAAATAAAAATCAGTACCACACCGTAACTAAAATAGCTTAGAATGTTAAGGTAAGTAATGATTTCATCGTGTTTCAGTTCTTTAAAATAATCATCATTATTAAATAATAAATTAAGTAATGTCCATAGTAAAACTTCCAAAATACTGATAATTAAAATCCACTTCACAATCGAAGACGATTTTTTATGGATCATTTTATAAATCTCAATTTCCGATACTTGCTCAAAAGAATTATCATTCTTCTGCCAGTCTTTTTTCAATAAATCCAGCTCTTTCATATTCCTAATGGATTTAATATTTTTTTTAATTTCCCTTTTATTCTATTCATTTTCACCCTGGCATTTACTTCACTAATCCCTAATGTCTCGGCTATTTCTGTATAATCTTTATCTTCCAGATACATAAAAACCAGTGCTTTTTCAATATCATTGAGCTGATAAACGGCCTTATACATGAGCTTTATTTGCTCTTCTTCCTCATAATTATACTCAATATCATGAGTAAAATGTTGTCGTCCTTCAAACTCAATGGTGTTTATCGATCGTTTGGTCTTTCGATACAAAGTAATTGCAGTATTTAAAGCCACACGATATGCCCAAGTAGAAAATTTGCTATCGCCCCGAAACTTTGGGAATGCTTTCCATAATTGAATCGTGATTTCCTGAAACAAATCCTTGTGTGCATCATCACCATTAGTATACAACCGACAAATTTTGTGGATTATATTCTGATTTTCCTGTAACTGCTTTACAAAAGAATGTTCTAGATTTTCACTCATATATACATTAGTAATCCAAAAATAGATTTTGTTACAAAGTAGCACTTTTTTTTCTGGCAGCACAAATTTTCGCAATTCATAATAAACACTCGTCCCGCTGTTCATTACAATCTTTCTAGTCCTGAAACAAGTTCAGGATAGAAAGGATTTTCATTGCCATCGGGGCTAATTTATATGTTTAGTATTTCTTAAGACCTTTTTCCAAAAACAAAAATTATGATATTAATAGATGAAATTCAAGGTTGAAAAACATTGTATCTTTGAGTATCAACAACTCAGAACTTTTTAAACATGAATATCCCAAATACAACTTTACCCAGAATAGTAATAATAGGAGGTGGCTTCGCAGGAATTGCATTAGCTAAAAAACTAAAAAGCAAAAAAGTTCAGGTTGTTCTTTTAGATAAGCACAATTACCATACCTTCCAGCCACTATTATATCAAGTAGCCACAGGCGGACTCGAAGCTGGTTCCATTGCATACCCTATTCGAAAAGTAATTCAGGAATACGATGACTTCTATTTTAGATTGACTTCTGTCAAAGAAATCGATACTAAGAACCAAAAAGTAATCGCAGAAATAGGGGAATTGAGCTATGATTATTTAGTCATTGCTACAGGTTCCAAAACCAATTATTTTGGCAATAAAGAAATAGAGCGCAACAGTATGGCTATGAAAACCATTCCGCAATCGCTAAATATTCGCAGTCTTATTCTTGAAAATTTTGAACAAGCCGTTTTAACAACTGATTTAGCCGAACGAAATAGCCTTATTAATTTTGTACTTGTGGGAGGTGGGCCAACGGGAGTAGAACTGGCTGGCGCTTTGGCCGAAATGAAAAAAGCCATTTTGCAAAAAGATTATCCCGATCTTGATATTGCCAAAATGGAAATTAATTTGATTCAAAGTGGCGACAGAATTCTTAACACTATGAGTGAGAAATCCTCACAAGCCGCCGAAAAATTTCTGCTCAGTTTGGGCGTAAAAATATGGAAAAACGTTCGTGTGACTAATTATGACGGACGTACGATTCTCACCAATTCTGATTTGGCATTCGAAACTGCCACTGTAATCTGGACTGCAGGTGTTCAAGGTGCTATTATTGCTGGTTTGGATGCCAAATCTTTGATTGAAAAAGTAGAACGCATTCGAGTAAACGAATACAATCAAGTAGTAGGTTACAACAATATTTTTGCCGTGGGCGATATTGCATCTATGGAAACCGAAGCGTATCCTCAAGGACATCCCATGATGGCCCAACCCGCCATGCAACAAGGGAAAATGTTAGGAGAAAACATAATTAAATTAATTAGAAAACAGCCCATGGAAGCTTTTGAATACAATGACAAAGGTGCCATGGCAACAATAGGACGAAATAAAGCGGTAGTAGATTTGCCAAAATATCATTTTAGTGGGGTTTTTGCGTGGTTTGTTTGGATGTTTGTCCATTTGTTCTCGCTTATTGGTTTCAAAAACAAAGCAGTAGTTTTCTTGAATTGGGTTTACAACTACATTCGTTTTGATCGTGAGGGTCGATTAATTATCCGCCCGTATAAAAAGAAAAGTTTTACTGTATTTACTAGTGATGAGGTATAAAACATAATAATTGCTATCTTGTCGTCTATAATTTTAACCCTTATACACCCCAAAAATGATAAAAAAGATAGCGATTTTTCTATTTGTATTGTGTGTTAACTTTACTATTCGCAAAATAGTTATGTATTTGTAGGTTCTTATAATTCGGATAAAAATAAAGAAGGAATATATGTTTTTCAATTAGATACAATGACTGGTGATTTAAAGAAAATTACAACAGTCAAAAATATACTTAACCCTTCCTATTTAACAGTGTCTCCAAATGGGAAATATGTTTTTGCATGTACAGAAACAAGAACACCAAATGCAGGAAGCGTCAGCAGCTTTGAATTCAAACCTAATAATAAGATGCTAACGTTTATTAATAGTCAAAAAAGCGGTGGTGAAAATCCGGTGTATCTTTCGGTCCATAAAAATGGAAAATGGCTTGTAAATGCGAACTATACTCAAGGAAGTGTTTCTATTTACCCAATAACTTCGGCAGGTAAAATAAAACCAATTGTTCAAAATTTCTCCTATTCAGAAGGCAGTATTAACAAGGAAAGACAAGAACGGTCACATGTTCATTCGGCGGTATTTTCTCCTGATTATGATTTTGTGTTTTTGCCTGATTTAGGTGCAGATAAAATTAGAAGTTATCGATTTGATCGCACTAAAAGAAAACCGCTTTCAGAAAATCAATATCCTTTTACGCAAGCCACATTAGGAAGTGGGCCAAGACATTTTACATTTCACCCCAATGCAAAGTTTGCCTATAGTATTGAAGAACTCACAGGGACGATAAGTGTTTATAAGTATATGAATGGTAAATTGGATAGTATTCAAAGAATCAATGCCCATTCTGATGAATTCAAAGAAGGATTTAGTAGTGGAGATATTCACATTTCACCTGATGGACGTTTTCTATATGCTTCTAATCGTGGGGAAGAAAATAATATTGCAATATTTTCTATAGAAAGAGATGGTACTTTAAAAACAGTAGGGTATCAATCTACTTTTGGAAAAACTCCACGGATATTTACTATTGATTCCACAGGAAAGTTCTTAATAGTAGCGAATCAAACAACTGGTAATGTGGTCGTTTTTAAGCGAAATTCAGTTACGGGTTTGTTGAAAAAATCGGGAACTGAAATAAAAGTAGAAAATGCTTCTTGTGTGCAAATTAAACAATATCGTAGTTAGCATCACACAATTAAAAAAACTAACCAAACCCCGTATCAAAATCTTTATATTTAATTAGTTGTATCAAATTTATGGTGGGTGTTTAATCAATTTTTTTCCTTTAATTGTATTTTTAAAATAGGGATATTTACTAGATAAGTTTTTTGCAGCTGTTTGAATTAACTTGAAAATAGGTTCTTCTGAATTAAAAATAAATACTTTAAAACCTAGGAATAAAAATTGTGACAGCATTCTTACATGATTGATAATCAGGTATTAAGTATGTGTAAAATCATTCTTACAATGTATTGATTATCAATATTTTAACAAAAATATAATTTTATTAAAATATTGAAAATCAATTAGTTATGTTTAAAATTAATAAGCTGATTTTATAGTGTTGTTTTTTGAAAGAGATTTGAATTAATTTTATCTTTTATATAAAAGTTAAATAATTAATGAAAAGCGTTATCCTTTCCAATTTTCATCCCATCTTAGTGGGAAAATTAATAGACCAAACAAAGCTCAATCAGTACACAAAATTTCTCTACTATCATTTTCAAAATCATTCACAATCGGATGTTACAGGAATTGACGGTGTTGAGCCGGTAAGTTTTGAGTCTATATCTGATCATGTAGACAAGTATTCTGTTTCTTCAGATAGCATAAATAGCAGGCAAATTTTGATTTTTGAAGACGTAGAGAATTTTATTGAAAATGAAATGGATATTACTTTGCCTTCTGAATACCATTTTCCTGCCGGTTTTGAAGTAAAGAAAGGAAATCTTTATGGTCCTAAAATAGAGGTCCGAATGGAATGGTTTAAAAGAAAAATGGGATATGTTTTTGACGAATTTTATTCAAATACAATTTCAAGCCCTGAAAATCTAATTCATGTTACTTGTTCCGGTTATTCCTCTCCAAGTGTTGCGCAGGAAGCCGTAATAGAACGAGATTGGGAAACGGTACAAGTTACTCATTCCTATCATATGGGATGTTATGGAGCTTTTCCAGCAATACGAACGGGCAGAAGTTTACTATGTGCCAGTGAAACTAAAGGTAGAGTAGATGTAGTTCACACAGAATTATTGTCAGCACATTTAAATTTAGTTGAGTTTTCTAATTCGAATACCATGATTTGTTCTCTTTTTGCTGATGGATTCATCGGATATTCCTTATTTGATGAGGAATCATTTATGCAAGATGATGCATTTCCGGAGAAAAAAGGATTACGAATTGTAGCGGCTCATGAGGTAATTATTCCGGATTCATTAGAGGATATGTCTTGGGATTTAGGGGAATATAATTTTTTAATGACGCTCTCCAAACGCGTTCCCGTTTTTATTCGTAAAAACATCAAACCGTTTTTGACTACGCTTTGCAAAAAAGGAGGTGTAGATCTTGAAGAACATAAAGCCAATATGCATTTTGCAATACATCCTGGCGGACCAAAAATCATAGATTATGTTATAGATGCCGTTGGATTGTCTAAAGATCAGGCTATTTGGTCTTATGAAATATTGCGCCGTCTAGGAAATATGTCTTCGGCAACGATTCCACATATTTTTAATGAAATTGTAAATGATCCCAACATAAAATCAGGAACAAAAGTTGTTGCAATGGCATTTGGACCTGGACTTACTGCTACGGGACTTTTGCTTGAAAAAATATAAATTAGAGTAAAAAAGAAAAATAATGGGCTATAAGCGGTTTGCGTTTATAGCCCATTGTCATTTTTGTAATAATTCACCATCAAATTCACAAATTTGCTATATCCTTCCATACCATCTTTTTGCTGGTTTAATTTCAGGAAATTGTCGTAAAAAGCATGGAAACCAGTTTCAATAGGCGTCTGATATTGTTTCCAGAAATCTTCGCTTTCTTTGTAGTTTTTCAAAATTCCCGGATGAACAGTTTTTAGCAATTGTTTAAATACTTTTTCATTTCGAACTTGCCAATTGCTTAAACAATAGCGCAAAGCCATGCTGTATCCAGAATATTGAAAGTATAAATTATCATTTTTTACTGAAGCCAAAAATCCGATGAAATTGCATTCGCTTTCACTGGCATATCCCATTTGATGCGCCATTTCGTGATTGGTTGTCATTGGAAAACTATACATAGGTCCAAGATAATTTACTTGTGCTTCATTGGTAAACGGATTCAAATAGCCGCCAAAACCCATATAAGCTAAAGGCAAACTGAGAATCGATTTTTTAGTGCTCAAATGATTGTAAGTAAAATAAGAGTATTGATCAGATAAGTTTTTATAACCATTCAAATTCATTTCAAACACCTGTTCTTGCGAGTAAGGAAATACGACTTTTAAACTGTCGTTTTTTGTAATCTGATCTTGAACAGCGTTAGTTTTGGTGATTAATTTTTTGGTGAAAGCCAATAAATCAGCATCCGAATATTCTTTTTGAATTGCCATTTTCTCAAAAAGTGGCTGACGGTGATAATTGTAAGCCCAAAGAATATGAAACAAAAAATAAAAAACAGAAACAAAACTTAAAACTGTCAGTATATTGTTTTTCCATGCTTGTTTCCAGGATTTTCGTTTGCTCCAAAACCAGATTAAAATAAGTGAAATTACAATGAAATAAATGAAATCACCCACAGAAAAGGGAATTGCACCAAAAACAATTCTCGAAAATTTAGCAATAATCGGATACAAACCATTACTGTAAAATCGCTCTATATATTCTGGGAAAAAAGGAATAATCTGCAAAAACAGTATTTGTGCTAAAAGAAAGAAGGAAAGAAAATATTTTGGTTTCACTGGATGAATTTTGAATATGTAAAGATAATTACAATATCAATTAGTATCGAAAAGAATTTAAACTTTGTAACTTTGTAACTTTGTAACTTGTAAATGTTAAACCTCAAACAAAAATAAATGAGCCAAGAAATAAGAAATCTGGAACCTAAAGTACTTTGGAACAAGTTTGCTGATTTGAACGCGGTACCTCGTCCTTCTAAAAAAGAAGAGCGTGTGATTGAGTTTATGAAAAATTTCGGAAACAGTCTGGGATTGGAAACTTTTGAAGATGATATCAGGAATGTAATTATTCGCAAACCGGCTACTCCAGGAATGGAAAATCGTAAAGCGATTGTGCTTCAAGGTCATTTGGATATGGTGCATCAAAAAAATGCCGATACCGTTTTTGATTTTGATACACAAGGGATAGACATGTATGTGGATGGAGACTGGGTTCGCGCGCGAGGAACAACTCTTGGTGCTGATAATGGTCTGGGTGTTGCCGCAATTATGGCAATTCTGGAAAGCAAGGATATTCCGCATCCTGCTATTGAAGCCTTGTTTACCATTGATGAAGAAACTGGAATGACTGGCGCTTTAAATCTAAAGGGAGGTATTCTTCAAGGTCAAATACTTTTGAATATGGACACAGAAGAGGATGATGAAATTGACATTGGTTGTGCTGGAGGAATTGATGTAACAGCTACAAGAAGTTACCACGAAGAAGAAGTTCCTGAAGGTTCTGTGGGACATATTATTACCGTAAAAGGATTGAAAGGTGGGCATTCAGGAATGGATATTCATAAAGGTTTGGGTAATGCTAATAAAATAATGAATCGTTTGTTATTTGATGCTTTTGAAAACTTCGGTTTGCAAGTGGTGGAAATCAACGGAGGAAGTTTGCGGAATGCTATTCCTAGAGAAAGTGTTGCTAAAGTGGTTATTTCCGAAATGTTTGATGAAGCTTATATTTTTGATATGCAAGAAATTATCAACGACATCAAAAACGAATATAAAACTACTGAACCAAACTTGGCTATCGAAATTGTGAAATGCGATTTGCCGAAAAAAGTAATGGATTTGGGGGTTCAGGAAGGAATTATAAGAGCGATTTATGCAGCACACAACGGAGTGTATCGTATGAGTGCCGATATGGAAAATCTGGTAGAAACTTCTAATAATATTGCCAGAGTAATCATCAAAGATGGTGAAATTTCAATAGGATGTTTGACCCGTTCTTCTGTAGAAACGTCTAAATATGATTTGGCTAATTCTTTGCGTTCTGCTTTTGAATTAGTAGGCTGTGAGGTGGAACTTTCTGGTTCTTATCCAGGATGGACTCCAAATGTAAATTCGGAGATTCTAGATGTGCTTGTTGCGATTTACGAAAAACAAAATTACAAAAAACCAAAAGTTGTGGCTTGTCACGCAGGATTGGAATGTGGAATTCTGGGAACTAATTATCCTGAGATGGATATGATTTCTTTTGGACCAACAATTCAGGGAGCACATTCGCCAGATGAAAGAGCAAGTATTTCTTCTTCTCAGAAATTTTGGAAATTCGTATTGGAAATTTTAGCCAATATTCCGGTTAAATAGTATTTAGTTATTGAAAAAGTGGTCAGTGTTCAGTTTAAAAAGAAGTGTTCAGTTATAAATACTGACCACTAAATAACCGAGTACTGACCACTAATTTTTAGTCTCTTTTAGGAGTGTTTTTCTTATCTCTTTTTTCTTCTTTCTTTTCTTTTGCCGTTTTTAGAGGTTCCTTTTTTAAGGTTTTCTTAGCGTCTTGACTTTTTGCCATGATGTAGGTATTTAAATTTTGTTTTTAATTTTGATGTAAGTAAATGTATATAATATTTTGATTTGTTTTAAATATTATTTCAAAAAATCCCCGTCTATGATTAATAATTCAACTCCATTAGTTGCAATAGAGCGATGAGAACTTAAATCATCAGAAACCACATAAGTCATTCCTTTAGACAGATTTGTCTGTTCTCCATTCTTCATTTCGCTAATAAAATTTCCTTCAAGGCAATGTACAATATGTCCTTTTTGGCACCAATGATCGGCTAAATAACCGTCAGAATAAATCACTTTCCGAATTCGTAACCCTCCTAATTGTATGGTTTGCCAATAGGCTGTTCCCGTTTCTCCTTTATGTTCTGTTCTTTCTATTTTGTCCCAATTGATGGCTTGGAAAGGTATGTTAGACATGGATTTTGTTTGTTGAATTAATTAAATTTTGGCTAAAACTCAAATTTAAGTATTTTAAAGTAAAAATCCTCAACTACTTTTGTAATTGAGGATTGAAATTGTCTTTGAATTAAAACAGTTATTTGAAATCTTATTTCTTCTTTAAAATCTTATATTCCTCATAACAGCCACTTATGGCGTCCATAATTTGTAAATCATTTGCCGTTTGTATAAAAGCTTCCGAGTAATTGCAACGTTGTAAAATTTCGGCTAATTCATTTTTATCTACACCAAGAAGTACAGATATCGTTTCTCTGTCAAATTTAGATTCGAGTAGGTTTCGAACCGTGTCATCCTTTTTCATTTCTTTTAGCTTTTTGAGTTCCTTTGGGTTTTTGCCAAAGAAATTATAAAGCATATCTGCTGGATTAAAGATTGAACCAAGTACTCTTCCAAAAGCATTTGGAGAATATTCGCCTGCCTCGTAGCCTTGTGTTAGTCCCGAAATGCTATAACGATAGTTTTCTTTAGTTGGGATTAATTTTGAATCAACTTCCAGATATCCTGTTAAGTTAAAGGGTCTAATGATTACTTCTTCAAGCGCAATTGCTTTTTCGGTAAGTTGAATTTTTGTGCTTTTGTTTTTTATCCAATCATTAGTAACGCGTACTCTTAAAGATTGAAAACCTAAAATAGTAAAGTGTAAAGTATCACTGGGCTGTACATCAATTTCAAAATATCCTCTAGAATCGGTAGTTGCACCTCTTACTTTGTTGACATTGATAATATTTACATTAGATAATGGTTGCTTAGTGCTGTTGTTGATAATAATACCATTAACTCTTTGGGAATGTTCTATAACTTGCGCGAAAGCGCTTGCAGAGAGTACTAAAAAAAAGAAAACTACAAAATATTTCATAAACTCATTTAAAACTTTAAAAGTAATAAAAGAGGATTAAATATTTTGTAGTTTCTCAGTATAATTATAAGAAAATTAACTAAATGTTAGTCTCTTCTTGGTCTTCTTGGTCTTGGTGAATCGCCAAAGCTTTCAGAACGTCTTGGTGCTCTATCAGATGAACCTTCAGTTCTGGGTCTGTCAGATGAAAAACCACCTTCTCTTCTTGGAGCAGCACTTCTAGAATCGCTTCTTCCGCCAAAACCACCTTCTCTAGGAGCTGAATTTCTATCGCTTCTAAATCCTCCACCGCCTGAACTTTCTCTTCTTGGAGCAAAACTACCTTCTCTTCTTGGAGCTGAACTTCTTCCGCCACCAAAACTTCCACCAGAACTTCTTCCGTTATGATCACGTCTTCCGCCACCATCATTTTTAGAAATTTCAACATTGATTCTACGTCCTTCTAATTGTACGTTGTTCAATACTTCCATTACTTTATCAGTATGTTCCGGATCTGTGTTAAAGAAAGAGAAACCTTCTTTTACATCTACTTTGAAAACGTCATCACGACCTAAGTCTAATGTTTCTTTCAAGTAATCTTTCAATGACATCCAATCAAAGTTATCTCTAGAACCTATGTTCACGAAATATCTTGTTGCACCACCATTGTTATTTTCTCTTGGAGCACCATCTCTATCATCACGATCACGTCTTTCAGAACCTGAAGCTTGATTAGAAATATCTCTAGTTTTCTTGTAATAATTGATAAAACGGTTAAATTCAACCGATACCATTTTCTTGATTAATTCTTCTTTCGATAAACCTTCAAGTACGCTATTAATTGCAGGAAGATAGTTGTCAATTTCGTGATCAACTTCTGTATCTTTAATTTTATTAGCTAAGTGTAATAATTGGATTTCGCAGATTTCAATTCCAGAAGGGATTGTTTTTTCTTCGAATTTTTGTTTGATGATTCTTTCGATTGAAGAAATCTTACGCAATTCGCTTTTAGTAACGATTACAATAGAAGTTCCTAATTTACCAGCACGACCCGTACGACCTGAACGGTGATTGTATGTTTCGATTTCATCAGGCAATTGATAATTCACTACGTGAGTAATGCTATCAACGTCAATTCCACGTGCAGCAACATCAGTAGCTACAAGCATTTGGATTTGTCTTCCTCTAAAAGATTTCATTACACCATCACGTTGCGCTTGAGATAAATCTCCGTGCAATGCAGCAGCGCTGTATCCATCTTCAACAAGTTTTTCAGCAACAGCTTGCGTATCTCTTTTGGTACGACAAAAAACTACTGAGAAAATGTCTGGATTAGCATCAGCTAAACGTTTCAACGCTTCGTAACGGTCACGTGCATTTACAAGGTAAAATTCGTGAGAAACTGTAGCAGAACCTGAGTTTTTAGCTCCAACTGTAATTTCAATTGGATCAGTCATGAATTGTTTTCCAATACGTGCTACTTCAGCAGGCATTGTTGCAGAGAATAACCATGTGTTTTTTTCGTCTGGCGTAGTAGAAAGGATATTTACGATATCTTCGTAGAAACCCATGTTCAACATTTCGTCAGCTTCGTCAAGAATACAATAGTTGATTTGAGATATGTTTACTAAACCTCTATTAATCATGTCTTGCATTCTTCCTGGAGTTGCCACAATAATTTGTGCGCCTCTCTTTATGTCTCTCGCCTGTTCTGTTATGCTAGCTCCACCGTAAACTGCTACCACATTAATACCTTTTTCGTATTTAGAGTAGTTTTTAATTTCGTTGGTAATCTGCAAACAAAGTTCGCGTGTTGGAGATAAAATTAATGCTTGTGTGTTTCTGTTGTTGGCATCAATTTTCTGAATAACTGGAAAACCAAAAGCTGCCGTTTTCCCTGTCCCTGTCTGAGCCAACGCAACCATATCTGTGTCTTTTTCCAATAATAGGGGAATCGCTTTCTCCTGTACTTCGGTCGGATTTTCAAATCCTAGATCTAAAATCGCCTTCAGTAACGATTCACTCAATCCTAATTGTTCAAATTTATTCATATGTATTTTTAAAATAGGGTGCAAAATTACTGTTTATAATTCATATAAACTAATGCTATTTTAAGATTTAATGATTTATTGTGATTTGATTATCAGAAAGTTATGTTTTTTGTTTGCAATTTATGTATTTTGCTTTAAGAATTCAATGTGAAATTACGCCTTGAAATCTGTTATTTTGTTATAAAAATGTCGTATTGCAAAAATTTATTTATTTGCTTTCAGGAAGTCTATTAGTTGGAGTGTAGCTTTTCCTCTGTGACTAATTTTATTTTTTATTTTCAATGATAATTGAGCGAAAGTTTCCTGATATTCTTCAGGTTTAAAAATAGGATCGTAGCCAAATCCTTGATTGCCTATCTTTTCTAAAGTGATTTCACCTCTTGCGATTCCTGTAAAAAGATGCTGTTTACCATCTAAATTTAATGCAATGACCGTTTTAAATTGTGCCTTTCTATTATTCTTATCTGATAAGGCTTCCAATAATTTATTCATATTATCGGCTGCATTGCGTTGTTCACCAGCATATCGTGCGGAAAAAACTCCGGGTTCCCCATGTAAAGAATCCACTTCAAGTCCAGTATCGTCAGCAAAGCAATCGTATCCATATTTCTGAGTGACATAATTAGCTTTTAAAATAGCATTACCTTCAATGGTTTCTGCTGTTTCAGGAATTTCTTCATCACAACCGATACTTTCTAAACTTAGAATTTTGATTGTATCAGGAAGCATACTTTGTATTTCCAGAATTTTGTTTTTGTTATTGGAAGCGAAAACGAGTTGCATTTTATTGATTTTAATTGGATTCCAAAGATACATTTTTTTAACTATTTCATTGGGATGTTGCGAATAACAGTGTGAAGTAGTCCGAACTGCCTATTGATTGTAGCGATTTCTATTTTATTTGGTATTCAAAAACACGTTATGGACTAAGTGATTAAAAATCAACACGTTAATTAATGGTTAAAATGTTGGTTTTTAAAAATTTAACTAACATAAGTTATATCTTTGAATGTGGTTTTGATTAATCACTTGAGTAAAACCATCTGAAAAGAGAAGCTTATTCAAATAGTCATTTCATGCTGAACGGTATGAGTTGATAAATGGTGAATCAGAATCTACAATCGGAGGCCCTTTAAAAAGGCCTCCTTTTTTTGTGCTTCCTGCTGAAGTATTGTTGTTGGTTCGCGAAAGAAGTATCCGTTTTTTCAGGAATTTTATATTTTTTAAATTTTATCAAGGTAGCTTTTAATAGGAGTCAAGGGATTAATTATATAGAATAGTATCGTTTTAAATTTATTGAAAATTAATACGTTAATAATTGGTTAAAGTACTATTTTAGAATTGTTTAAAATAGAATTTGTCTTATCTTTGAGTATGATTTTGATTTGTTCTTGAATATAGCCATCTGCAAAGAGAAGCGTATTTGATAGTTAGTTGTATCGAAAGATATAAGTTGATAATAACAAATCAAAGTCTGAATTAGAGGCCCTTTAAAAAGGCCTCTTTTTTGTGGTTATTTGCCAGATAAATCAGATGGAAATTTTATTTTAAATAGTGGTTTTAAAATTCTAAAATCAAGACGTTAATTAAGAGTTAAAGTGTTTTATTAGAATGGTTTGGAATTAAATTTGCCTTATCTTTGAATATGGTTTTGATTTGTTCTTGAATATAACCATCTGCAAAGAGTAGTGTATTTGATAGTTAGTTGTATCGAAAGGTACAAGTTGATAACAACAAATCAAAGTCTGAATTAGAGGCCTGTAAAAAGGCCTCTTTTTTATGGCTATTTCTCATGTGTAGCCTTTTAAAAAGTTGATTTCTTCAAAATAATTACTATAAATATTTTTATTTAATTTGACTTGGCGAACATACATCGGTTGCTAATTTTTAGTATAGATCTTGCTTTTTAAAACACTAAAAAGCAATGTGTTAATTACGAGTTAAAGTGTTTTATTAGAATGGTTTGAAGCTAAATTTGTATTATCTTTGATTATGGTTTTGATTTGTTCTTGAATATAACCATCTGCAAAGAGTAGTGTATTTAATAGTTAGTTGCATCGAAAGATATGACTGATAATAACAAATCAAAGTCTGAATTAGAGGCCCTTTAAAAAGGCCTCTTTTTTATGGCTATGCACGAGAAAAATTGATTATTTTTTTCATTCCTGCTAATGTGATTAATTAGAAACAACTGTATTAATTCCTAAATTAACTTTTATGCTATTAATGACTGTGGTTTTAGCTTTATAAACTGACACGTTAACGATTAGTTAAAGTGCTAATTTATATCTATGATGGTAGAAGTAAATTGTATCTTTGAGTGTGATTTTGATTAATTACTTGAGTTACCAACCTTACAATAAGATATGATAATTCAATAGTCAGCTATACCTGTAAAAGTATAAGTTAGATAATGGTAAATCAGAATCAACAACTGGAGGACTGTAAAAGTCCTCCTTTTTTGTTGTAAACTTTTTAGTGTTTCGTAACGCTTTTTAAATTGTCGGGGAAATATAAATCAGGTAAATGAGCAAATTCATCGCCACGCATGAAAATGTTGATATCAGCATCAGTAAATTTTTTTTGCCAGCAGCTAAAAACTCGTTAGCAGCATATACAGGTGTTTTTTATAAAAATGAAAAACCCGCTCCGATTTATCAGTTACGACCAATTCTTTCATTAGCATTTTATTTTGGGTAGCTTACTCCTGTATAATATGCATTAGTATTACTTCACAACGCTTGAATACTGCCTAATGAAAACATGAATTCACGTGCGCAATTACAGAATAGGCCTGCATTAAAATAGAAATAGATAATAAGTGCAGTAATTCCTATATTCCTAAAACGAAAAATTTTTGTTTCACAGTGAAAGTTATTTCAGTTACTAATTTACCAAGAACATTAAAGATTTTGTGCTTTTAATACTATTATTTGAAATGAATTGTTTTATTTCACAAAAAAAAATACGATTTAAAAAGAGGTTAAAAAACTAAAAAGCTCTTTTTTACGTAAGTATTTTTGCCTAATCGTAATTTATTAAACATGAATAAAAAAAAATGCAACCTGTTTTCCATTGTTTTGAAATTATTGTTTTTCATGTTGTTTTTTACAAAAACCTATTCACAATATGTATTTAGAAGTGATGCAATTCCACAAGAATTTTCCTTACATAATTACACTTCAATTACAGATGTTGGCCAAAAAAAATTAGATATCCAATATGTTATTGCTAATTATAATGCATTAAATCCTAAAAAACTTCAAACTGAAAATGATGATTTGGGCTTTACTCAAAACCATTTTTGGACAAAAACAGAGCTAAAAAATGCTACCAATTTAACTTTAAATTACTATTTAGAAACTGCCCGACCAATAACAGATTTGGTAGAGTTGTATCTTATAGATGGGTTTTCCGGGATAATTACCAAAAAGGTAAGCGGTGATACTATGCCCTATTCTAAACGTAGTTTTGATAATCGTAAAACTATTTTTAAAATTGAAATAGCACCAAAATCTAGCTTGAAATTATTTTTACATCTAAAAAGCGATGGTGAAGTAATAAAAATGCCAGTAAAGCTGTATTCCTCAGAAAGTTTTATACAGATGGTTTCAAATGAGCAATTGTTTTTTGGGATATTTTATGGTATTTTGTTAATCGCAGCAATTATCTATTTTTTCTTCTTTTTTGCTTTGAACGAAAAGATCTTTTTATACTATAGTTTGTATGTTTTATTTGTTGGTTTGTTGCAATTTGCTTTAGATGGTTTTTTCTACAAGTTTATCACACCAAGTGCAGGATGGTTTTCTAACCATGCAGTGCTTTTTATAGCAATAATTGCCGTTTTTTTATCGGGTAAATACAGCGAATTGTATTTAAAAATCAAAACGAATAGTAAGAAAATTTATGTTTTATTCAAGGTAGCGTATGGGTTATTGTTCTTTTTATTGTTCTGTGTGATTTTTATTCCTTCAATCTTGTTGTTTTCCTATATTTTAGTTAATGTGCTTACACTGGTTTTTTTGATCTTAATTGTTTATTCAATAATCTATCTTTACTATAAAAGAAAACCGGTGGATTCTTTTTTTACCGCGGGTATTTTATTTTTGATTATTGGTTTTGGAATATTCATTTTATATAATTTCGGGTTGTTTCCTATTAACTTTTTTACTCAAAACGGTTCGAAATTAGGAACGGGTTTAGAAGTTATTTTTCTTTCTCTATCGATGTCTAATTTGATAAGAAATTTGAAAAATGAAAAAAATGAACTCAATCGGATTGCTTTGGTTCGCTCCGAAGAAATGAATGATTTGAAATCGTATTTTTTGTCGAATATCAGTCATGAATTGCGTACGCCACTAAACGCTATTATGAATCTAATTGATTCTATTTCTAATGAAGTTCAGGATGATAAAATTAGAAAAAATTGCCAAATCATAAAGTACTCTTCTCATAGTTTACTGAGTTCTGTGAATGATATTTTAGATTTTTCTAAAATTGAAAAAGGGGAATTGAGGCTAGAAAATAATCAATTTGATCCGGTGCAGGTTTTGGAACATTTAAAGAATAATGCAATCAATACCGCTAAAGACAAAGGGTTAGAATTTCAATTTTCAAAATCAGATACTATTCCTGATTTTTTAATTGGAGATGTGACCAGATTGGTTCAGGTTGTGAACAACGTATTGAATAATGCCATGAAATTTACGGCGACCGGTTTTGTGAAATTCACTATCGATAGTGCGTTGAAACCGAATAATAGAGCCAGTTTAATTTTGACTTTTTCGGATTCCGGAGTTGGGATTTCCAAAGATAAAATGGATCGTATTTTCGACTCTTTTTCTCAAAATAATATCGATAATAAGCGAAAATTTGGAGGACTTGGATTAGGACTCTATATTGTGAAGACTTTGGTTGATATGCAAAACGGAACCATCGAAATGGACAGTAAAATCAATGAAGGTACAACTTGCGTAATTACAATTGATTTTAATATATCGACAGAAAAGAAAAAGGTTGAGGCTCCTGCTAAAACTATCATTGACGATTTGGGAGGGAAGTCTATTTTAGTAGTTGAAGATAATCCCATTAACCAAATGGTCATAAAAATGATCACCAAGAAATGGCTGAATACGACGGTTGTTTATACCAATAATGGTCAGGAAGCCTTGGAAGCGTTTAAAACAAATCATTTTGATATTGTATTAATGGATCTTCAAATGCCAATCATGGATGGTTATGAAACTACTATCGCAATTAGAAATGGCGAAGCTGGAGCAGATAATAGCAACATTCCCATTATTGCAGTAACTGCCGATGTGATGGAAACAACAAAATTGCGTATTAAGGAAATAGGGATGAATGATTATTTGTCTAAACCCATTAAGAAAGAAACTTTATATGAGGCGGTTAAAAAATTAGTTTAACTAAAACGCAAGCGAACATACACATGTTTAATTCCTTTTTTATCGGAGTCTCTTTCATCAATTTCTAGAATATCAGTAAGAGATTTTAACATTGGAGTTAACTTAGTAAAGCCATAATTTCTTGGATCGAATTCGGGTTTTTTCTTCACGATGAGGTTTCCTACATCTCCCAGAAAAGCCCAGCCACTGTCGTCAGCGATATCTTCAATGGTTGATTCTATCAATTCAATAGTGTGTAAATCGACTTTATTTAAGCTTTTGGGCGTTGCTTTTTTAGTGTCGGTAGCCGTTCTTTTTGGTGATTTCTTTTTAATGGCGCCGTCTAAAACTTCAATGTAAATAAATCTGTCGCAGGCTACAATAAAAGAATTTGGTGTTTTTTGTTCTCCAATTCCAATGACTTTCATTCCGGATTCTCTCAATCGGATTGCTAAACGGGTAAAATCAGAATCACTGGAAACAATACAAAAACCATCCACTTTATCCGAGTACAATAAATCCATAGCATCAATAATCATCGCTGAATCCGAAGAGTTTTTTCCAACGGTATAACTGTATTGTTGAATTGGCGTGATAGCATGTTCCAATAATACACTTTTCCAACCTCCGGCATTTGGTTTGGTCCAATCGGCGTAAATACGTTTGGTGGTTGGTGTGCCAAATTTGGCTATTTCTTCCATCATTCCTTTTACATTACTGTAGGGAACATTGTCAGCATCAATGAGAACGGCTAATTTTAATTCTTTTGTATCTTCGGACATAAATTTCTAATGTTGAAATATTTATTCAAATATACAAAGTTTATTGATGAATACGCTTTTTAGCCCTGATCGTCCCGAAGTTTCGGGAGGCATCCTTTTGTGCTGTCATTGCGAGGAACGAAGCAATCTTTCTTGACAGGACAAAAGATATAGTGTAGAGCAGGAAATAACTCCTGATAGTCATCAAGATAAACCCTGAAAAATAAATTTACTTTCAATACCATTATAAAATTTAAATAATTATTTTTGCAACTTCTTAAAATTAAAATTATTACTTGATATATTATGGTAAAAGATTTATTCGAAAGGATTCAAAACAATAAAGGACCATTAGGGAAATGGGCTTCACAAGCGGAAGGTTATTTTGTTTTTCCTAAGTTAGAAGGTGAATTGGGTCCAAGAATGCAGTTTGCGGGAAAAGATGTTTTGAACTGGAGTTTGAATGACTATTTAGGTCTTGCAAATCACCCTGAAGTTCGTAAAGCAGATGCTGATGCGGCTGCACAATATGGAGCGGCTTACCCAATGGGGGCTCGTATGTTGAGTGGACACACTAAATATCATGAGCAATTAGAGAATGAGTTGGCAGCTTTTGTAATGAAAGAATCGGCTTATTTATTGAATTTTGGGTACCAAGGAATGGTGTCAATTATTGATGCTTTGGTTACTAAAAATGATGTGATTGTATATGATGTTGATGCACATGCTTGTATTATTGACGGGGTTCGTTTACATATGGGAAAACGTTTTACCTATAAACACAATGATTTAGAGAGCATGGAGAAAAATCTTCAACGTGCTACAAAATTGGCTGCAGAAAATGGCGGAGGTATTCTTTTTATTACCGAAGGTGTTTTTGGAATGCGTGGACAACAGGGAAAATTGAAAGAGATTGTTGCTATGAAGCAAAAATATAATTTCCGTTTGCTTGTAGATGATGCACATGGTTTTGGAACTCTAGGAGCAACAGGAGCAGGAGCAGGTGAGGAGCAAGGAGTGCAGGATGATATTGATGTTTATTTTTCAACTTTTGCAAAATCGATGGCAAATATTGGTGCTTTTGTAGCTGCCGACAAAGAAATCATCGATTACCTAAAATACAATTTGCGCTCGCAAATGTTTGCTAAAGCATTGCCAATGATTCAAACAATTGGTTCGTTGAAACGATTGGAATTGTTGCGAAATTCATCAGAATTGAAAGATAAACTTTGGGTAATCGTTAATGCTTTACAAAGCGGATTGCGTTCTAGGAATTTCAATATTGGGGATACTAATACTTGTGTTACACCAGTTTATCTTGAAGGAAGTGTGCCGGAAGCAATGGTTATGGTAAATGATTTGAGAGAAAATTACGGAATTTTCTTGTCCATTGTGATTTATCCTGTGATTCCAAAAGGAATTATTTTATTGAGAATGACACCTACAGCTTCACATACTTTAGCAGATATCGATGAGACATTAACTGCTTTTGAAGCCATTCGTGAAAAACTAGAAAACGGAACGTATAAAGAAATTGCGTCACGAACTAAAGTTGATTTGGACGCTTAGTTCAGTTTCAAAGTTTTATATGAAAAATCCATCAGTCTGACTGATGGATTTTTTTTTGGAATGAATTTAGCTATGAATGCGTACATTTATAAAAGTAAAATGGAAAATTTATGAAAAAAGTAATTGTATTAGGAATCGTTTTTATGAGTATTCTAGTTTCTTGTAAAAAAGAAAAGGAAGCAGTTTCAGCAACATCAGAAAAAATAGTTGTAGAAGAGCCTGTATCCGAGGAGTGTTACCGCACAATTTTAAAAAAGGATACGATTTCAATGACCTTGACTATAAAAGGAGATGAATTGACTTCAGGGAAATTAAGTTATAATTTCTATGAAAAAGACAAAAGCGAAGGCGCATTAGTTGGAGAAATACAAGGAGATACACTTTTTGCGGATTACACATTCATGTCCGAAGGTGTTTCCTCAGTTCGTCAAGTTGCTTTCTTGAAAAAAGGGAATACATATATTGAAGGTTTTGGAGATGTTGTCGATGAGAATAAAGGAAAAGTAACTTTTAAAGACAGGAAACAATTAAAATTTGAAGGAAATATCGTTTTGTCAAAAGTGGATTGTAAAATGTAATCTGCGTTTAAAAAATAAAATAATTTAAAACTAAAATATCCATAAACTGAGAGGTCTATGGATATTTTTAGTTTTGATATTACAATTTAATTTTTATAGATTCTTTAAAAAAGTACATCTTCGTTTGTGAACAACAGGATTGAAATGTTTCCATAAGTTATGAATGGCAAGGTTGTCCGCTAATTCAGGGGTTCTGAAACAATTGACAACTCCTTTTTCCTTGAACGTATGGTAATATTCATTGAAAATTATCGCTGTAACTGCTTTATTTTGATAATCGGGGTGAACGCCTATCAAATAGAAAATCATATCCTTACTTTGGTTCTTGGCTTTCAGTAAATGAAGGAATCCAAATGGGAATAATTTTCCTTTTGATTTTTGCAATGCTTCTGAAAAAGAAGGCATTACAATACTAAAAGCAACAATGTTATGGTCTTTATCTTCCACAAATTTGATGAATTCTGGATTGATAAAACTGATGTATTTTTTCTTGAAATACTCTTTTTGAATGTCAGAAATAGCTACAAAAGACGATAAGGAAGCGTAAGATTCGTTGAATAAATCAAACATTTTATCTACGTGTGGCATCACTTCTTTGGTAGTTTTGAAGTTAAGAGGACTTAATTGGTATCTTCTTTTTACCAAATCATTTGCCTTTTCAAAAAACTCTGGTTTTACGTTTTCGAAAGGGAATTTACTTTCTAAGTATTCTTTTTCTACCCTATAACCCAATTGCTCAAAATGACGGGCATAATACGGATGATTGTACCACGTAATCATAGTTCCAATTTCGTCAAAACCTTCCGTTAGGACACCAACTTTATCTAAATTAGAAAATCCCATTGGGCCTTCAACATGTTCTAGATTGTTTTTTCGACCTAATTCATATACTTTTTCTAAAAGTGCTTTCGTTACTTCGATATCATCAATCACGTCAAACCAACCAAAACGAACTTTCTTTTTTTGCTGGTCATTTACTTCACTCCAATTTATTATGGCAGCAATTCTACCTGCAATTTCGTTGCCTTTATACGCAATATAAAAGTAGGCTTCTGCATTTTCGAAAGCAGGGTTTTTAGTTTTATCAAAGGTTTCCAGTTCATCAACAATGATTGGTGGGACCCAGTATTTATTGTTTTTGTATAAGGAAAAAGGGAATTTGATATAATCCGTTAGTTCACTTTTTGTTTTAGCTTCTTTTATTGTAATCATTATTGTTTATGGTGTAGTTTCTATTTCGTCTTTGCGTTTTTTGTTGGCTTTTGATTTTGCTTTTTTCTCGGCTTTTGTTTGGGAATTACCACCGCTGTCAATACTCATTCGTACTTCTTGATAATTGGCATCATAACGCCAAGAAAAACCAACCCCGCCGTAAAGAACAGATGGAGTATTTTTAAGACTTGTACTTATGGATGCATCAATTTGCATGTCTTTATTCAATAAATAAGCAGCGCCTCCTCGAACAATAGCATCGCTATAAAAATCACTTTTAAATCCCTGGTTTTCTATAAATCCAGACCATTTATCATTGAATCCTCTTGTTAAAGTTACCACATAGCCATAACTTGGAAAATCAGTAGTGACATAATCTGCAATGATATTGGTTACAAAAACCCAACTTCCGTCACCTAAATGGTTTTGAGTAATCAACATGATTTTTGGTGATATGTTGGATTCAGGAGAAAAAGAATACGGATTATCCGCCATGGTGAAATTAGCTCCAGCAAATACAGAAACAGCAGGGATTAATTGATGCCAATTGAAAGTTCGATTGGCTTTCCAGCTGTATACATCGATTTTTTTTTCGTAATTTTTGAAAGGATCGTAAATCAAATATTTTGCTCCTAAAACAGTTTGCTTTAATGCTGATCTATTGGTACTATTGAATAATGTGGTAAATTCTTCATGCTGGTATTGTAAATCGGCTATCAATTCTAATTTTTCCATGAATAACCCCCATCTTAATGTGACATCCAGACCAAAACCATTAGCGTCATAATTCAATAAACTATGATTTTCTTTTATCCCATAAATACCAGTTTCTATTTGAATAACAGATTTTCCAACTGCAAAAGCAGACATTGTTTCACCCGGTCTGTTAGAATTTATTTGATCTGTGTGTTGGCCATAATGAATACTTGGAATCATTGAAATAGCAGCGATAAGTAAGATTTTGATTTTGGACATATTATTTTTTTGGGTTAAAAAGTAATAACGCTTTTCAAATGTACTATATTTTATTATTTATTTAAGAGAGATATTTTAATTTTGAACGGTTGATTTATTAATTTTGGAAAAAATTACACTTATATGCAAACAGCTTCTTTCACTGGTTTTATAAAAGCGCTTTTTTATATGATCGCTTTCTATTATATTTTTAGATTTTTAGCAAAACTATTTTTGCCATTATTGGTTAAAAAAGTAGTCGAAAAAGCTGGCGAAAATATGCAGAAGCAACAACAATATGCACAAGATAATACTTGGAAAAAAACACAAAGTAAGGATGAAGTAATATACAATACGGCAAATGCTAAAAATCCACGCGAAACCAAAAAAGTGGGAGAGTATGTTGATTACGAAGAAATAGATTAAATTTGTCGTTATTAGCACCGTTTTTACTCTAATCCAAACCATTTTACATTGAAAATAATAAATAAGTTCTATCCACACGCGTTAGCCATCCTTGGTTTTGTACTCCTATCTCTAACCTATTTTTATCCTGTATTACAAGGAAAGCAAATCTATCAGTCGGATATTGCTCAATATACCGGAATGGCTAAGGAACAAAACGATTTTAGAGTCTCTGATCATGTGGAACCTTATTGGACAAATTCAGCTTTTGGAGGAATGCCTACATATCAATTAGGAGCAAAATATCCGCATGATTATATTGGAGCGATAGATGATGTATTGCGATTTTTACCTCGCCCTGCGGATTATTTATTCCTGTATTTCCTTGGTTTTTATGGCTTGATGTTGGTTTTAAAAGTTGATCCTTTGAAAGCATTTTTCGGGGCTTTAGCTTTCGGTTTATCCACCTATTTGATTATTATTCTTGGAGTTGGCCATAATGCTAAAGCGCATGCTATTGCTTATATGCCATTGGTTATTGCCGGATTTATTCTGGTATTTCAAAAAAAACATATTCTGGGAGGTTTGATTACGCTCTTCGCGACAGCATTAGAAATCAATGCGAATCACTTCCAAATGACGTATTACTTATTGATTTTCTTGTTGATACTTTCGGGTTATTTTATTTATCAGGCTTTAAAAGACAAGGAATATAAATCGCTGTTGTATTCGTTTGGAGTTCTTGTGGTAGCAGGAATTTTTGCTATTGGAGCTAATGCAACAAATTTATTGGCCACAGCCGAGTATGCTGATTTTAGTACTCGTGGTAAAAGTGAATTAACTTTTAATCCTGACGGTTCAAAAATGACTGGCAATAGTGCGATGACTCGGGATTATATTACGGAATACAGTTACGGGATAGCCGAAAGTTTTAATCTTATTGCTCCAAGACTTTTTGGAGGTTCTAATAATGAGGCTCTTGGGACAGATAGTAAGATGTATGATTTTATGATTGGTCAAGGAGTACCTGAAGCACAGGCGAACGATTTTGTTTCTGGAATGCCAACGTATTGGGGTGATCAGCCTATTGTAGCTGCACCAGCGTATATTGGAGCAGTCGTTTTCTTTTTGGGAATTTTAGCTTTGTTTATTGATAAACGAAAAATTAAATATGTATTTCTTTCTGGAGCAATCGTAGCGTTAGTACTTTCCTGGGGTAAAAATTTTCCTGTTTTGACAGACTTTTTTATCGATTACGTTCCTATGTACAATAAGTTTAGAGCGGTTTCTTCAATACAAGTAATTTTAGAATTATGTTTTCCTGTTTTAGCAATTATGGGATTACAATCTTTTTTCAAATTAGAAAAAGAACTGCAATGGAAAGCCTTGTGGCAATCTGGAACTGTAGCCTTAGGGACTATTTTGATTTTGGTTTTCTCTAAAAGCTTGTTTAGTTTTTCTGGGGGAAGTGACAGTTATTTTCTGGAAAGTTATGGGCCTAGTTTTGTAGATGCGCTTAAGGAAGACAGAAAGAGTTTGTATAGTGCTGATTTGTTGCGTTCCGGTTTCTTTATTCTGATTTCAGCTGGGGTTTTATGGTTGTTTATAAAAAATAGATTGACCTCAAATACGGCTATAATTTTCGTGGGGCTTTTAATGATTTTTGACTTGTTTTTTGTAGATAAAAAATATGTTTCAGGTAAAGATTTTGTGAGCGGAAGAGAAGTTGAAGCACCGTTTCAGGAAAAACCTTCGGATGTGGAGATTCTTAAAGACACGACTCATTACCGAGTTTTTGAAGTAAGTGGTAATTTATCAAGCGCCAGAACTTCTTATTTTCATAAATCTATAGGAGGTTATAGTGCGGTGAAACCAAGGAGGATGCAGCAATTATTTGATTATCAAATTGCGAAAAGCAATATGGAGATTCTGAATATGCTCAATGTGAAGTATGTTATTCAAACTGATAAGGAAGGCAAAGAATTTCCAACTTCGAATCCGAATGCTAACGGGAATGCCTGGTTCGTAAGTCAAGTAAAATTGGTGAATTCTGCTGATGGAGAGATGAAAGCTTTGGATAGTTTGGATTCTAAAAATGTGGCGGTTGTAAATAGTAAAGATTTTGAAATTAAAAATACGGCTTTCGCCAAAGACAGTTCAGCGACTATAACTTTAGAAAATTACAAACCTAATTACTTGAAATATGTGTCTGATAATTCAAATGAAGGTTTAGCTGTTTTCTCCGAAATCTATTATGGAAAAGGTTGGAATGCCTATATTGATGGAAAAAGTGTGTCTCATACTAGAGTTGATTACGTTTTAAGAGCTTTAAACATTCCAGCAGGAAAACACACGATTGAATTTAAGTTTGAGCCTCAAGTGATAAAAACCGGAAGTACGATTACGTTGATAAGTTCAATAGGAATGCTGTTGCTATTAATTGGAGGGATTTATTTTGTGCAGAGAAGAAAGCAAGTAAATTAGAATTGAATAGGAATTAGTCGAAATGTTTTTCTAAAATTGTACATTTGAATATGAAATCTTTATATAAAAAGGAAAATAGATTGTCCCAAAAAGAAACTAAAACTTCTGATTTGCAAAAGTTGTATTCTGAAAGAATAGAAAGGTTTATGGCTTTGGTCGAAATTTCGTACGCCTTAAAAACTGCACCAAGAATTATCCAGAAAAAATAATGCTTCAAGAAATTTTAGACATTTGGGAAAAACTTGCCGAAAACAATGTTCGTTATCTAACTATTGGTGGATTGGCAGTAAATATTTATGGTTATACCAGAAATACTGGGGATATTGATATATTGATTGACGATACTATTGAAAACAGAAAAAATCTTCGTCTCGCTTTTGCAGCAATTGGAATTGGAGATTTTCCATCAATTGAAACCATGCAATTTGTTACTGGATTTACAGATTTCACTATTTCTTATGGCTTGAGATTAGATGTGATGACTTCCATTAAAGGTTTAGAAAACGAAAATTTTGACAGTTTACTACAAAATTCAACTATTGTTATCTTGAAAGAAATTCCTGTTTATTTTTTAGATTATGATAATTTGATAAAAGCTAAAAAAGCTACAAACAGACCCAAAGATATTCTAGATATTGAAGAGTTAGAAAAACTAAATAAAAAAAAATGATTGAAGATTGTTGATTAACGATTTTTGACCCGAGCCTGAAAGAGCGAACAGGCGAAGCATTTCAGAAGTTTTTAAGTTAAACTTCTAAACCTTAAACCTTAAACTTTGGAACCAAAGAAAATCTTAATAATTACCTATTATTGGCCACCGGCTGGCGGACCTGGCGTTCAACGTTGGCTTAAGTTTGTGAAATATTTGCCTGATTTTGGAATTCAGCCTATTGTTTATATACCAGAAAATCCAACGTATCCTATTATAGATGAAAATTTGATTAAAGAAGTTTCAGATAAAGCGATTATTCTGAAACAGAAGATTTTTGAACCCTATCAACTGGCTTCATTTTTTTCGAAGAATAAAACCAAAAAAATCAGTTCTGGAATTATTCCAAATCAGAAAAAGCAATCTTTTCTGGATAAAACCTTTCTATGGATTCGTGGAAATTTATTTATTCCCGATGCACGTGTTTTTTGGGTAAAACCTTCGGTTACCTATTTGGAGAAATACATTGTAGAAAATAATATTGATACGATTGTTACTTCGGGGCCACCACACAGTTTGCATCTTATCGGATTAGAATTAAAACAGAAATTAGCCTTAAAATGGTTTGCTGATTTTCGGGATCCGTGGACAACTATTGGATATCACAAATCATTGCGATTGTCGAGTTTTGCTGCCAAAAAACACAAAGCATTAGAACATCAGGTTTTGAATACTGCTGATACAATTATCGTAACTAGTAAAACTACTAAAACTGAATTTCAAGCTATTACCACTAAACCAATTGCGGTAATAACGAATGGTTATGATATCGAAGAAGTCGAAAAACAAACCTTGGATTCTAAATTTACTTTAGCACATATTGGTTCTTTTCTTTCCGAGAGAAATCCTTTGATTTTATGGGAGAGTTTGGTTGAATTGATTAATGAGATTCCAGATTTCAAATCGCATTTAGAAGTGAAATTGATAGGTGCTGTAAGTCAGGAAGTTTTGGAAACGATTACTCAATTCGGGCTAAATTCCTATTTGAATAATTTGGGTTATGTTTCGCATTCAGAAGCCATTGCACACCAAAGAAAATCACAGGTTTTGTTGCTTATAGAAATTGATTCCGAAGATACTAAAAGCATTATCCCAGGAAAATTATTCGAATATATGGTTTCTAACAGACCTATTATTGCGATTGGTCCTAACGGATCTGATTTTGCCGAAATCATAACTGAAACCAATACAGGCGTATTTTTTGATTATTCAGAAAAAATGAAACTTAAAAGTGTAATTTTGGACTTTTATAAGCAGTTTTTGGAGGGAAAATTACAAGCAAACGGAGTAGGATTACAACGCTATTCCAGAAAAAATCTCACCAAAGAATTGTCACATCTAATCCAAAAAAATTAGGAGTTCTATCTACTTTTAACTTTAAACTTTAAACGCCTAAAATGGGAATAGTATTAAATCAATCTTTAAAGAATACAATAATCACTTATTTAGGTTTTGGGATTGGCGCAATAAACACTCTTTATTTATACCCTGTCTTTTTAGGAGATACCTATTATGCCGTAACAGGTTACATTCTTTCGTGTGCAAATGTTATCATGCCTTTATTTGCAATAGGAATGCAAAACACGTTAGTGAAATTTTATTCGCAATACGAATCAGACATGGAAAGATCCCGGTTTTTATCTTTTACGGTATTGTTTCCTCTGCTATTGTGCATTCCTTTAATATTGTTGGGGTTGATTTTCTTTGATGATATTTTAATATTTGTTTCAAAGAAAAATCCAGTGGTTAAGGATTTTATTTGGCTTATTCCATTTATAGGGTTATGCATGGCTTATTTCGAAATTTTTTATGCTTGGGCCAGAGTCCATATGCATTCGGTTTTTGGAAATTTTGTTAAAGAGGTAGGACTTAGATTGTTTTCATTATTTGCGCTTATTGGAGTCTATTATAAATGGATAACGGTTGTAGAGTTTGTTTATGTAACAGCAGGAATTTATTTCTTGGCACTGATTATCACAATGGGGTATGCGTTTTATATTAAAAAACCTGATTTCCAATTCGCTATACCTCATAACGTGAAAAATATAATGGAGTACACTTTTTATATTATTTTATCAGGAAGTGTGGCTAATTTGCTATTGGATGGGGATAAAATTATGCTTAACCAATACATGATAATTGAAAATATAGCCTATTACTCCGTAGCTACTTATATTGCTTTAGTTATATCGGTTCCAAGCCGGGCGATGCATCAAATTGTTTATCCAATTACAGCCAGGCTGATGCATGACAACAAGCATGATGAATTAAATGATTTGTATAAAAAAACATCTATTAATTTACAAGTAGTCGGTGGTTTTGTGATGTTGGGTATTTTTGTTAATATCAATCAGTTGTATGAAATGGTACCAAAAGAATACAGCGGTGGTATTTTAGTTGTTTTTATGATTGGATTGTCTAAATATTTTGATTTGATATTAGGGAATAACAATGCTATTATTTTTAACACAAAATATTATAGAGCCGTTTTATTTCTAGGAGTCTTTTTAGTTGCTGTGGCAATTGGACTAAACATGATCTTTATTCCAATATACGGTATTATGGGGTCCGCTTTCGCGACTTTATTGTCAATAACTTTATATAGTATAGCCAAGTTACTTTTTGTGGTCAAACGTTTGCATTTGTATCCGTTTACAATTCAGACTATATACTCTTTATCGATTACATTCTTCTTATTTCTATTGTTTTATTTCTGGGAATTTCCTTTTAACCCAATAATAGCCATAGGATTAAAATCAGTTTTGGTTACCGTTTTATATGTTTATATCAATTACAAATTTGTTATTTCTATTGAAATAAACCAAGTAATGGATAATATATTGAAAAAGCTCAAAATCAAATTGTAATAAATTTGTTCTGTTCCAAAAACGCTCTAATACCAACTCTTAAAAAAGATTTCTAATTTTTGGAATCTATATTTCATTTATATTCTAATTGCTTATTAAGACTGCTTTTTTTAAGCTGATAAGTGATTTATATAGTGTGAATTATGTAATATTTTTCAATTATTATGTAATATTAAAAAGCTCTTTTAAAAATATATTTGTATTCTATTTTGAGTTTTAGATATGCTGACCAAATTATAATAATAATTGAAAAATCACTAGAAGTGGGTATTGTGAAAATGACGTATCACTCTTATTTTTGCAATTAATATTTTTACGTAATATTTTAAAAAACAATAATAAATAGCTAAAGTAATTTACCCCCAATGATTATGCAAAGCCATCAATACATAAACGAAGAAAGTTTACAAAAGTTTTCTAATATCTTAGCTAATAAAATCCACCATGGATTTACTATTATAGAAAGAAATGATACTTTGCCTTTTGCGGTTTTATCAAAAGGTAGAAAAGAAGTAGATCACGGGTTTAATTTTTTGCTTTGTTGTCTGACATTAGGTTTATGGTCCGTTGGTTGGATTTACTTAACTTATGTTTCTTCTAAAGAAAAAAATATAGTGATAGCCATCGATGAAGATGGAAATACATTTGAAGAAAAATGCTATTCTGAATAGATTCTTATAATTTATCCTTCAAGTATTTCCCCGTGATTGATTTTTTTATTTTCACGATTTCTTCGGGAGTTCCTACAGCTAATAATTGTCCACCATTTTCTCCTCCTTCAGGGCCTAAATCAATAATCCAGTCGGCACATTTTATAAGATCAAGGTTGTGTTCAATTACTAATATTGAATGGCCTTTTTCTATCAATGCATCAAAAGAAGCTAATAGTTTCTTGATGTCATGAAAATGTAATCCGGTTGTAGGTTCGTCAAAAACAAAAAGAGCTTTGTCTTTTGTGGCTCCTTTTACCAAGAATGAAGCGAGTTTTATGCGTTGGGCTTCTCCACCGGAAAGTGTAGAAGACGATTGCCCTAATTGCACATAACCCAATCCCACATCTTGTAAAGGTTGCAATTTTTGAGTTATTTTGGCTTGTTTATTGGATGTAAAAAAGGCAATTGCATCGTCAATAGTCATGGTGAGAATATCGTGAATGTTTTTACCTTCAAAAGCTACTTCTAAAACCTCTTTCTTAAAGCGTTTTCCGTTACAGGTTTCACAGGGCAATTGTACATCGGCCATGAAAACCATCTCTACATTTATGGAACCTTCTCCTTTGCAAGTTTCACATCTGCCGCCATCAACATTAAAAGAAAAATGTTTGGCTTGATACCCCCTTATTTTTGATAGTTTTTCTTTGGCATACAATTCCCGAATATCATCATACGCTTTAATATAAGTTACCGGATTAGAACGGGAACTTCTTCCTATTGGGTTTTGATCTACATATTCAATATGCTTGATTTGCGAAAATGAACCAGTAATTTCAGTAAATTGACCTGCTTTTTCACCTACATTTTCCAGCTTTTTTTGCATGGCAGGGAAAAGGATTTTCTTAACAAGCGTACTTTTTCCGCTTCCTGAAACTCCAGTAATAACCGTTAATACATCTAGTGGAAATGTAACATCTATATTCTGCAGATTATTTTCTCGGGCTCCTTTTATTTCTATAAAATTCTTGAAAGGTCTTCGTTTCTTGGGAACCGAAATTTCTAAATCACCATTCAAATATTTTGCTGTAAGTGAAGTCGATTTTAGGATTTCATCAAATGTGCCTTGAGCAACTAAATTACCGCCAAAGGTTCCTGCCTCTGGACCTATGTCAATAATCATATCGGCCGCTTTCATGATATCTTCGTCATGTTCTACCACAATGACAGTATTTCCTAAATCACGAAGCGATAGCAATACTTTTATTAAGCGTTCCGTATCTTTTGGGTGTAAACCAATACTGGGTTCATCCAGAATATACATGGAGCCTACTAAGCTACTTCCTAATGAGGTTGCTAAGTTGATGCGTTGCGATTCCCCACCCGAAAGGGTTGCTGAATTTCTGTTTAAAGTAAGATAATCCAATCCTACTTCGGTTAAAAAGGATAATCTATTATTGATTTCCACTAACAATCGTTTCGCGATTTGTTTTTCATAAATATCTAAATCAATATTTTCGAAAAAAGTCACTAAATGTTTAATAGGTAAATCAACTAAATCAGAAACAGTTTTAGAATTGATTTTCACATAAGAAGCTTCTATTCGCAAGCGTTTGCCTTTACAGGAATAACATTTGGTTTTCCCTCGATAGCGAGAAAGCATAACTCTATTTTGGATTTTATAATTTTTTTCTTCCAATTCCTTAAAAAAATCATTTAAGCCTTGGAAGTAGTTGTTCCCATTCCAGATTAATTCTTTTTGATCTTCAGATAATTGATAAAAAGGTTTGTGAATAGGAAAGTCAAATTTATAGGCATTATTTACCAATTCGTCTCGAAACCAGCTCATACTTTCGCCTCTCCAAGGAAAAATGGCATTTTCATATACAGATAAGGTCGTATTTGGTACGACTAATTCGGCATCAATTCCAATAATATTTCCGTAGCCTTCACAAACAGGACACGCTCCGTATGGATTGTTAAAACTGAATAAATGTACGTTTGGTTCCAAGAAAGTAATTCCATCCAATTCAAAATTATTAGAATAAGAAAATGTTTTATCCGAATTTAATTCCTGTAAATAACAAATCCCTTTACCTTCAAAAAAAGCAGTTTGAACCGCATCTGCAAGTCGGTTGTAGAATTCTTCTTCTTCTTTGACAACAATTCTATCAATAATGAGCTTTATGTCTTTATTATCTAAAGAATGTTGGTCTATTTCGTCTAAACGAATCATTTCATTACTAACCAGAATCCTCGCAAAACCTTGTTGTAAAAGCACTTTTAGTTTGTCTTCCAGTTTTCTGCCTTCTTCCAGATGAACGGGAGCAAGAAGTAGCCATTTGCTGTCAAGTTCAAAAGTTTTTACATCGGTAACCACATCAGTAACCGTGTTTTTTTTGACTTCTCTCCCAGAAATAGGTGAATAAGTTCTTCCGATTCTGGCAAATAGTAATTTTATATAATCGTATATTTCTGTTGAAGTTCCCACTGTAGAACGGGCGTTTGTCGTATTTACTTTTTGTTCAATTGCAATTGCTGGAGCAATTCCTTTTATATATTCAACCTTTGGTTTGTCTAATCGACCAAGAAATTGTCGTGCATACGATGATAAACTTTCTACATAACGACGCTGCCCTTCTGCGTACAAAGTATCAAATGCCAAACTTGATTTCCCAGAACCCGAAAGTCCTGTGATAACCACTAATTTATTTCTTGGAATAGCAACATCTACATTTTTTAGGTTATGTACTTGTGCGCCTTTTATGATGATATTTTTCTTAGGATCTAATTTCGAAAGGTCAACTTGCATAAAAATGATAATTTTTACAAAAGTAATCAATTTTCGTCGGAGAAAATAGGTTGAACAAATCACAAATTTTGGAATGTTAATGGAATGGAATCAGAAATACAGTTCTGCGAATTCTTTATTACCATTAAATTTCTTGTTAAATAGTTTTATAGATGTAATTTTTAATTTTTAAACATAATAGTTTTAAAAATAATAATTTTTCGTCTTGTTATTACGTATATTTATATCACCCAAGTGTGAAATATTAGCCTGAATTTTAACATTTTTATTCTTTAGATATTAATTTTCCTTAAATTTATTTGCTTGTTAAAATAATTATTTGCTAAATTTGAGCAATAAAATAAACATTAATTAATCATTAGCCTATAGTATAAAACTACTTTTTAGAGAAAATTCTCCAATTTTAATTAAAAACTAAAAGGTATAACTATGGCTAATACACAACTTCCAGACGCATTATTGGTTCAGGATTATGTTGCAGGTAATGAAGATGCCTTAGCTTCATTAATCAAAAGACACGAATCAAAAATTTACGGTTTTATATATTCTAAAATCTCTGATAGAGATACATCGAATGATATTTTTCAAGATACCTTTATTAAGGTAATAAAAACCTTAAAATCAAATTCTTATAATGAAGAAGGAAAATTCTTACCATGGGTGATGAGGATTTCTCATAATCTTATTGTTGATCACTATCGAAGAACTAAAAAAATGCCAATGTTTAGAGAAACAGAGGAGTTTTCTATTTTTTCAATAATGTCCGATGATTCTCTTACAATAGAAAACAAAATAATATCGGAACAGGTCGAAATGGATTTGAAAAAACTTATTGAAGAACTTCCTATAGACCAAAAGCAAGTTTTGGTCATGAGAATGTATCAAGATATGAGTTTTAAAGAAATTTCTGAAACAACTGGAGTCAGTATCAATACTGCTTTAGGTAGAATGCGTTACGCATTAATGAATCTAAGAAAAGTTATTGATAAACATCAAATTGTTTTGACCAATTAACAATAAATCCAAACTCGCTGCGTTGTAATATAAAAACAAATTTATTACAATATGGCAAAAATTTACTCTAAAAAATCATTAGTTAATAACAAGATGAAGCCCGAGAAAGAAATCGTTTCTTTTTTATTGAATTATTCAAAAGCGTTAAGCATAATAAAAATAGAAGATAAAAGTTTCGAAATTATATCTAATTAAAACAGACTGATTTAAGTATTGGATGTTATTGTATTGAAAAATTCAAGCTTATAATTTTTTAGGACTTGAATAACCAGATTCTACTAATTTTTAAATAAAATTAATGGAATCTCCTATTTATGGGTCCCTTGTTTTTTATGATACTCATCTAAAATGGTCTTTCTTCCAATCGTTTTGGTAATAATGTCTTTATCTAAATCCCAACCACGTGCAGGGGAATATTCCCGTCCGTACCAAATGATTTGTAAATGTAAATCATTCCATATTTCCTCCGGAAAAATACGTTTAGCATCCTTCTCTGTTTGAACCACATTTTTTCCATTGGTCAAATTCCATCGGTACATTAATCGATGGATATGGGTATCAACAGGAAATGCAGGAACGCCAAAAGCTTGAGACATCACCACGCTTGCGGTTTTATGCCCAACAGCGGGTAATTCTTCTAAAAATTCAAAACTTTGCGGTACTTTTCCACCATGCTTATTAATTAAAATATGAGATAAACCGTGAATACCTTTCGATTTCATTGGCGATAAGCCACAAGGACGTATGATTTCCTTAATCTCTTCCACGGACATTTTTATCATATCATACGGATTATCCGCTTTAGCAAAAAGTAAAGGTGTGATTTGATTCACGCGAACATCCGTGCATTGTGCCGAAAGTAAAACCGCAATCAATAAAGTATAAGGATCTTTATGGTCTAAAGGAATAGGAATCGTTGGATATAATTCTTTTAACGTATTTATAACAAACGTTACACGTTCTTGTTTATTCATTTTTGTATTTTTATAAAAAGTAAAAATAGTTTAAATTCTATTATGTGCCTAATCCAGTTTTGCGTTACAATCCCGAAACTTCGGGACTCATTTTTATAGCTTTTTTTCTAAGCAATTGCAAGAGCTTCCTCTGGTCGCTTTGTCATCGCAAGAAAAAATAACTATAAAAATTCCGGGGTTTTCACTTCACCCTGGGGCAAATATAAAAAACCAACACCTAAAACCTAATATATGACAACTCTAAAAAAAGGAGATAAAGCACCCACTTTTTCCGGTCTGGATCAAGATGGAAAACTACATCAATTAGCTGATTATAAAGGAAAAAAACTGGTCGTTTTCTTTTATCCAAAAGCCAATACACCCGGATGCACCGCCGAAGCTTGTGACTTGAGAGACAATTTTGAGAGATTCACAGCTAATAATTATGAACTGTTAGGCGTTAGTGCCGATGCGCAAAAAGCACAGGCTAAATTCAAAGAAAAATATGATTTCCCTTTTCCATTATTGGCTGATGAAGATAAATCAGTAATTCAAGCTTTTGGAGTTTGGGGGCCAAAGAAATTCATGGGAAAAGAATATGACGGGATTCACAGAACCACATTTGTAATAGATGAAAACGGAATTATTGAGGAGGTAATTACGGACGTAAAAACCAAAGCGCACGCTGCACAGATATTAGAATAAGTTTTCCAATTTCAGAAGACAGATTTAAGAAAAAAAGCCAAGAAAGAGATAAAATACTTTCTTGGCTTTTTTTATATAGTTTTTCGTCATTAAATTCGAAATCAGTCAACACATTTAAGTATTAACAATCTGAAATCTAAATACTAGTTGCTTTCTTTTAACAGTTTACTTGGATCATATCCAAAAAGATGATGTTCCTTGATTATTTCAGCAATACCCGAAGGAAGCATAGTTTCCCATCCTGGTTTTCCTTGGCTTATCATGTTAAGTACCTCACGAGAGAATACTTCAAGAATATTAGGATCGTAATCTACAATATCGACAACTTTACCATTGAATTTGAAGAATTTGTACAATTCTTTCATTCTAGGATGTACTTTCAAATTATCTGAAGTAATAATTTCACCGTTTTCGCCAATCATTGGATATAAAAAGACTTTCATGTCACGGTAAAATAATTTTCCGAAAGCTTCTAGAATTCCACCGCTTAAATGACGATAGTATTTTTCATCAAAAATATCAACCAAATTATTTACCCCCATTGCTAATCCCATTCGGGCTTTAGTATAATTGGCAAAATATTCCACCACCTTATAATATTCTTGAAAATTAGAGATCATTACCGTTTGTCCTAATGAACAAAGTAATTCGGCGCGATCCATAAAATCTCTTTCGTCAATTTCTCCATCTGAGCGTAAATTAGAAAGGGTAATTTCAAAAACAACAAGTGTATTGTCAACTTCCACTTTATTCTCATTCAGAAACATTTTCAATGATTTCTCATACATGTCCATGTTTACTTTTGTAACCGGACGAAAACTTCCTCTAAAAGCAAGAATGTTTTTTTTGTATAATATGGCTGCGGGAAGGATGTTTTTTCCATCGGGATTAAACATAACTGCATCAGTCATTCCATTTTTTACCAGCTGTAAACTCATCAAACGATTATCTACATCTGCAAAACGTGGCCCAGAGAAATTGATAGTGTCTATTTCCAACTGATCTTTATCTAAGTGATCATATAAATAGCGCAACAAACGTTTAGGATCATTGTATTTATAGTAAGCACCATAAATTAGATTCACACCAAGGATACCAAGTGTTTCTTGTTGTAAGCGAACATCAGTTTCTTTAAAACGAATGTGAATAATAATTTCATTATAATCCTCATCTGGTTCAATTTGATACCGAATGCCAACCCAGCCATGCCCTTTAAATTGTTTTGCAAAATCGATAGTAGCAACCGTATTGGCGTAGCTGAAAAACATTTTATTGGGATGTTTCTCTCTGCTTAATCGTTCTTCGATTAATTGCCCCTCAAATGTGAGCATTTTTTTAAGACGACTTTCAGTTACGTAACGGCCATCTTTTTCTATTCCATAAACAGCATCACTAAAATCTTTGTCATAGGCTGACATCGCTTTTGCAATGGTTCCCGAAGAACCACCCGACCTAAAAAAATGTCTTACAGTTTCTTGCCCAGCACCAATTTCTGCGAAAGTTCCGTAAATGTTTTCATTTAAATTGATACGAAGAGCCTTGTCTTTTATAGAAGGAATTTGCTCGATGACTTTGTCACCTTTTAATTTTATTTCAGTACCCATTTTGTTTTAAATATGGCTAATATGTTACAAAGTTAATTAAATAGGTTTCTAATGAAAGATAATTAACCCTATTTTTGTAAAAAAATCTAATAGCATTGAAGGTATATTTTTTAGGCACAGGCACATCACAAGGAATTCCTATTATAGGAAGCAATCATCCAGTATGTAAAAGCACTGATTTTAAGGATAAAAGGCTTCGGGTTTCGGTTTGGATCTCTTGGGAAAACCATTCATTTGTAATCGATTGCGGACCTGATTTTAGACAACAAATGCTTTCTTCAAATTGCCAAAAAGTAGATGGAATCCTATTTACTCATGAACATTCCGATCATACTGCCGGTTTGGATGATATTCGTCCGTTCAATTTTAAACAAGGCGAGATTCCAATTTATGCGCACCAAAGAGTAATTGATAATCTAAAAAAACGTTTCGATTATGTTTTTGAAACCGAAAATAGATATCCGGGAGCTCCTTCTGTCGAAACAATTGAAGTTATCAATAATCAACCTTTTTCTATTGGTGATAAAATGGCTATTCCTATAGATGTAATGCATGCGGGTCTTCAGGTTTTTGGGTATAGAATAGATGATTTTGCCTATTTGACGGATGTGAAAACAATAGAAGAAAGCGAAATTGAAAAATTAAAAAATCTAGAAGTATTAGTGATAAATGCTTTGCGAGAAGAATCCCATATTGCACATTTCAATTTGCAGGAGGCATTAGATTTTATAACTTTGGTTCAACCTAAAAAAGCCTATATTACCCATATCAGTCATATTCTTGGTTTTCATGAAGAAGTACAAAAAAGACTTCCGGAGAACGTTTTTCTTGCGTATGATAATCTAGAAATTACAATTTAATCAACCTAAAATGAAAAAATCATTATTGCTTTACGCTTTTATTCTAGCTTTATTATTTAATGTTTACACTTATATGTTTTTAAGTAAGGAAGTAACTTTTGAACAAGATAGATACAAAAGAGTGACTACAAAGTTGAAAGATAGTTTAAGTTCAGTTAAAAATAAATTAACGGATGCGAACTATTTTTCTTTGGAAAAAAACGAAAATGCCCAAAATTATTTTGATTCTGGAAGTTCAGAAAAAATGATTCAATATGAAAAATTAATTCCTATTGTTACTGAAAAATTATTGGATTACAATTCTAACCCAAAAGGGAATCCTTATACGGGTCAAGATCAAATTGGGACGAATAAATTTATTATCAATAAAGTAAGAATCCTAAACCACAGATGGATTATTGCGGACTTTAGTGATGGTGAAATTTGGGGAGAAGTTTTATTGAAATATTTTGTAAATGCAGATGATAGTATTTCATTCGAAGTAAATCAATCATTGTTATATCAGAAATAAAGAGTGTTCAGTCGCAGTATTCAGTTATAATAAACACTGAAAACTGCGACTGAATACTATATACTATTTTTCAAGAAGCCAATTTTTAAAGTCATAAAAATTTTGTGGCGCCACTCCATGACCCACAGGATATTCTTTATAGGTTATATTTATTCCTAAATTTTCTACTATTGCAGGTGTTTTTCTAGCCCATTCTACTGGGATTACTTGATCTACAGTTCCGTGTGAAGTAAATATTTTCAGGTTAGAAAAGTTGTTTTTTAGATAATCATCTGCTACAATTTCTAAATTCAAATAGCCACTCATAGCCACTACTTTTTGAACTTTTTCTGGGTAAGAAAGTGCTACAGCATAACTCAAAATTGATCCTTGGCTGAAGCCAACTAAAGCAATTTGAGTCTTATCGATTGGATAATTAGCAATTAACTCATCAATAAATCCAGCGATTAAATCCCTTGAAACTTTGGCTTGTTCGTGGTCTGAAAATTTATTTTGATCCGCATCAAAGTTTATTGCATACCAAGCATAACTGCCGTATTGTAAGTCATAAGGCGCACGTGCTGAGATAATATAATATTCCTCTGGAAGCTCAGTAGCAAATGAAAATAAATCTTCTTCATTGCTGCCGTATCCGTGCAATAAAAGGATAAGAGGATTTTTGTCTAATTTTATTTTAGGTTCACGTATTTTATATTCTAAAGATAAATTCATCGGATTATGATATTTTTTTAAGCCATTTTTGAAAATAAGTTCCCAATAAAGGAACTGGTTTTGTTTCTCCTTTTATAGCGCTAGTAATGCCATAAGACCATAAAACAAATACGAAAATCCACATAGGAGCTGAAATCATTAAGCTGTCAAAATTGCTGATGATTAATCCCAATGATATAAAAGTTAATGTGAGTCCCAGTCCTTGGCGAATGTGAAAAGAAGCAAACGCATTTTTATCTTCGGAGTTCATAGACATCGCTATAAATACGCCAATTCCTAAAATATAGCTAGTGATGGCGGCGGTTTTTCCTTTTTCGGTAGTATTATTCATTTTTATTTGTGCTCACTCTGAGGTTTGTGCGGTTTTTTATTTATGCTAAAATTAATTTTCCTTGATTGACAATCCCAAGCACTTTTCCTTTGATTTCTGTTTCGAGAAACGCGGAATTTTTCGATTTGGATAAAATGGATGATTTTGTAAAAATGTTTTTTGGTTCTGGATTAAATAAGGTAATATTTGCTTTAGAACCTTCATTAATTGATTCTATTTCGATACCAAAAGTCGTTTTTCCAGCGGTCAATTTATCTATTACGGTTTCTAATGGCAATACGGTCATCAAAGCACCAAAAGCACTTTCCAATCCAATTGTTCCGTTTTTGGCACCATCAAATTCCATTTTCTTGTGTTCAATGTCTATCGGATTATGGTCAGATGTAATCATATCGATTGTTCCGTCTTTTATGCCTTTCAGCAATGCTTTTCTATCATATTCAGTTCTAAGTGGCGGCGAAACTTTATAACGTGTGTCAAAACCTTCCAGTTTTTCATCAGTTAAAACTAAATTATGCACAGCAACACTACACGTTACATTTAGTCCATTGGCTTTAGCCTCTTTGATTAATTGAACTGATTTTTTAGTAGAAATTGTTGGAATGTGTAGTTTTCCTCCGGTATATTCTAACAGAAATAAATTTCTTGCGATTTGCAATTCTTCGGCAAGATTTGGAATTCCTTTCAAGCCTAATCGGGTAGAAACAATGCCTTCATTCGCCACTCCGTTTCCTTTTATATTTTCGTCTTGGGAAAAAGCAAGAAGCAATCCATCAAAATCCTGAACATATTGTAAGGCGATTTTTAGCAAATTAGCATTGTCCAAACTTTTATTATAATCTCCAAAAGCAACTGCTCCCGCTTTTTTCATATCATATAATTCGGCCATGTCTTTTCCTGCACTTTCTTTGCTCAAAGCGCCAATAGGATACAGTTGAGTTGCAAATCCTTGTGCTTTATTTAAAACAAAATTCACTTGGGATTGATTGTCAATAATAGGGAAGGAGTTGGGTTGTAATGCGATTGCCGTAAAACCGCTTTTGGCAGCAACATTAAGTCCGTTTGATATGGTTTCTCGGTCTTCAAAGCCAGGTTCTCCAAAAGAAACGCTACTGTCGAACCAGCCTTGTGAAACATGTAAATTATCAAGTTTTACTTCGTCTGCTTTATCTGGATTTGGAAGCGATGTTCCAATTTTTTTTATAAAACCATCAACAATTAAAATATCTGCAGTCTTATTATGAAAGGGACTTTTCGAATCGATAATTTTGGCGTCTCTGATGATTAATTTCATATGTAGATAATATTTGTTTTTTTAATGGAATATGAAATTCGCATAGTTGTATTAACTTTTACGACCAAATTACGGTCATGCTCATTTCATATTAATTTTTTAAGTATTGGACCTTCGTTATTTACTTTACGAATCGTATAATTGCCATTTCGGTTATTAGAAATAACAGTGCAAAGATAACAAACCATTTCCAAATTTGATTATCAGTTCTGTCAGTTTGTAAAGTGTCAAATAATGATGGGATTGATTCGATTGTTTTATAGTCCGAAAGTATATTGTCATTGGCTGAAGCCAAATCACTTTCGGTTCTGTTGTAATTGAAACTGATATTTTCAATCCACTCTTTTTTATTGTAAATGCTGAAATTTCCGGCTTGTTCCGGATAATCATTGAAAGTCATTTTGACTTTATTATTCAGAATTTGTTGGATAGGAATAAATTGTTCGTCCAAGCCTTTTACATTTAAAATAGCGTCTTTGTTTAACGATGCTTCTGTCAAGTGCGGGTTGTTATTCCCTATTGTCAAAGCATTTACACCTTTGTTTTTATTGTTCATCGCCATCTTGTAAAATGTAGGCACAATTAATGGAGATTGCTGAAAATTTGAATTTTCGATGTTGATAGGAGCTGCAAAAACAGCAACCGCTGAAACTGAATTTGCTATTGAAGTCAAGAAAACACTTTGATCCTCATAAGATAGAGCGGCAGGACTTGAACTGGATAATGCAAACGAACTTTTTGTCTTTGGATATTGAAAATTAGACACTTTATTTTCAAAAACGCTATTGAATATAGGATGATTGAAGTTTATTTTAGTAATTAATTTTTCTCTTTTTTCTAAAGAATTAAATTTGAGGTTTCCAAAATTCGAGACAAAAGAATTCATATTTGTAGTTGAACTTACTGTCGAAGGGATCACAATTAAATTGCCGCCTTTCTCTACAAAAGATTTCAAAGTGGTCGCCAAAGCCTGTGGGATTTCATCCAATTCATTTAAAACAATCGCATCTTGTTCCTCTAGTTTATTGTAATCTAATGCGCTTAAAGTGGAATTGCTAAAATGGAACTCTTCACTGGTGTAAATTCGGGAAAGGAAGTTACTTTTCGCCGGTTCTCCAATGCTGATAATGTTGGTTTTCTTCGTTTTAGAAATACTAAAATACAACGTGTTGTCATAAGTCAACCCATTGTCAACTATGGAAAAATAACCATGAAAAGCTTGTTTTGGAATCGTAAAATTGAGGTTTTTTTTCTTCGAGTCTAAAGTTATTATTGTTTTAGCAATAAGCTTGTTTTCATTGTATAAAGAAATAGGAATCGGGTTAAAATCATCTCCATAACCGGATATTTGGACGCTAATTTCATAAAAATTTTCTAATGTTTTATTGATGAAAACGCTGTCAATAGAAACATTGTTTTTTTGTTCGGCTTTTGGGATTATAAATAAAGGAGAATCAGTTGCATCACTATTTTTCAGTTGTTTTTCATCAAGACCAATTGCGTCGGTAATGATAACGATATCCTTTTTAAAAGCTGATTTATGCGCTTTTAACTTTGCCATTATATTGTCCAATTGAAAAGGAGTAGCGCTGTATTTTAGATTTTGCAAAGCACTACGAACCGATTTAATATCCGTATTCCAATAATTTTCAGAATTAGTGAGCAAAGAAAAATTCACGTTTTCTGGAGTTTCTTCGAGTAGTTCCTGAACGGCTCTTTTTAGTAATTCCCCTTTTTTGCCTTTGGCTTGCATACTAAAAGAATTATCCAAAATAATATACAGTTCATTGCTGGCATTTTTACTGTCTTTTGACTCAAAAAAAGGCTGTGCAAATGCTATAACGATACAAGTTAATAATAATAAACGACAGGCGAGAAGTAACCATTTCTTGATTTTAGAACTTTTTCTGGTTTGAATTGAAAGTGCTTTTAAGAAACGAACATTGGTGAAATATTCTTTTTTGAAACGGCGTAATTGGAATAAATGAACCAAAATTGGAACAATCAACAAGAACAGAAAGTATAAAATTTCGGGATGTTTAAAATGCATTCTGAGGTTGAGTTTACTTCACTGGATTTTATTTTCAATGGAGTTCATTGAATTTCATGAGTCAAAAATACAAATTTGTTGACAGTTTTAGATGAAGTTGTTATAATTTTTCAAAGGAATAAACAATTGACATTCATTATGAATATAATGTGTATTTTAGCTTTTCAATAAAATTTAAAAACATGAAAAAACCGTTTGCTGTTCTTCTATTAATTTTCATTTTTACAAGTATTCAGGCACAAAAAAATAAATTCAATTTGCTGATTGGAACCTACACCCAAAGTTGTGACAGCAAAGGAATTTATGTATATGATTTTGATTCAAAAACAGGGGATTTCAGTTTTAAAAATGCAACTGAAAAAGTTATAAATCCGAGTTATTTGACGGTTTCAAAGGAGAATAACTTTATTTATTCCGTAAATGAGTTTGGTGCTGAAAGTACGGTAAGTTCTTTTAGTTACAATCCATCAAGCGGAAAATTAGACTTAATCAACAAACAAAGTTCAAAAGGCGCTGATCCTTGTTACATTATAAACGATGATAAAAATGTGATTGTTGCTAATTATTCTGGTGGGAATATTTCTATTTTTGGTAAAAATAACGACGGAAGTCTTGCCGAAGCAAAGCAAGTTATTCAACATTATGGAAAAGGAATTAATGTACAAAGACAAGAAAGTCCTCATGTGCATATGGTTCATTTTTCTCCAGATAAAAAGTTTGTTTTGTCTAACGATTTAGGGAATGACAAAGTATATTCGTATGCCTATAATCCTAATGCTGCAAGTACTGTTTTAGAATTAAAAGATAGTGTTGCTGTAAAATCTGGAAGTGGACCAAGACATTTAACCTTTAGCAAAGACGGTAAATTTGTTTATCTATTACAGGAACTTGACGGAGCGTTAACCGTATTTAGTTACTCAAACGGGATGTTGAAAAAGATTAATGAAACCACTATTTTAGCAAAAGGCTTCAAAGGAACTTTCAGCTCGGCAGATATTCATATTTCGCCTGACGGGAAGTTCTTATATGCTTCTAATCGCGGTGAAGCAAATAACATTACAATTTTTAAAATTCTAAAAAATGGAAAATTATTATTGAAAGGACAAACCAGTACTTTGGGAAAAGGGCCTAGAAATTTTGCCATTGATCCAACCGGGAATTTTCTTCTGGTAGCACATCAATATACTAATGATGTGGTGATTTTTAAAAGGAATAAAACTACGGGAGCACTTACAGATACTGGAAAAAAGATTGCTTTGTGTTCTCCGGTTTGTTTGGTTTTTACAAGGAATTAAAATAAAACAGAGTATATGGTTCAAGAAAAAAGGCTAAAAATGAGTGCCATTTTTAGCCTTTTTAATTTACTATTTATTCTTGTCTTTTCTCTTTTTGTCTCTGGTTTTTAGCATGTTTCTATTTACTGAACCGTGTGTTTTTTTCTTGGTTACACCAGGTCCACCTAAATTGACTTTCTTATTCTTTTTACTTTTTTCTTGAAAAGCGCCATCTCCGTCAAGCTTCTGTTTTTTCATCATAAACTTAATTGGTTGCCTGTCTTTTTCAGGTTCGATTAATTTTGATGAAACTTCAACTGTTTCTGGGAAAGCTTCGATTGCTAATTCCATGTTCATCAGCACTTCTATCTCGACTTTAGATTCTTCTTCACGAGGTGCGATAAGACTTATTGCTGTTCCTGTAGCATCTGCACGACCGGTTCTACCAATTCTGTGCATATACAATTCCGGCATTTCAGGCATTTCGAAATTGATAACGTGGGTGATATTTGAAATATCCAAACCTCTTGCCATAATATCTGTGGTAATCAAACCACGTAAATTTCCTTCTTGGAAAGAAGCCATCGTACTCAAACGATAATTTTGAGATTTATTCGAGTGAATTACCCCAAACTGACCTTCAAAATCTTCTTCGATTCGTTCGTGAACCATATCTGAAATCTTCTTATTATTGACAAATACCAGAACACGACTCATGTCTTCGTTGTTTTGCAATAAGTGTTTCAGAAGGTTTATTTTGGTATTGAAATTGGGAACATTATAGGCAATTTGTTTGATGTTTTCCAAAGGAGTTCCTGATGCTGAAAGCGTAACTTCTTCCGGATAATCAAAATAATCATTCAAAATAGCATCTACTTCATCCGTCATAGTTGCTGAAAACAGGATGTTTTGACGTTTTTTAGGCATCATGGCCAAGATAGCGGTCAATTGGGTACGGAAACCTAAATTAAGCATTTCATCAAACTCATCAATAACTAGTTTTTGCATTTCTTCAAAACGAATTACATTATCTAGCGTTAAATCCATGATTCTTCCTGGAGTTCCCACTAGTATGTCGCAGCCTTGATAAACGGTTGTTTTTTGAGTATTGATGTTGACACCTCCAAAAATGCCAACGGTACGAACCGACATGTATTTTGTCAATTTTTCTACTTCTTCCACTACTTGCACGACAAGTTCACGCGTAGGAACCAGAATTACTATTTTAGGAGTATGTCCCGGAGTAAATTTATATAATTTTAATAAAGGCAACAAATAGGCAAATGTTTTACCAGTACCAGTTTGTGCAATTCCCATCATATCTCTTCCAGACATAATCACAGAAAAAGTTTTTTCTTGGATGGGAGTTGGAGAAGTAAATCCTAAATCATCTATTGACTTTTGTACAGATTTGGGGAGATTGAATTGTTCGAAAGTACTCATTTGCTTAAATTTTGTGCAAAGATAGTCTTTTTGAAAGTAATGTTATAAAATCGACTTCAATCTACTAAATAAGGTAGTTTTTTTAGGTGTTGTTTTTACTTGAATTTTAACTCCCATGACAAAGCAACTGAATAAATCCAAAAGTAATTTCCTTGGTCAAAGATTATTTCTTGGTGTGAAACTCCAAATTGGGTTCCCCAAGCGTTTTGTTTATTTGATGAAGTAAAATAATAGCTAAGATTAATTCTTTGGGCCTTTAAGTCGACGAATTTTGCCGCATCTTCATTGATGTTGAATTGATTAATTTCAGGTGAAAAACCTACGCTAAGTGCTACACCTAAGTAATTATCCGCATCACTTCGGTATTTACGGTAGGTCAAAGTACCTGATTTACTGGTTCCTGTTTCTCCCGGAGTGAAATAAGGACGAAAAGCCAAATAACTATTTCCAGTATACCAACCCAATGAACCCGTATATATGTTGGTTGTTGTGCTGTACTTCAAAGTTCGGATTCCTAAGGAAACTTCGAAGCTTTTTGGTAAAGATTTATAGAATTCCAAACCATATCTTACATCTGGAAATAGAAAAGATTTTGACAGGCCAATATTGACATAAGCATAAAGACCTTTTGCAATTTTTGGATATAAATCAACTTCATATTGTAATCCATTTTCATTAAATCTTCTGTTAAAATTAACTCGCCCTATAATGCTTCCATATTTAGTTTGTCGCCTGTACGTCAGTGCATAATATTGCATTGGATCAAAAACATCGGAATAAATATCCACCGAAGAAGTTATTCCTATTGCATTTCGACTCAAATCATTGTTTAAACTCGTCTTGTATTCTTTGGCTTTCTGATCGTCTGGATTTTGAGTCAATATTAATTCAAGTGTATTTAATGCTTCTAATGGATTATTTGTTTTTTCTTGTGCACTTGCCTTTAAATACAATAACTCTGCGTCATTAGGGAACTTTTTTAAAGCATTATTTGTCATTTCAATTGCCACATAAGGCAAGTCGCCCCATAATTCATTTTTGATGGCGGCTATCCAAGTCGTTTTACTCTCTTTGTCTTTCTCTAAAATATAATCAAATTCTTTCCGTGCTTTTTTATATTCGCCGTCCCAAGAATATGTCGTTGCCAAAAAAGAGCGAATATCGTGGTAATCCGGATATTTAGTCAAAATAAATAATAAGGTGTCCTGCGCTTGTTTGCGTTGTTGGTTAAAGGCTAAATTGCGTGCGTTTTCAAAAGAAGCATCCGGATCTCCGTCAAATTTAATTTCTTGTCCGGACATTTGGAAGATACCAAAAAATGCCAGTATGAAAGTCAGTTTTATTATTTTTGAAATCATTTTTTTAAGGATTTTTTAAAATTTGAGTATTCTTTATTCTCAGGATGTATTTTCAAAAGGCTGTCAATTGTTTTATTCGAATCTTTAATATTGTTCATTCTCTTGTATGCTTGTGCCAGTTTATAACCCAATTCAGCATTATTAATTTGATTTCCTAATGCTTTTTTTCCAATCGCAACTACTTTTTTATTTTGGTCTGACCACCAATAAACATCCATTATAGCTAAATAAGAATCACCATAAAAGGGCGTTCTGTTGATTACTTCCAGCAATTCTATTTCTGCATTTTTATAATCGCCATCCCAGGCTAATGTTCTGCCTTTTAATGTTCTTACATCACCATAATTAGGAAGGTCATTCAAAATATAATTGCATAATAATCGTGCTTTTTCATGCTCCTTTTTGAATGCTAAATCTCTTGCCAGAAAGAAAATTTGATCTCGATCCAATCCTTTTGTTAATTTTTTGATTGTCGAAAATTGCTCAGCAGTAAACTCATAAGTAGGTTTCTTAAAGCTTTTAGCGGAATTTGTAATTTTATTTTTAGAGGTTACGTAAGCGTTTAGCCTTTTAAAATCATTAAAAGAACTGCTTATTGTTTCAAGCATGTCGTTGTCGGTCTCATTAACATTGAAATCTTCATCAATTTTAAACATATTCCCATCTGAATAAAAATAGTCCTTGTATATATAGTCATTGATACTTCCTTTGTATCGCATCATTGGAATGCTGTGAATATTTCTAAATTGTCTTACGGTGTCTAAACCGGTGCCCAGCCAGGTAGTTTTCTCCAATTTATTGAATTTGTAATTATTCATTAAAAAAGAAACTAAGCTTGGCGTTACATCACGGTGGGAAGAAATGGATTTGAATTTTGCTGTTTTCTTTAGCATGGGACTATAAATGTATAGTGGTACATGAAAGCGCGATAGATTATCTTTTTGAGGAATTGGGATTAACCGGTGATCGCCGGTAATAATAAAAATGGTATTGGCATAATCGGGTCTTTTAGAATAGGCTTCCATGAAGTTTTTAATCGAATTATCAGTGTATAGAAGACAGGCAAATATGTCTTTGTATTCATTGAGCTTATTTTTTTCAAAATACGATTTGGTTTTCAAAATGCGTTCCGCTTTTTCCAGGTACATTTTTTTAGAAGGAAAAGCAAATGGTTCGTGATTGCTAAGTGTCATTACAATATCCAATCGAGGCTCTTTTTTACCTTTCAATTCAGATAATGTTTTTCTGAATATCTCAGAATCGGGATACCCCCACGAGAAACCAGCGTCGTTTTTTTTGGTTACAACATATTCAGGGCCAAATTTATCGATGTCTATTAGGTTATCGATACCATTATATTCTAAGAAACTTCTTTTTCTGTCAAAATTTGAGTCTGCTCCACAATAATAAGAAGTAGTATAGCCGTTTGATTTCAGGATACTAATTAGTGAATTGTGTTTAGGTAGTGGATTCATTTCCATAAAGCCATTTTCTCCAAACGGTAATGAACCGATCAATGAAGGCAACGCACCGAATGTTCTACCGGCATTACTTACGAAATTTTCCCAGTAGAGCGATTTCGAAGTTAAGGAGTCTAGGTAAGGAGTGAAGCCTTTATATTCACCATCATCGATAAAATCACTACCAAGCCCTTCAACAATAATAAAAACCACATTTGGTTTCTCTTTATGAATATTAAAAAAAGGCGCCAATACATCTTTGGTGTTTTCAGAGGCTTGTTCCAAAGGGAATTCTTTCTTAAAAGAGATACTTCCTTGCGAAGCCAAAGCTTTGTCATTTTCAGCTCTTATGATGTCACTCAACAAGAAATTTAATTTGTTTTGGGAAGCAGGTTTATTGCTGCTGGCAATTAATAAATTTAAACTCCCAAAAAAGAATACAACTATAAGTAGAATTTTTGGGTTGATTTTATGTCCAAATAAATGGAAAAGCCAATTAAGTCCCAAGTAAAGAAGTATTACGACTATAAATGGCAAGAATAATGTGAAAGACATTGATACAGAGGTTGTAACGGTATGGTAAATGTCGTCATAAGAATAGCCTACAAGGTCAGCACCAAGGTTGACACGCGTGGTAAGACTATATCCTATCAATCCAAGTTGGATTAGTGCGATAACAGAGAATAGCACTCTAATAATAATTATTCCTAAAGAATTTTTTATGTATTTTAATAGTAAATACAGTGGAAAAAATAACACTCCAATTAGTATTCCGGTAAAAAAATCATTTAATAATTTATAGGCGAATGGTTGTATTTCAAAAATTTTGAACACCTCAATTAAGCTTAAAAAGCAAAAAATAATTATCAACGAAACCGTTGCGTAAATATATTCTAAACTGTTTTGGTAAGTAAATTTAATCTTCATTTAAATATGTTTTTTATAGTTTTAAGCTTTTGCCATTCCTTTTCTGGTCATAGCTCCCCATTTCTTTTTTTTGTTAAAATAGTAGTCTAAATTTCCTCTAATTGCAGCATATAAAATGAAGGGATGATTGACGAAAGGTTCTAAAAAAGCAATTTTTAAAAGGTTGTAACCTGTTCCTTTCTTTTTATATTGATGATATGTAAGTTCTTCGGTAATTATAGCAACTATTGAAAATATGACTGTAAATAAATAGGCCAAAATGATAAAGGCTAATGAATAATCCCATCTCACATGATTAAGTGCTATAAGAATTCCAAAATAGATTAAACCGGCCACTTCTACTATTGGTGCCATTCTTTCGAAGAAAAACCAATAGGGATAACTTAAAAGTCCCAAGGAATTGTATTTAGGATTAAATCCAATTTTTCGATGTCTTCTCAGCGTTTCTATAGTGCCGCGGGTCCATCTGTTTCTTTGTGAAATAAATGTTTTGTAATTGTCAGGAGCTTCGGTCCAGCAAAGAGGATCAGGAATATAGGCCACTTTGTATTTCTCTTTTTGTTCTTCCATATAGCCTCTCATTCGCACAACAATTTCCATGTCCTCTCCTACAGTCTTTGTGTCGTAACCACCGACTTTAATAGCAATTTTTTTGTCAAATAAACCAAAAGCACCTGAAATCACTAACAGACCATTAAGTCTGCTCCAAGCCATTCTTCCCAATAAAAAGGCTCTTAAGTATTCTAGAATCTGTCCTTTCTCAAGCAGTTTTTCAGGAAAGTTCACATCGTGTAATTTTCCGTCTTTGACAAGACATGAATTCGAAATTCGGATTACACCTCCAGCAGCTATTACTTTAGCATTTGTTGTTTCTAAAAATGGTTTTATCATTTTTTGAAGAGATTCTTCCAGTAATAAACAATCTACATCTATGCATGCAACATATTTGTTATTACTTATATTAAGTCCCATATTCAAAGCATCTGCTTTTCCTCCATTTTCTTTATCAACTACAATCAGTTTTTCAAATGCAGGATTAGTAGATTTATAAATTCCATTCCTTAGTGGTTTTGTTTGAATTTGTTCATTGACAAGGTAATCTACCTGAATTAAATTATAAGCTTTAATGAGTTTGTCCAGACTGTCATCTATACTTCCGTCGTTTATTATAATCACATCATAATTTACATAATAGCTGGATAGCAAGGATCGTACATTTTCAACAATATTTAAGCTTTCATTGTATGCAGGGGCTATAATTGAAATAGAAGGAGAAATGGACGAGGCTAATATTTCTTTGTAATTTACAAAGCTATTTTTCCTCATATATTCTTTTGTCTCAATTGCAGAAATAAAAGCTAATATGATATAAGATCCAATAGCTGAAATGCTGTAGATAAAAAATAAATAATGAACTAAAAGGATTAAAATCTGTTCCGTACTTGCCATAATTAATTATTTTCTATAAAATTAACAATCCTCAAGAATTCCGGTTCTAATGACTCTAACTTAATATTGTTGAACTTATCACTATTGATAACTTTCAAAATTTTTAGTGCGGATAACTTAATTTCAAAATTTTCATTATGAATATGTTCCAATAGGAAAGGTTCATCGCTATTCTCATATAAATTTTCCATCATTTTAAAAAAAGCAATTTGTTCTTCTTGACTTCGCATATCAAAATTGTTTTTTAAAACTTCTTTGGCTTCCAAGACAATTAAATGGCTTAACACAAAAATTACGTCTATTCTTATATCTTTATTTTTATGCTCTAACATATTAATAAGCTCATCTTTTGCTTCAAATTGATTGTAAATTTTAGCAAGTTTTAGAGCGAATACAACAACTGAGTCATTTGATGATTTCAACCATGGTTTAATATCAGGAATTTTTTGATTATCAAATCTTTGAAGCACTTCCAGTAATTGAATTTGATCCCATTCTGACAAGGGAGTTTCTAAAACATTCAAAAAATCGAGTCCTTCGAAATAAAATAAATTAACCATATACAATTGCATTTCTTTACGAACCTCTCTTTTTGGATGGTTTATGTAAATAATCACTTCATCGTGAGCTTCTTTTACTTGAAATTGTCTAAGTTCTCTGATTCCTTTAGCAAGACTATACCATTTTTTACTTCTCAGTTTAGGTAAAGTATAATCTATAAGTCCGGTTTGAAAATAGAGTTTTTGAATAGATTCTGCCATTTCTCCAGATATTTCATTTTTTAACTTCAATAACGTTGAAATTACAATCTTTCTTTTGAACGGTTCAACTATGCATTTTTTTAATTTGTTAATGATTAATTGTTGGTCTGAGCTGATTTCCTCTTCTTCATTTCCAGTATATAAATAGGTTACTAGATATTGTTCATATTCATTTTGATATTTTGCCACAATCTTTTCATTTTCTCTCAAATGGCCTCTTAAATATTTCAGGTAAAATATTAGAGGAACTATAGATACAAAAAAAACACCACTTATAATCCATGCTAATTGGATAATGAATGGAGATTGTTTAAAGTATTCAATCAAATGTTGAGTTTCGTTCATCTTATTTACCTGTGGTAATTTGTTTAAAAAATTAGCGTAATAATTTTTTTATTCTGATTACCAGTTCGTTAGGGCTTAAAGGTTTACTCATGAAATCAGTAGCTCCCATGTCAAAAGCTTTAAGAACCATTTCCTCTTGACCGGCTGAAGAAAAAACGATTATTGGAGTTTTCATATTTAATTTATTTCTCACGTGACTGATTACCTCTAGTCCGCTAATAAAAGGCATCATAATGTCGGTCAGAATCAAATCAGGATTGTGTTCTTCTATTAAGTCGACTGCTTCCTTTCCGTTCACTGCGATTAATAGTTTATATCCTTCTTTTTCTAATTGGTACTTCAGTAGCAATAAAAGAATAGAATTATCTTCAGCCAAAACAATTTTTTTAGCAGTATTCATCGTCTAATTGTTTTATTTGGGTTAATAATTAAGATTTAACATGTTTAATTTTTTTACAGGAATTATGAAACTCTTCAATATGAATTAGCAATTTTTCTTCACCAAATTTCTTTACCGTTGAAGTTTAATAACCGCCATTTTTTTTCAAAAAGAATTTCTTTCTTGAATTGATTGATATCAGATTTGATACCTTCTTGGTCTAAAGAGGAGAATAAAAACGATGTTAAAAAAACATTCGTTTTAGTTTTTGAGAATTTTATTCCAGACTTGTATAATTCATATCTCAACTGATTTGTAATTAATGGAATAATTAAAATCAGAATAAGAAGAATCAAAAAGAGTAAAATAAAATGAATTAAATGGGGCGGGTTTAAATTCATTCTATGAGTAAAGTTATAACATTGTGGTATTTAAAATTGTAACGAACGACAAAAATAGTTAATTTTAATTAATTTTTACTACAAAGAAAAAGTTAAATGAGTGACTCTTTTTTAGTTTATTATAGTAATAAATAGATAAATTAAAAATCCTCAAAAACACCTAATCCAAATAAAGCAAAATCATATTTTACAGGGTCATTTGCATCGAATTCCCGGAGTTTTAAATCCAATTCAGCTAATGCTTTTCCATCATTTTGTTTTCGTGTCAGTATTCCCAATTTTCGCGCGACATTTCCGGAATGTACATCCAAAGGACAGGACAATGAAGCTGGAGAAATAGTTTTCCAGATTCCTAAATCCACTCCTTTATTGTCTTTACGCACCATCCACCGGAGAAACATGTTGACAAGGGTAATTAGCGTAGCTAAGTAAAATTATCTTTCAGATATATCTTCATTAATAGTCCAACCAAGATATGTCGCACCATTTAATTGAACTCGGACTTCAATATATTTTCCTTTGGAAGCTCCAATTATAATAAAAGTTGATTCTGGAATATCACAAATAACTTTGCCATTCCCATGTGGTTTTGATAATATTGTTTTACTATTTTTTGTTATAGCATTTATAGATATTTTAGTCAAACTGTGTTTTTCATTTGGGCTTTTGATTTTGTCATAAACAAATGCACCGACACAACCGATAAAAATATTTACAAAAAACCAGTTCATAGCTGAAAAATTTGCTGAATTAAAATCAGTGGTTTGAAGTAAACTTTTTATTACATCATTACTAATTTCACCAACTTTGATAAAATTCTCAATTATCTCGTTATAGTTATTAATAATAAATTCGAAGGTGTATAATGAAATAGGTGTTGCAACTGCAACTGCAATTTCCTGTTTTAATGCTTCATCAAATTGTGCTTGGATATTAATTAAATCTTCATCTTCAACCTCTCCAATCTCAGTCATTATTTTGCTAACATTTGCAACAAATCTATCTTTAGATTTATTCAAAATTGCTTTTTCGTGAATAAATTCAGAAGATTTAAAGACTTCATTATTTTGAGACACCCCCAAAGCATTAATTGTAGAATCAACTATATTCGATTGATTTGCATAATTATACCAGTTCGTACCAAAAACACTAATTATTGAATCTGGAATCTTTGGTCTATTATTAAATGCAGCTAACATTGAAGCAGTATTTCCCATTACTGCGTTTAATATGGATGAGTTTTGATTATTTTTTTCCATCCATTGTTGCTGTAGAGTAACCATTGGACTTGCTAAAGAACTAAGATTAAAAGCAAGATTGGCTTTTGGAAAATTATTTATATAATGGCTTATAGCCATCGTTATTGGCATTCCAACATAGCCAGGAGTTTTTGGTGGTTTATTTAGAGTTTCCCAAAGCTGTAATGAGTTTCCAGTAATAGCTTTTAACATAAGGTCTTCATTACTTTTTTGAGCCCAACTGGCAATATGGAGTTGACTTGATAATGCCGTAATAGAATTCATATTACCACTGTGTGACATTAGTTTTTTATAATTACCGTACCCACCAAAAAGTTTATAAAAATCATCCATTATTTGAAAGTTAATTATTCAAATTTACGATTAATCGATTAGACAAGCAATTTATAAATAATAGTTTCTATATATGAATTAAAAAGCATATCCACAATTTTATATAAGTCCAACGATAAGTCTCTTTTATTGACAATAAGGTCAATTAAAAAACATTAACAAAAGCACAATGGATTATATTTGCAAGGAAATAATACCTTAAAGCTTTCTATTATGGTTGTCCCAGAAAATGAGTTAAAAGATTTTCTCGATTCTAAAGTACTCCAATATAATACAATTGACTTCATTGAACCAGACCCAATAAGTGTTCCTCATCGTTACTCTTTAAAAGAAGATATAGAAATTTCAGGATTTCTTGCTTCAACTATTGCATGGGGAAATCGAAAAATGATTACTAAAAATGGTCATAGGATGATGGATTTATTAGGTAATTCACCGTATGATTTTGTTATGAGCCATGATGATTATCAATTGGAAAGATTAGATGGATTTGTTCATAGAACATTTAACTCGGATGATTTTAAACATTTTATCAATGCATTAAAACACATTTATACTAACAAAGGTGGCTTAGAAAATATATTTACTCAAAATCAAACAGAAATTTCACTTCAACCAGCTATACATGCCCTTAATGAAGCTTTTTTTGAAATACCACATTTATCCAGAACAAGAAAACATGTTGCTGACCCTAATAAGGGTTCCGTTGCAAAAAGAATTAATATGTGTCTTAGGTGGTTTGTTAGAAATGATAATTCTGGAGTTGATTTAGGGATTTGGAAAAACATATCCCCTTCAAAGCTCTCTTGTCCGTTAGATGTACATTCAGGGAATGTGGCTCGAAAACTAGACTTGCTTACCCGAAAACAAAATGATGGGAAAGCCTTAAATGAACTCGATGACTCATTAAGATTATTAGACCCAAATGACCCAGTCAAGTACGATTTTGCTTTATTTGGGTTGGGTATTTTTGAAGGTTTTTAACAAACCTTCTGTTGAGCTTCTTTTGAAATACACAATAGTATATAAAAAAAATCTTTAAACCACTTTTGTACCAACAAACAAAATCACTATCAATCAAAAATATAATATGACACAAAACGAATTAGATAGAGCTATATTTGAATATGATATAGTTAAAACAAATATCCAACAAACAAAAGTATTTGGTTATGAAATACAATTATCCTCTTTTAATTTTATGTGTGCTAGAACCGATAGACATAAAGAAACTGACAAACTGGGTGTGAATTTTCAAACTGATTTTCTTAATGAAACTTATAAAGACTTTTTAGAAAACGAAAGACCAATTAAACCAACTTTAAATAAAATTAAAAAATGGTTTGATGAATTGCTAATCACTCAAAAAGAAACTATTGACTGGGATGGAATGTTTTCGTCAAACACTGAAAACCTTGGCGAAGTATTGAGAACCCATTACGATACAATGCCCCACAATATCTATTGGAAAATGGTAGCAAATTGTTATGTAAGTTCAAGTTTCGCTCATACAAACAGTGCTTTGATTTTAAGATATCTTAATGATACTCGCCCTGAAAAAGAGCATTTGATGGATGAAGAAGAAAGAGAATTTTTCAATAACCTACCTGATGAAGTAACCATTTATAGAGGCTGTACAAAAAAAGAAATTAAATCAGGTAAATTCCGTATTAGCTGGACGCTTGATAAGAAGGTTGCCGAATTTTTCGCATTTGAATATATAAATCTATCACATGAAAATTCTTTAGACAAAGACAAGTCATTATGTGATGTCATTGAAAAGACAGTAAGTAAAAAAGATTTACTTTGCTACTTTGGCGGTCGTGAAGAAGCTGAGGTTTTATACATACCAAATAAATAATACATAATATTAGTGAACTAATACAAATGCAAATAGACAACTTGAAAAGTGAAATTGCAGTATGGAATAACTTTTCAAATACAGTTTCAAAACTAGAATACGTTTAATGTGAATTTTGATACGTTCACTAATTCAATTTTCAGAATTAACTAAAATATTTCTACATTTATCAAATGATTAGAACCATTATAATTGATGATGAATTTAACGCTAGAGAGTTTCTGGGAAAACTTTTGATTCGTTATTTTCCTGATAAATTTTTAATTCTTGATAAATGCGAAAGTGTTGATGAAGCAATTGTTTCTATTGAAAAGTATAATCCAGAATTAGTTTTTCTTGATGTTCAGATGCCTAATAAAAATGGTTTTCAACTTTTTAAAGAGTTGAATAAAGTTCAATTTGAAGTGATTTTCACTACAGCACATTCAGAATTTGCCATTGATGCTATAAAATGTAGCGCATTGGATTATTTGCTAAAACCAATCAATTATATTGATTTATTGGAGACTATAAAAAAATATGATGACAAACAAAATAAGGCATCGCAAGAAGAAAAATTAAGATTGCTTTTAGAAAATATTGATACTGGTGGCTCGGAGTTTAATAGGATAGCATTACCAACGGAAAACGGATTTGAGTTACTTAAGACTAACTCAATTCTTTATTGTGAAGCCGATAGTAATTATTGTAAAATTGTTTGCTTAGACGGTAGAAATCTTGTCTTATCTAAAACTTTAAAATATATTGAAGAACTACTTCCAAGTTCTATTTTTCAAAGAATCCATAAATCCTATTTAGTAAATCTTAATTACGTTACTCGATTTAATAAAACGAATGAACTTCTTGTAGAACTATGCAATGGAGAAACATTACCAGTATCAGTTAGAAAAAAAGAAGAATTTATAAATGCTATTATTCAAAAGAAATAAAATACTGCTTATAGTACTTCTTTTTGTTGAGATAGCTTTTGCTCAACAATTTCCGTCAACCAATTTTTCTACAATTGATGGATTGTCCAATAATAGCGTTTATTCCATATACAAAGATAGTCGTGGTGTTCTTTGGGTCGGAACAGCAAATGGATTATCAGCTATTCAAAACGGTTCGGCAAAGAATTATTTTACTTCCGATGGATTGGCTCATAATAGTTGTTGGGCAATAATTGAAGATGCAAATCATAACATGTGGTTTGGTAGCCATGGTGGAGGTTTAACCTTTTATGATGGTCAAAATTTTGTGGTCATAAATCAAAAGAATGGACTGATTCATGATAAAATCAGACGGTTATTTATTCACAATAATCTTCTTTATGTAGGAACTGAATTTGGAGTTTCTGTTTTAGATATTAAAACACATAGAATCATTTTTAGCAAGAAAATAGTTGGTTGTAGAAGCCTATTTCAAGTTATGGATTTTGTTGAAATAAATTCTAAAATCTATTTTGGGACTTTTAATGATGGATTTTGGAGAATTGATTTAGGGACGAAAAGTATAAAGCTTATAAATCACAAACAACCTGATATATTTTCACTTCACAAGAAAGATGATAGTCTATTTATTTGTCGTGGAGATGGAATTGATAAAGCTATAAGTAAAATAAGTATTAAAGATTACTTAGCGGATAAGGATTCCAATATCAATTTTGGGAGTAGTATTTTCTGGAATTTTGCAACCGATAAAAGAGGTGTCACTTATTTAGCTGCCAATGCAATTAATTTTGCTACTGGAGGAATCTTTAAAACTGTCAACAATAAAATCATCAATCTCAACAATGAGTTCGGAGTTGAAACTTCAGAGGTTTGGAGTCTGTATTACGATTCCCAAACAGATAATCTTTATGTAGGGACAAATAATAAAGGTTTGTATAAGATTGATTTAAAAGAACAAATCAAATATTATCCAGCTTCGTTTTATAAAAAAACAAAATTAAATGTTGTAAGTCTCGAAAATAAGCAAAATCAAAATCTCATTCTACATGATGATGGATTGCTTTTTTTAAAGGGAGAAAAAATCACTAAAGAAATCACGAAATCAATGTTTTGTGATTTTATGCGTAATTGGCTTCGAAGAAATGATGTTTATCTGAATTTTGACCAAAATGTAAATCTTAATGAAAAAAGATTGAAAGATTTGGAATTAAAAGATGTTCAAGTAATTAATTCCGTTATATGGGTAAATTCTACGATTGGATTGTTTGGAATAAACAATGAAGGACTAATAAAGATATATTATCCATTTTCTGTTAGTGCTTTTGGCTTTATAAACTCCAATAAAATAATTTACCAAATAGCTTACGGTAAATTCTATAAGTCAGATGATTATAAAGACAATAAAGGTTTCGAAATATATGAATTAACAGACGAAAATACTCCAAGAGATGTCTTTTCGATTTTGCCTTTAAATGGTAAGCATTATATGTTTTCATCATCTGGAGGATTATATACTTTTCAAAACGATAAACCTTATTCCTATTGCTTTAATAAAATTTGGAACGAGAAAGAACTTGTTCAAGCCAAAATCAATAATAAAAAAGAACTTGTAATTGCAAATTCATTTGGAGATGTTTTTATTATAGATGTTTCAAAAGGATTCAAAATAATCAAGAAAATCGACCGTAAACAATTAATTGGAAATTCAATTTCATTTTTAGAATGTTACAAAGACTGTTTATTTATTGGGACAGAAAAAGGACTGAATGTCTATAAAAATGGTACAGTTCGTTTAATTGATAAGGAACAAGGATTGGTAGCTAAGACTTTTACTTCTTCAAATATTAATGGGACAGTTTTGACAATGGGAACGCAAGACGGTTATTATGATTTTGATTTTAAAAATTATATTTCTACCAAAAACATTCCGAGAAAAATAAAAATTACAGGAATTGAAGTCAATTTTGAAGCAATTAATCAAAAGCGTTTTAAATGGTTTGGCTATGATTCTAACCGTATTAGACTTCCTTATAATGAAAATACAATATCAATAGCTTTCGAACCTCAAAATGCTCAATACCCAAATAAGTTAGAATACCGCTACAGAGTAATAGGATTGACAAATTCGAATTGGAGCAAATGGACAAAAGATAAAAATGTTAATCTTACCTATTTGCCAAATGGGAACTATAAAATAAGATTAGAAACTAAAGATTTATTTTCTGGAGCAATATCTTCCAATGATATTTTGAAGATTCAAATCACACCTCCTTTCTGGAAAACATGGTGGTTTTTGTTAGGAAGTTTTGTTTTTATTTGCATAGGTCTTTATGTGATTTACAGGAATCGTATTCGTACAATTAAAAATCAGGAACGAGCAAAGGCAGAAGTACAAAAACGTCTTGCTGAAACCAAAATGGAAGCCTTACAAAGCCAAATGAACCCACATTTTATCTTTAACGCTATGAATTCTATTCAGAACTATATCATCGATAATAACACCGATGATGCGTTAATGTATATGGGAGAGTTTTCAAAAATAATTCGTCAAACACTTAATAATTCATCGGCTCAACGAATTGCATTGTCCAATGAAATTGAATACTTGCAGTCGTATATTAAACTAGAAAATATGCGTTTTAAAAATCAAGTTGAATTTGAGTTGATTATTGATGAAGAACTGGATTTGTTTGAAACCGAAATTCCTCCAATGTTGATTCAACCATTTATCGAAAATGTATTTGTTCATGCCTTTGATTCTCATTCTGTAAATCCAAAATTGATACTTTGGTTCAAACAGCGTGATAATTATCTTTTTTGCGAGATTATCGATAACGGAAAAGGTATGATGTCGGGAGGCTTAAATAAACTTCATGCTTCAAAAGGAATTGATTTAGCCAAAGAACGTATTGCTTTATTTCAAGAGGATAATGAGAATCCAATATCTATTTCTTCAAATCCAAATGAAGGGACTACAGTAGTTTTGAAACTTCAAAATTGACTAATTCTCAACGGTTAATCATAAAATCTTTACGGAAACTAATTCTTTATTTCTTTCTTTTTTGTTAGGTGTATTTTTGAAAAAACATTAACATATAAAACAAAATAAAAATGAAAAAAAAATTTCTACTCTTATCCATTCTTTTAATGACTTTTTTGTCTTGTTCAAAGGATGATTCAGATTCAAATACAAATAATTCTGAAAAACCGTCATTAAGCTTTACACTAAATAATGCACAATACGAACATGATTCCGCAATTTCTGAAATGTATTGGGAAAAAAGTACTACTACAACTACGAATGTCAATGAATTTATAATAGTTACATCACCAAAAATAAAAGGTGTTCCTTGTGATTTTTTAGAAATGCTTACTTTGGAAATTAGAACGACTGATAATGTATTAGTTGTAAATAAAACTTACGGTTTATACACAGATAACATGGCTGCATTTATACCGCTAAATGACCCAGCACTCTGTTATAAAGAGGTGAATTTATGGAGCAAAAGTGGAACATCTGGTAAAGTAAAAATAACAAGTTTTGACGGAACAGTTTTAAAAGGAGAATTCAGTATAAGTAATTTAACCAATGACGGTGGATATCCATTGGGCTACTGTAACAATACTAAAATAGTAGAGAAAATATTCAATATTACAAATGGTACATTTACGGCTGTTCCGTAGTTTTTTTAGTACTGATAAAAAAAACATAGAATTCTGTGGATTTTTATTTGTTTAGATGTCTATAAAAAAGAGTATTGCTAATTTAAGTAATACTCTTTTTTTTGCTTTTACTAGTTTCTTGCAAAGGTTAAAAAACACCCAAAACTTTAACATTATATAGAAAAACAAAACTTCGGAAGTGTTTTCAAAAGTCAAGCAGTTCACTTACAGTTATTTCAAGTCCTTTGCTTATTTCAAGTAGATAGAGATATGTAGGATTGAATTCTCCAGCTTCGACTTTGTGAATAGATTGCTGGTCTTTTAAAATACTCAAACCAAGTTTTGCTTGTGATAATCCACGAGCCGTCCTCAATTGCTTAATACGCAATCCCAAACGCTTCAATTCACAAGTATTATCCATAGCTTCTATTTCAAGCCAATTTGGGGATAATGCTTAATTTTTTTAACATACTATAATATGTTAATTGAATTTTTAATTATGTTTGTGAAAACTTTAAAACCTAACGTTAAATCAAGAAAATTAGACGATAACTAATTCTTAATTATTTGACAATTAATTTGGTGTAGGTTTGAGATGAATTATAAAATTTCATTATAGAAAAAATATCAATGTAGTGTGTCAAGTTAGCTAGTCGTAACCCATTAAACCCAGATGAAACAATCAAACTTTGAGTTTCCTTTCGTAAAAATCCCTTCACCGATGGACAAAAATATTATGTATATAGCTAAATTAAAAAAAATGAAAACAAGTTTATTATCAGTTCTTTTTATCTTTTTATTATGGAGTTGTAAAAACGAAACAAAGATAAAAGAGCCATCGTTTAAAATGGAAGCTCCTTTGAGTAAAAAAGTTTTTCCGCTATCAAAACCAATCAAATTAATTCAGAGTGAAGCTTTTGTCAAAAAATTATTTATTGATGAGTTTTCAAATTTATCCTTAAAAAAATACAAATGTAGACCTCAACCAAACGGCATAATATACGGTGATATAAATGGGGATAATAACAGAGATGTCTTGGTTAGATATAGTGTTGAAGATGACGAACAAAAAACATGGGTTGCTTGTGGATGGTTAATAGCTTTTTCAAATGATAAAAAGGAATTAGATAAATTTATTTACTTCGATTGGAGTAGCGGTCAAGGTGCAAGAAATGATTCTGATTTAGGATTTCCAGAATCAATTATCGATGGCGAAATAAAATCTACTCTTGATGTATATGCGTCGGAAGATGCTAGTTGTTGTCCTTCAATTAAAAGAGAGATTACTTATCGATTGGATAAAGAATTATACACCTTGGATTCTCATTTTGTTGATACTAAGGAAGCCTTCTCAACTGATGAGTAAATACTTTTAAAAGTCTCTAAATATGATTAATACACAAGAACATGCAAAAGTTGTAAAAATAACTATTTAACGAACAAAAAAACAAATTATGGAAAGTAAAAAAAATGATTAAAAAAAAATTAAGAGATAGTTTGTTGGAAAATGGAAACCAAAATGATGCCGAATTAATTTCACAAGCCCAAGCCCAAGAGGAAAGTGAAAAGGATATTGTTTCTAAATCAGAGGATAATTCAATAATGTCAAAAGAAGAGGAATAATCACTAAAAAAATGAATTATGTGTATATACTATGAAAGAATAGAAAATATTGAACAACCCAACTCTCCTTTTCCCTTAATTACGGTTGAACACAAATGCAGTAAAGTATTTGTTAATGAACTAGGACAAGAAGTGAGAATTGTAGATTGTACTTGTTTTAAGTCATTTACAGATTGTGAGTATTTTGAAAATAAAAATAACGAACAAAAATAATCTCTAAAATAAATAACGAAATTAAAGAAAACCTTTTGGCTATGAGCAAGCAAAAAATTTCAGAATTAACTAAAAAGCTAAATGATGAAATTGTTCATATTCAAATAGCAACAAGTCCTGACGATTTAACTAAAATTCAAGTTAATTGTAAGGTTTTTATTAAATACTTAAATAAGAAACTTGCAAAAATGACAAATTAAGTCTTTATTTTCAATGGAGACTAGAAACCATTTTAAAAACGGGGCGATACCGAAAAGCCAAACGAGTAGGACTTTTTAATGATAATTAATAAAAAAAATGAAAAATACAATTATAATTTTCATTACAATAATCTTGTCTGCTACTTTGGTGACAAGTTGCAAAAACAAATATTCGGAAGAAATTGAAAAAAGTTGTTTAGACTGTTCCGAAACTATAATTCGTAAATCAGATTTTATTTTGGTTACAAATAAAAATGGCGAAAGCAATGTATTCTCAAAAAACCAAATGAGTTTTGTTTTGTCTAAATGGTATCTAGCAGAATATGATGAAGGTTCTTTTTATGATGATATTACTTTTACTATTGATGGAAGAAGTGTAAGTTGCAGTGATAATAATTATACAAAACTTTCCGATGATTTTCTTTTGACCGAATTAAATAGTTCATCGTATTCAGGGAGTAGCTCATCATCAAGCAGTAGTTCATCATCATCTAGCAGTAAAACTTGCTCGTGGTGTGGTAAATCTTTCAGTGGAGAGCATTATACACATCTTGGAAAAATGACTGATTGCTATAGCACTAATTCTTCATCTTCAATAGGAAAATATTGTTCTATGAAATGTTGTAGCGAAGCTAGAAGAAGCTCTTGCCCAACTTGTAGGTGATTTTATAAAGCATTATCCTATTTATTATTTTATTTTTTTATACAAATATTTTAAATTATTAAAAAAAAATCATTATACCAATAAACCTCCAAGAATACATGTCTATCATAGTGAAAATCAAATTAAAGACAAAAGCTTTTTTTGACTACAGTAATTCTTAAAAAGAAAATTAAGGAATTAGATTGTCTCGAATTATGGTAAAAACAACACAAAAATTAATTATTTAAAATTGAAATGAAAAATAAAATAAGCTCAAAACAATTATTCTTTGTTTTGTTATTACATTTTTTGAACATATCTAGTTCAATAGGACAAACTGTTAATACTAATGGTAAAACTGATTTCTCAATCCATGAAGTAAAACCAAAAGAGACCATATATAGTGTTTCAAATATGTTTAATATAAGTGCTGATGAATTGATAGAACTTAATCCTGAACTTAAAAAAGAGGGAATTCAGTTGGGGATGTCTTTAAAAGTACCTGTTGCTAATAAAGAGGGGGCAAATCAAGTTAAAAAGGAAACCTTTAATAAGGTACTTGATGTTTCGAGTTCTGTTAATAGTCAGAATCAGAACACACAGTCAAGTTTTATTGGAGAATTAAATCCATCTATACAAATCGCTAAAGTAAACAGTGAAACTGAAATTTTAGATTTTGATAAAGGAATAATGATTTTATATTCAGTAGAAAGTTCCAATACGCTAAAAAGGGGAACAATTGCAATATCTCTCGTTGATTTGTCATCTAAGCAATTTGGAAAAATTTCGGTTAAACAAAAACTGTATATACCTATAAATCTCGGTATAGAATGGAATGAAAGAAAAACATATAATCTTTCCACTTTCAATTATAAAGTTATTGACTTTGGAAGTTATTTGGTATTTATTGATTATGAAAACATGAAAATATCATCATTCGAAGCAGGAACTAATCCTCCTATTTCTGTTGTGTTTGATAAAAATTATTATCGACCAACAAAACAAGTTTTTTCGAATGAAAAAGGAGAGTTTATTATTGAATATGAAGGATATGTGGGAAATAAAAAAATATTTCAAAAATTTAACAAATCAGGAGAACAAACAGATATTATTAAAAAAAATAAAAACTTCATTCCAGTTTGTTCTTATTATAGAGGAATAGGAGGGCAAAGAACTTATATTGAACAAAACCCAGATTGTGCTTTTAATAACACAATTCTTCATGCTTATGCAAGACTGCCAATATTATTTGATTCAATGGGAAAAAACTTGTCTGAAAAAATAAGGGAAAATGAGAATACTGCTTTTATCCAGTTTTATAAAGGGTATTATAGGGATAGTGAGAGAGATAATTCTTTTGTTTATACGTATAATTTTGTATTTGACAAAGAAAGGATTCATACTGCTTTTATTTCATCAGATTTAAAACATATTTTAATCAATAATACATTTATTTATTCATTACCCGAAATTGAAATAACGCAATGAGACTATTTTTATTATTATTTATTTTACCAATAATAGGTCATACTCAAATAAAAATAGATTTGAGAGAAAAATCAATTAATGATTTAACTAATGATGTCAATTATGAAAATATATCTGCTCCTCCAGAAGGATATAAAATTTCTCAATCTTATTCTGAAAACAATGGATATTATGAAGAAAATACTCGTTTATTCAAGTTAGGATGTCCTATAATCATTACATGTAAAAACAAAACAAAATTAATTACAACAAATTTTGCTGGTGATTTGTTTTTTTATGACTTACCAACTGGCAGATTGGAAAAAACTATAGCATTTTCGAAACTTGGAATTGCAATGTTAAACACAACAGGCTCTAACAAGAACTCAATAATTACAAGTTTATCTTTAACTGACAATGAGCAATATTTAGTCATAAAAACATATAATTTTAATGGGACAAAAGATAAATTTATTGATTATTACATTTTAGATTTAAACAATACAGAATCAACAACATCCTCTCGACTAACTGGATTATATTCGCTTTATTCATTTCCAAAAATGGAATTATTAAATGAAGCAAAAATCTTAAATACTAATCCAAAATATTTTCAAGAAAAAGCAATATCAAAAATACAAGAATTAAGTAGTTCAAAGAAAAAATTCAAAATGAATAAACGATTTGATGGGATTTATTTTACTGCCAATAATTTTGTCCCTCTGAAATTTATTAATTTGGGAGACAAAACACACTTTGACGCTATTGATTTTTTTACTAACCCCCAAGGTCGTTTTAAACGAAATACAACAATTAACAATTTTTCAGATTTTACAGAGACTGTTTCAAATAATTATTTATTGAATGACTTAATTCAAAATTCAAAAGGAACATTCGCTTTATTCGGTACTAGTTATGGCTCTAAAAATAATGCAGTCTTAACAAAAATTGACGACCTATTAAACAATGTTGACGGATTATACGATAAGGCAATCTCAGAAATAAATTCATTTTTCAAAGCAAATGTAATTGGAAACAATTCAAAAGTAGTTGAATATAAAAAAGACAAATTATATCTTAAATATGAAGATGATAAATATTATTTTATTAGTCCATGGCTAGACCAAACTAACAAATGCGATAAAGTGTTAAATATTTGGGGAAATAGTTATGAATGGAAATATTATAAAGCAATAACCGAATTGAATAGTTTAAGTTTAAATTTTCCAATATTTTTTGATAATAATGCAATTGGCAAATATACTTTTATGGGTTGGATAGAGAATAAATTATCTATTTATAATTTATCTCTTAGTCAAATAAATAATTTTGAAAATCCACTTACTGAAAATCAATTAACATTTCAAAAAACATTTGCAAATATGATTGATTTCAATCCATTACTTCCACAAAACAATAATTCGGAAACAGTAGTTGAAAAACAGCCATCAAAAGACATTGGAGAAAGGCATTGTGAGGTTTGTGCTGGAACTGGTATTGTGCCAGACAAAGTTCGTAACGGATATATTAGAACATTTCAAAGAAATCCCTTAACTGGTAGCCCTGTAAAATGTTTTAATTGTAATGGGACTGGGAAATACACATTAGTAACGGGTGATTATGAAAAGAAAAAAATCATACAATTTGATAAATGGGCATTAAAAGATGTCAACGTATGCAATTCAAACAAAATTATAATTGTATTTGAAACTAATAAAAGGACTTTTTTTCAGGAAAGCAGAGGAGGATATTTGACAAAAGGTAAATTAGTTAGTGACGAAAAATTAAATTATAGTTTCATTATAGATAAAAGTGGTAAAATAATTTTATCAAATAGTTCTGATTTAAACATTGCAGAAAAATGCAGTAATTACGCCCCAATTTATATTGGACAATAATTGTATTTCAAAAGCATATAATTACAAATAAAACCAATAAATTTTAAATATGAAAAAACTCATAATATTTATTACTCTTTCATTTTTATTCATTTCCTCAGGTTGTCGAAATGATAAAAATACTAAAAATGAAGTGAAAACAAATTTTTCAAGTTGTCAGGAGGTAATTTCTTATGTTAAATATAGAGGATACCAATCTTTACAAAAAGAATGGGGTGAAGCTGAATTAGGACATATTGGACTAGATAATGAAGGAGAATTTCAAATTGATATAAAATGGAATAAAGTTAGAGTAAATGGAAAAACAGTTGAGTTTACTTTTACAAAAGACGAAACATCAAATACACCATTAACTTTTGTGAGTGCATATTGTGAAAATTCCGATTCAGAAAATTTAAATAGTGAATATTCAACATCCAATAGTAACAATAATGTAAGAGAAACTGATAGTCAACAAGTGACCTCAAATACTAATTCAGAGCCTATTGAAGATGATAATGATATGAGTAGCAATATAAAATCAGCAGAAGAACTTGAAGTTGTTGATAAAAAATTAAACGTTGTATATAAACAAGTTATGGCAGTTTTAAGCGAAACTGAAAAAACTGCATTAAGACTTAAGCAGAGAAAATGGATAAAATATAGAGATATTTCTTGTGAAGAAGAAACAAAAGACATGAATGGTAGTTTGTACAATGCTTTTTTAAATAATTGTGAAAAAGAGAAAACAGAGAAAAGAATTGAAGAATTAAATGAAATTCTTGAATCTAAAGGATAGCATAAAACCAAAAATTAAAGTTGACTTTTATAATAAAAGAAATTACCTAAAACGAAAAAAAATAAAAAACATGAAAAAAAGATTTAGCCTTTTAATTATGGTAATAGTTATTATTGCTTCCTGCAATAATTCCAAAAACGATAATTTAACAAGTAAAAAAAAGGAAGCAACAATTTCCAACAATCCCAACGAGAAGAAGATTGATAGTAAATATATTACTTATCTTCAAAAATATGAAGACCCAGATTCACAAGGGTCACATGAAATTAATTTACAAAAAATCGGCAAAAATGTTTTTTGGGTTACTTATTATCATGAAGCTGGCACTAGACAAGAATATTATTGGAAAAATGAAAATAATTTATTAGTTCCTTGTTTCATATTTGAATATGGTGGAATGGATTGGGATTCTAGTTTAGAATATTATTTTGAAGATATTAAAACAGGTAAAAAGAAAGAAGGAACTGCTTCTGAAGCAGATATTCTTAAATTGAAAGAAAATTTTATCAAAGAGAATTTTAAAAGTAATTAGAGAAGTAAAAATCATAGATTCCCCACTTTCTTAACCTTTGCAACAGTTCCAAGAGACACATCATACAATTTCACACATTCTCTTACACTATAGCCTCGTTTAAGACCAAATACAACTTTTTGATATTTTGATAAAAATTGGTCGTTTTTTTCAGAGCTATTTTTGGGTCTCCCGCAATGGATATTATTTGCTTTGGCTTGTTGCATCCCTGAGCGAATTCTTGAAATTAAGGTTTGTCGCTCGTTTTTCGCAAATAAGCTAAGTAAGTTGGTTAAAATTTCAGTTTGGAATGACACCTCTCCTTTTTCGTTTAAAGTCTCAGAATTTAGGTCTTGAAAATAAATGCTAATTCCTAGTTGATGAAGTTCATCCAGTAAACAAAGAGTTTGTGTATTTGACCTTCCTAATCTCGAAATTTCAGTACAAAGGATTTTTTTAAATTTTCCTTGTCTAGCTTCTTCTAATAATTGTTGAACTCCTAAACGTTCTTTATTTGATTTCGCTCCAGATATTTTTTCTGTAATTATACTCACAACTTCATAGTCGAGTTTATCGGCTACTTTTTTTAAATCGCTTATTTGTCTTTGGAAATCCATCGAGTCTAAACTTACTCTTCCGAAAATTGCAACTGGTGTTTTCATATTTTACTGTTATAAAAAAAGGGTTACTGAATTTTGAGGTTGTTTTACTGGTCTCAAAGGTTATTTTTTGTGCTTTTGCTGTTATACAAAAAGGTAAACCTTTATTTATAACACTTTGCAAAGATTCCAGGGATTTTTTTAATATGCAAGTAAAAGCTTGATTTTCCTGGGTTTGTGATATTTATATTAAAAGATAGATATGGAAATTAAATTAAAAACAGGAAGAATAGTTGAGGTCGAAGCTTTCAATATGAGCAAAACTTATGGAGGGCTATTAGTAGGCGAACCAAATGAAGCCATGAATGATAGCATTATTGGTTTAATAAGTTATTCTAAAGACTGGGGGAATCGAAAAGCCGTATTAAATAAGGAGGATATGTATGTTTCGAAAAACATTTTGAAACCAATAATCTATTCTGTTTGGCTTACTTCCGATGTTGTACCAGATGAATCAGAAATAAATGATGCTAGTTCTATTGTTTTATTATGGTTTGGTATTGAGTCAGAAAATAAATCAATTCGAGATATTATTACAGATGGTATTGATAATATTGACTGGGATAAAAATGCTGAAAATATTCAATATTAGTAGTTTTTAAAAGAATTACTAGAAAAGTAGTGAATAAATGCGTTTCACATTAATGAAAATAAGCAACTCGCTTTCGGAACATTTGGATTGATGTTACTATGTATAGGAACATATTTTTTGGCTGAAAAAATTTAAAAAATATTTTTTAAAATATGTGTCATCTTGAATATTATATCCAATTTTTGGCTGGGAAATTTTTATCGAAAACCTCCGTACCCTATGTTTTCGTATCATGGGGGGAGGACTTAAGAGGCGGATAACGGGGGAAGGAAGGGATAAAAAATGAAAAATACTAAATTAAATATCGAAGTTGAATTATTTGATTATGATAAATTTACAGTAAACTATCAAATCTAATAAAGTATTTATTCTATCAAAATGATTGTTATCATGGTATAAAAGCTTGTGTTTTTCAGTATCTGTTTTGTTAAATAGCTTTTGAAGCAATCGATAGATTTCTTTGATTTTAGCATAAAAAAGAGGTGTTTTGAAATTAGGTTAACTAGTAAATGCAGGAGCATCTAGTGCATTTTGGTACATCATAAAAATAGGGTCTTTTTTATGTACGAAAAAGCTTTAAATTTTAATAAAAGTAAGGATTTTTCAATTTAGCACTTGACAATATCAGGAGTTATTCGTATAATTATGAGTATTTGGTTTTTATCTCATTTGAAGCCAATTTTAGTCATTAAATGATAAAAATTGTATTTCGATAAATCTTCAGATATTTATAAAAGTAGTCAGAAATGATTGCCTTGGGTGCTGGGATAAAAGATAGGCATATCTCCCAGCTTCTCTCACCAAGTAAAAATGAGAGAACAATAACGAGAGAATAATATTAACTTTTAATGCTAACTATTAACAAGTTTAAAAATGGTAAAAACCCTTTTATAGACAAAAACGTAACGATTGATGAAGCCCTTTCAACAATCAAACATGGTGATTCTAATTTACAAACAATCTTAGACATCAGAAAACTTGGTAAATCATCTCCAGTTTACCAAAACATAAAAACAAGTAAGCTCCCAACATTCCGCTTTAACTTTAAATTCATCGGTAAAGCTTCCAACGAAACAATACACGTGCCTACTGGGCTAATATACATTGACGTTGATGATACTACTGATATTGATTTAACTAATCCATACATATTTGCTTGTTGGAAATCACTTTCAGAAACAGGATTAGGAATATTAGTCAAAGTTGATGGTTTATCTCTTACTAACTTTAAAGATACATATCTAGCCATTAGTAATATACTAGGTATCCAGACTGATAAAGGGGCTTGCAAAGCTACTCAACAGAACATATTGTCTTATGATGCTAATCTCTACCAGAACAAAGATTCACTTACTTTTCAAGCAATTAATAAAAAGGTATCATTTACTCCTATACTGGAGGGAGAGAAGAGAGAAAGACTTATAACAGTAGATGACACCTTTTTACCATCAGATAAAATAAGATTCAATAATATTGATGATTACTTTAAAGGTACTGATGGTGATTATATTGTATTTGATGAGAAGAAAAATTTATGTATCCCATTTATACCAAAAAGAATTGAAGTTGGTCAACGAAACAGAACCATGTTTGGTGTAATATCTCAATACGCACTTTTGAACCCAACTAAGGAAATTGGTTTTTTAATGGCATGTGCCAACGAAATCAATAAGCATTTTACTCAAAAATATGAGCAAGATAAAATCAAATCAATAGTAGCTGGTGTTATTAAAAAACGTAGTGAAGGAACACTTTTGTCATATTTGAATAAAGAAAGAAGAATCATCTTCAATCCAAATAAAAAAATAACTAAAGAAGAAAAACAAAAAACTACTGCTGTATTAATGGGAAAAATTAAAACTGATAAGACACAAAAATCTATCAATGACACTATTGAGGACTGGGATTTTCAAAGTGATGGTAAAATAACCCAAGAAAAAATCAGTAAAAAGCTTAACAAAAGTCTAGCTACCATTAAGCGTAACTGGTCTCCATTTAAAGAATTAGTTTCAGAATTAAATAACAGCTCTAAAGAAGATTTGATACATTAAAAAAAGACCTAAAAGAAATTTGGAATCTGAAATTCATGAATGAAGTTACTGAAGAAATTAGAAATTATATTAACTCGCAGATTGACTATTCAAATGAAAATGGCTCTTACATAAAATTACAGCTATTAAAATAATGAAATTAAAAAGATAAAAAAATGAACTCAAAATTATTAAAACTTAAAACTATTGGGAGTACTGAAAAATTAGTGCTTATGCTCATACTGGATTTTCCTTCTATTGGAATATTCAATCTAAGAGCTGGGGACATGGCAAAAGAACTTGGAACTACCAGAAAAATAATTCTTGAAGCAGTAGATAAATTACTTGTAGTTGGATATATCAAAACCAAAGTAGTTTCAGAATGTTATTCAAGAACAACCGAATTAACGCCAGAATTTATGTTGTTGATTAATGATGATGAATAAAAGTCAACACAACCTTTGACCATTTGAACAAAGGTTTAAAAGTTGGATAAAAAGTTTAGATTCAAAGTCAATTCAATAAGAATTATAATTTTATATTTGAAAAAAATGTAATTTATGGCTGAATCAAATATAGAGTGGACGGACGTTTCGTGGAATCCGACCACTGGGTGTACTCATTATAGTAGTTCAAAGAACGGTGGTAATGAGTGTCTAAACTGTTATGCTGAAACATTGACAAAACGATTGAAGGCTATGGGGCAAGATAGGTATAAAATGGGGTTTGATGTCGTGGTTGAACATGAAGACGCATTAAAAGAACCTTATTCATGGAAATCCCCCACTACAGTTTTTGTCAATTCTATGAGTGATTTGTTTCATCGTGATATTTCTGATAATTTTCTTAGAAAAGTTTTTAAAGTAATGAATGAAACGCCACAACATACGTATCAGATATTAACCAAAAGACATACTAGATTTGAAAAATTACCAGATGATTTAATTTGGTCTGAAAATATTTGGATGGGTGTATCTTGCGGAACACAGTATTCTACTAGAAGAATTCCTGCATTAGTTAAATCCAAAGCAAAGCATAAATTTTTATCAATTGAGCCATTTATTCAAGAGATTTCAGAAATCGACTTGACTGGCATAGATTGGGTTATTGTTGGCGGGGAGAGTGGAAATAATTCCTATGAACGTGAAAAGAATGAAAAAGGCGAAGACAAATTTCAAGTTATTGACGGGAAGGTTGTTTATACTAATGTATTAGACGACAATGGTAACAAAATAATTGAAAAGGTAATTCGTCCAATGAAAGAAGAATGGGTTAGAATTATAAAAGATAAATGTGAAAATCAGAATGTGCCTTTTTTCTTTAAGCAATGGGGGAAAACTAAAAATAATCCAAATCCAAATGACCCTACTCTTAATAAAGAACATCGTTATTACGCAAAAGCTGGATGTCAATTAGATGGAAAACTTTTTCTAGCAAATCCAACAATAAAAAATGATTCAATTCCTAAGATAAATATCTTCGGTGATGAGTTTTACGTCATGGATGAGTTTGAAGAATTGAATTCAATTTGGGAATTAAAATCATATCTACCATTGATGAATAAAGAACTTTACTCACAGTTAAAAGATAATATTAAGAAAAATGGTTTAAATGACCCTATTTTATACATGATAACTTCAGAAGGAAAAAAACTTGTTATTGAAGGACATACAAGATTAAAAGCATGTATTGAATTAAATAAAAAGAATATCCCAGTCAAAGAGATAAAGGAAGATTTCAAAAATCTTGATGATATAAAACTTTGGATGGTCAAGCATCAGTTTCAAAGAAGAAATCTTTCTAGTATTGAGAAAATACAATTGGCTTACTTATCTAAAGATACTATTGAAGCTACTGCTAAAATGAATTTGTCTAAAGGCGGAAAAAACACTGAAGTAACCGACCATGTTGATACAAATGCAGAAATAGCAAAAATTGCTGGGGTTGGAAGAACGACTGTTATAAGATATTCAAGTGTTCTTGACAAAGGCTCAAAAGCAATTATTGATAAGTTAAATAAAGGAGAAATCAGTATATCATCAGCATACAATTCAGTTAAAAATACTCCAGAAAAAACGATTAAACCAAAGATTAAAGTTGAAAGAGAACCTACTGATATTAAACATTATATGTCAATTGATGTTGCTACGGAGCATTTAAATTCTGGATTTATTGAAGGAATAGTTATTCTGAAAAATAAGGAACAAATTAATTTAATGAATAATATACAGAAGTCAAAATTTGGTGTTATTATAGTCGATTAAATTGATAATTAAAAATAATTTCATAAACCTTTGTTCAATTGAGCAAAGGTTTTTTTTGGCAAAACAATTAATCTTATAAAATAATTTCACACTACCTTAATTACCCTTAATAAACTATTTAATATATTTGTGAAAAAGGAACAACATGTTAGGAATATATACTCGTATTTCGGGAACTAAAGCTATTGGCAAAGATACTTCTATTGAAATTCAGACTACTGAAGGTATTAAAGTTGCTATCAGACTTGGAATGAAATATAAAATTTATTCTGATGTTGGTATCTCTGGAACTACAGAAGAGATTGAAGGAAGACCCTCATTTGCAGAAATGATGAAAGATATTGATAAGGACAAAATAACAGCTGTTTATGTGTTTGACCAATCAAGACTTGAAAGAAACTCTAATATTTGGCAAATATTCCAGTATCAAGTTAATAAAAAAGACGTAAAATTTTATCCTAAGGGTGTTGAAACAGATTTAACAGACCCTGCAATAAAATTTGTTACAGGTATTCAATCTTTAGCCAATCAGCTATTTGCCGAACAGACAAGAGAAAAAGTTAATCTTACATTTGACAAACGTGCATCTGAAGGTAAAACACACGGTGGTTTACCGTATGGATATGAAAAAGGTGCCGATGGAATGTATCAAATAATTCCAACAGAAGCTGATGTTGTCCGTAGAATATTTAATTTAAGTCTTGCTGGAAATGGTTCTTATACTATAGCTAATATATTGAATGCTGATAACATACCAACCAAGTTTCAGAATGTAAGTAAGAAAGATTCTTTTATTCGTTTAGATGCTTATACTGGTGAAGAAATTGTATTTAAAAAATCTTCAATACAATGGCGAGGGAATGTGATATATGATATGTTGAAAAACACAGTTTATAAGGGAACTCGTGTTTGGAATCGAAAGCCAAAAGGGAACAAACAGCGAATCGAAGCAAGTGTTCCATCAATTATATCTGAAGATTTATTTGATAAGGTTAATCGAAATCTTGCTAAAAACAAACAAAAGGTAGGTAAACGGAGCGAGTTTAAATATCTATTAAATGGTTTGATTGTTTGTGGACATTGTGGAAAAGAATATCGTGGTAAAAAAAGAATTGTTAATAAAGATTCAGCATACAAATGCATTCATCAAGGAAAATGTCCAGAGTCAAGAGGCATATCAATTGTAAGATTTGAAAATTTCATTATTCAGCATTTATTTGTAAACAAAAACTTGAAAGACTTGTTGCTAAACCTGCCTATTAATAACGACAATGGAGTTGTTTTAAAGGATAAATTAGGTAAGTATGAAGAAGAGCTTAAAAAGAAAATTAAGCTAAAGCAAAAACATTTAAGCTGGTTGGATGATGAAGATTTAGAAGATGATGAATCAATTAGAGAACAGTATAAAAAAAATTTAAAGGTTATTGATAATTTAAAAAACAATATTGAAATTTTAAAATCAGAAATACTTGAATCTGATTCAAATTTTGCTAAATTAAAAGTTGAAAGTGCTGTTAGTGAATATAAACTTACATCTGGTTTCGATGATACTAAACGATTAATACATAGTTTAGTAGAAAGAATAACAGTTAATCATACTAAGCTGGAAAAAGGAGGGTATTTTTATATACTTATCAAATACAAAGGTTTCGAGGAATACTCAGCTTTTACTACGGATTGGTTTTCTGTAAAATGGGATTGGATGTATTATGCACGTGGAAAAGCGACTAATGAAGCACAACGATTACAAGACATTGAAGACCAAAAGGCTGTTTACGATTTCAAGGGAATTGAATATACAGATGAAGATTTTATTGATTTTGAAGCAAGTGAATCCGTTACAAGAATGGTGGATGAAATAGTTCTTGACAATAATAATCTGGTCACATTTAATTAAAACTACAGACTACCATAATTAACCGCTTAGATATGTTAATTCGCTTGGCTGCTGAATTATTCAAGGGATCCGAAATGTGTTTTTGGGTTCTATACTGATGTGGAATTTCGAAGAATGTTTTTTTGAATTCTGAGATGCTTTTTTGCATAGTTGCTAATTCTTGGTTTTTAGCATATACGGATTCTAAGCCATTATGGTTTTGATAAATGTTTTTTAGGCTTCTAATAAAACTGGCAAAATCCTGTCCGTTAAAAGTTCTATGAACGAAATTTTCTAGTCGTTCCAAGTCATTTTCGGTATGTGACATAACAAAATCATAAGGAGCATTTCCCATTAAATCCATCATTTTATGAGAATTTTTGATAATCATTTTACGATTTCCCCAAGCAATTGTTGCACTTAGAAAACCAGCGATTTCAATATCTTCTTTTTGTGAAAATAAATGCGGAATTTGGACAGGATCACTTTCTATGAAGTCAAGCGTGTTATATTGTACAACTTTTTCATCGAGGAAAGATTTGAGTTCGGAGAAATTCATAATTTGGACATGGATGACGCGGATTGAACAGATTTGAACAGATTTGAACAGATTTTGTTTTTATCTTAATACTGATTAACAAACTCTCACAGCTGTTTAATCAGCCTATTTATATTATTTTGATAGTAAAATAGTAATTATTGAACTTATAGGACTACATAAAACGAATAAAAAATAATCAATTTTTTTGAAATTTTTAAAGTTGGTTAAATAAGCAATTATTATTATTATTATTGTAATTATTGATAAAGCAAAATAGCAAAGGATGTAAATACCTCCTCCAAGAGCACTTGAAGTATTTTTTGTTTGATTATTTATATGCCAGACAAAATAATTAATTAACAAAAAAAATAGTACCATAAAGGTTCTAAGAAATATCATCGTTCTATTTTTTTGACCACTAAATTACTACAAACTGAACACTGATTACTGACCACTAATTTGTCCATCAACCATTACTAATTTTCTATCGGCCATATTGGCTAGTTCTTCATTGTGGGTTACAATGACGAATGTTTGTCCCAATTCATCACGCAATTTAAAAAATAATTGGTGCAGGTTTTCAGCAGATGCTGTGTCAAGATTTCCCGAAGGTTCATCGGCAAAAATGATTGCGGGTTTGTTGATTAATGCTCTTGCGACTGCCACACGTTGTTGTTCTCCACCGGAAAGTTCATTGGGTTTGTGGTCCATACGGTGGGAAAGACCGAGGTAGGTTAGTAGTTTTTCGGCTTCTATTTCTGTTTCTACTTTGGATTTATTGGCAATAAAAGCGGGAATGCAAACATTTTCCAACGCCGTAAATTCAGGTAATAATTGATGAAATTGGAATATAAAACCCAAATTTAAATTTCTGAATTTGGACAAGTTTTTGTCGTTCATAGTCAGAATATCTTCATCATTAATGCGCAATTCAATTCCGTTTTCAACGGTAGGTTTATCTAAAGTTCCAAGGATTTGCAAAAGTGTTGTTTTCCCAGCACCCGAAGCACCCACGATAGAGACAATCTCTCCTTTTTGAATATGTAAATCAACTCCTTTCAACACATGCAGTTGATCGTAATATTTATGTAGATTTTTGACTTGTATCATTTTCAAACTATTTTCACAAAGAAACAAAGATTTTAATGATTATTAAATGGTTCACAATATATTTTCCCTTCACAAATTATAAACTTTAGTTAATAGGGATTAATCACTTCCAATTATTAGATTAAATTTGGTTTTAGATTACGTTACTAATAACCCAAAATCAGATTTTTTGTAAACGAAATAAACTTATAAATGGAAATTGAAGAAGGAATGGAAGTTGTCACTTTTGCCGGCGGTTGTTTTTGGTGTACCGAAGCAGTTTTTTTAGAATTGAATGGCGTGAAAACGGTGGTTTCGGGATATATAGGCGGAGATACAATTAATCCCACCTATGCGGCTATTTGCAATGGCGATACCGGTCACGCAGAGGCGATTCAAATTACTTTTGATCCCAATAAAATAAGTTTTGGGGAATTGTTGGAAATATTTTTTGCAACGCATGATCCCACTACTTTGAACCGTCAAGGAAATGATATTGGTACACAATACCGCAGCGAAATATTTTATAATAATGAAAATCAGAAAGATTTAGCCGAAGCGTATATTGCTTTAATGACGAGAGAAAATACGTTTGGGGAACCCATTGTTACTGTAGTTTCACCGGCTGCATTATTTTATGAAGCCGAGGATTATCATCAGAATTATTACAATCAGAATAAATTGCAAGGGTATTGTAGTTATGTAATTACGCCAAAAGTCGAAAAATTAAAGAAAATATTTAAAGACAAACTTAAAAATTAATTGGCATTAGATTTGTATGTTTTGTAATAAACAATTCTAAAAAAATAATGATAAAAAAAGTACAAGTTGACCAAATAGATAATAAAAACAGAAATCTTTTTCTGGGTTTGTTATTTGATGCAATAGGGATGTTATCGTTTGCTGTTCCTTTCGTTGGAGAATTCTCTGATGTGGTTTGGGCGCCAATTGCAGGTTATTTAATGACTACAATGTATAAAGGAAATGTTGGTAAAGTAGGCGGAGTAGTTACCTTTCTAGAAGAAATTTTGCCATTTTCAGATCTTATTCCCACATTTACGTTGACATGGATTTATAATTATCTGATAAAAAATAGAAACGCCCAGTAATTGATGCGTTTTTTTATTCTTTGAAAAGAAATCCAAATCCCATTCGTTTCAGCATCTTTTTCTCGAATGCCCAAAAGAATTTGAATTGCCCAAAAATAAATCCTATTAAGACTAAAAGCACTTGATATATTGGGAAAATTAATACTAATCGGACAGGAGTGAGCCAATAACCTAAGTCTGATTTTGTAATTCCCAACCAAAAACAAAATGGCTTTGATAACCAGGCTGAAGCTGAACCCGTAATTGCAAAAACAATAAATATAATTGTGAGTTGGAAATTGGTTTCAATTCCCCAACGTTTTTTTAAATCGCTCATCTTTATTTATAATGATTACAAATATAGTAACATTATCTTGAGGGAACATTACCAAAGAGTTTTTGTTTGTAAGTATTTTGAAAATAAATAAAGTAATTATATATCAAATAATTCACTTCATAACCATAATCAATGTTAGAATCATAGTTAATAGTCATTCCATAAAGATTAGGGTCATATCGTTGTGGTTGCAAAACACGGATGTTCCACTCGCTAACGTAAAATTGATTTCTGTTTTCTAAGTAGGTTTGAGAATGATACCCTCGCGGTAAAGCTCTTGAATTAATCCAAGTGCTAAAGCCTGGGTCAATTATTATAACTTCATATTGCAGCTCGTCATTGGCAATTCTGACCGTGTCGTTTTGAGTAATAGTTGATTCATCTTTACCTGAGATTATAGGTTTTGAAGTAGTGCAACCAATGATAGAACAAAAAATCAAAAGTAATATGTAAAAACTATTTTTCATGATGAAAGAATGATTCATAAAGTTACAAAAAATAAATAATCCCTTCTGATTTTTATTTTAAAAATTTAATTTTCAGATAGTTGTGATTGGTGATTTGTTGTTTTTTAAATTCGATATAGTATGAATTAGAAAAACTAAATTTCATAAAAAAGGGATTCATTAAACACTGTTAATGAATCCCTTTTTACTATTTAATACAAAAATACTAGCCTAATATGCTGATAATTTGTGAAGCTAATTCAGTACCAATTCTATCTTGTGCTTCTCCTGTTGCAGCTCCAATATGAGGAGTCATTGAGATTTTATGGTTCATCAAAATAGTCATTTCAGGAGTTGGTTCGTTTTCAAAAACATCCAATCCAGCGAATAATACTTTTCCGCTGTCTAATGCTTTTACTAATGCAACTTCATCAATAACACCACCACGAGCACAGTTTACAATACCTACGCCGTCTTTCATGATAGCTAATTCTTTCTCTCCAATGATGTAACCATCTTGAGCAGGAACGTGTAATGTTATGAAATCAGCTTCTTTGAATAAAGATTCCAATGATTGAGAAACGATAGTTGTCGTGATAGATTGACCGTCAAAAAATTCAACTTTAACGTCAACTTGTGGAATAAACATATCAGCAGCAATCACTTTCATGCCTAAACCTAATGCCATTTTAGCAGTAGCTTGACCAATACGTCCAATTCCTACAACACCAAGAGTTTTTCCTCTTAATTCGATTCCGTTAGCATATGCTTTTTTCAAACCTTCAAAGTTTGTATCTCCTTCAAGAGGCATATTTCTGTTAGAATCATGTAAAAAACGTACACCAGAAAATAAATGTGCAAAAACCAATTCTGCAACTGATTCTGATGAAGAAGCAGGAGTATTGATTACGTGAATTCCTTTGCTTTTAGCATAGTCAACATCAATATTATCCATACCTACACCACCACGACCAATAATTTTTAATCCTGGGCAAGCATCTATAATGTCTTTACGAACTTTGGTAGCACTACGTACCAAAACAACGCTCACATTGTTTTCATTTACAAAGTTAGCCACTTGTTCTTGCGCTACTTTTGTAGTTATAACTTCAAATCCACCTTTTTCTAAAGCTAGAATTCCACTTTTAGAAATTCCGTCATTGGCTAATACTTTCATTTTTTATGTCATTGCGAGGAACGAAGTAATCTCGTCCTCATATTTAATTTATTATTTTATTTTTCTGGAGCTATTTCCCGCTATTCGTTGCAATCTTTCCAGTCCTGAACTTGTTTCAGGATCCTGAAACAAGTTCAGGACTGGAAAGGATTTTCACTGCTATCGGGGCTAGAATTTCCAGTAAATCAACATTGTTTTAATTTCAATTAATTTGGTTATTTCGATTAAACAAATAACCAAATAACCAAATTAACGATTAAACTTTTGCTTCCAATTCTTTCATTACGTCAACCAATACTTGAACGCTTTCTAATGGAAGCGCATTGTACATAGAAGCTCTGTAACCACCTACTGAACGGTGTCCAGGTAATCCTGATATTCCCGCAGCTTTCCACATTGCATCAAATGTTTCTGCATGAGCAGCATCATTCAATAAGAAAGTAGCATTCATGTTAGAACGATCTTCAATAGCTGCAGCTCCTTTGAATAATGGGTTTCTGTCAATTTCTCCGTAAAGTAATGCTGCTTTAGCATTGTTTATTTTTTCAATTGCAGCAACACCTCCAAGGTTTTTCAACCATTGTAATGTCAATAACGATGCGTAAACAGGGAAAACAGGTGGAGTATTATACATACTTTCTGCTTTGATATGTTTCGTATAATCCAACATGCTTGGGATTATTCTGCCATTTTTACCTAAAATTTCCTCTTTCACAACAACTAGAGTAGTTCCTGCCGGACCCATGTTTTTTTGAGCTCCTGCATAAATCAAATCAAATTTAGAAAAATCCAATTCTCTTGAAAATATATCAGAACTCATATCACATACAATTGGCATATCAAGTGATGGAAATTCCTTCATTTGTGTACCAAATATAGTGTTGTTACTGGTGCAATGGAAATAATCAGCATCTGAAGGGACAGTGTATCCTTTTGGAACGTGATTGTAATTTTGTTCTTTTGATGAAGCGACAATAACAGTATCACCAAAAAGTTTTGCTTCTTTTATAGCTGCTGATGCCCATGTTCCTGAATCAAGATAAGCAGATTTTCCACCTTCTTTCATTAAGTTATAAGGAGCCATAATAAATTCTAAACTAGCTCCGCCAGCAAGAAATAATGCTTGGTATCCTTTTCCTTCTAGGCCTAAAAGTTCAATAACAAGAGCTCTTGCCTCATCCATAACGGCAACGAAGTCTTTGCTTCTGTGTGAAATTTCTAAAATGGATAAACCAGAATTGTTGAAGTTTAAAATAGCTTGTGCTGATTTTTCAAAAACTTCTTGTGGTAAAATACAAGGTCCTGCGCTGTAGTTGTGTTTTTTCATGGTGTAGTTTAAGTCCAAAAAATTAAAGTGCAAATTTCGGCAATAGGAGTTTAAAAAGCGTTAAATAATTCGAAAAAATTAAACATTTTTACACTATATTGTTATCAAAAATGAAATAGTATCGATATTATCTGCATAATTCCACAATTTAGGTTTTTGCGTTTGTCCAAAATCAATGCTGTTTTCTATCAGATTATTACTTACAATACACTGAATTTGCTCATTTTCTGACTGCAATCGTATTTGTAAATCTTTGATGTTATCGTAAAATTCATAAAAAGCACTAGAAATAGGGGAGGCATGACTTTTATCTTCTTTTATGGTTAAAAAACCATTGTCCAATAATTTGAAGTTGCTCATTAGGAAAACGGCTTTGTTGTAATCATAATTGTTTGCATATTTTTCATAGTGAATAACATCCTGGTATTCAAATATGGCTTCAAAAAAGGCATCGAAAGTATACCCTTTTGGAACAAAAATTTTAGAGACATTACGACAACCTAAACCAAAATATCGGAATATATCTTCACCTAAAGCACTTAATTGTTCTTTGGTTTCTTTTCCATTCAAAACAGCAATTGAATTCCTGCTTTTTCTTATTATGGAAGGTTTGTTTTTAAAGTAATATTCAAAATAACGAGCGGTATTGTTACTTCCCGTTGCTATTACGGCATCAAAGTTTTCTAATTTGCCCTCAACGAAAGTTATTTTATCAGCCAGTTCAGGGTCAACGGCTATGATGTATTTAGCTAAAAAAGGCAATAAATGTTGGTCATTTGAAGATGTTTTTATCAATACATTATGTCCTGTGATTAAAACCGACAAGAAATCATGAAACCCTACCAGCGGAATATTTCCGGCAAGAATTAAAGCAATGTTTTTAGGTTCGTTTATTTGAAAATCATAAGCAGAAAGCCATTGATTTAAATTTTCTTCAGTTAATGCTTCAGCCCAAGATTGAATAGAAAAATAAACTTGTTCAGGTGTATACCATCCATTATGGGATTGTGATAATTTTATTAAATCGATAAAATCATCAAAAAATAAATCGTTATTCAAAACAGTTGGTTCCTTGGAAGTATTATTTTCGGAAAATTGGTTTAAAAATTTTCCTAATTCGATAAAACTTCTCTTTTTTTCGTTTTGTAACATAAGTAACTTGTATATGAATAGTTTTGATTGTAATTTTGCACAAAAATAAGCTATAATAAGTTATAAGTCAAAAGAGAAAAAATCTTAAATGGTTTTGTATCCAAAGGCATAGCTTTTAACTCATAAAAATATAAAGATGGCAATTATAATAACAGATGAATGTATCAATTGCGGTGCTTGTGAGCCAGAATGCCCAAATACTGCAATATACGAAGGTGCCGATGACTGGAGATATAAAGATGGTACAAAATTAAAGGGAAAAGTGGTTTTGCCTGATGGTACTGAAGTAGATTCGGATGAAGCTCAAACTCCAATTTCTGACGAAGTATACTATATTGTTCCAGGAAAATGTACAGAATGTAAAGGTTTTCATGATGAGCCACAGTGTGCGGCAGTATGTCCTGTCGACTGTTGTATTCCGGATGAAAATCATGTAGAAAGCGAAGAAACGTTGCTAAACAGACAAGCATTTTTACATAATGAATAGATTTGTATAAATTATAAAAAAAATCCTGAGTTCATACTCAGGATTTTTTTTGTAATTTATTATTAGTTGTTATTCTTTAACAATAAAGTATGTTGTAACAGTAATTTTATCCGTTTTGTAGTCATAAGATTCCAAAATTAGATTGCCATTAGCATCAAAATAACCGTAGGAAGTTTTGTTTTTTGCATTATATATATAATTGTTATTTGATGTCTTTCTTAAAATAGCGGCTTTTTTACCGTCAGGAAAGTACATGTTATAACCACTATTGTCAGTTGAAACCTGATATTTTTTGCCATTTAAATTGTAATAAGCAGATCTGTCAACATCAATTACTTTAGTAATTCCATTTGTTGTAACTTCAGTAGTTGCGGTAACTTGAATGGGAGTTTGTTTCATTTCTTTATTCAAAACATTAGAATCTGCATCTTTTAATTCAATATTTTGAACTTCTTTGACTTCCTGAGTTTTGATTGACTTTTTTTCTCCTTCTGAGTCTTTAATTGTTGTGATGGTAGTTTTAACTTCTGACTTTATGTTTTCATTTTGCGCTTGAACAGTTAATGATAATAAAAAAGCGGACATTCCTAAAATTATAGTTTTCATGATATTTTATTTAATAATTTGTATATAACAAAACTACAATTATCTGATTGTAAATTTGTTGCATAATTATTGTGAAAAATTACATTATTTACTTAAAAACGTTAAGCGATTTATTTTGAAATGGGCTTAATTTTTTTGCAACTATAACATACGTATCGTAAGCATAGGTTTTTCTGTCAATTATTTTAATGATTTCAAAATTATTTAAATATAAAAACAACTGAATTTCATTTAAGGTGAACACACGAACTGTTGAAAAATCATCTGCAATAATTTCTTTTTCGCCATCTTTCATGGTGTAATATTGCGCAGTCCATTCCAGCATGAAATTATCTGATAAAGTTGTTTTCCAGTTGCTGTTTCTGTAATATTTTATTTCTTCATATTCGGCTTCATGAATTATAACTTCGTTTTCTTTGAGAAAAGGAATAAAACGATTGGCATCTATAAAGTCAAAAATGAGAATTCCATCCTTATTAAGATTTTTATAAATAGAATCAAAAGTGCTGTTTACATCATCATTGGATATCAAATAGCTGGTGGAACGTCCCGTGATGATTATCGAATCAACTGGTTTTTCCAATTCAAATTCCCTCATATCTCCATGAATGAAAATGCAGTTTTCATTCCTTTTCTTAGCAATAGCAATCATACTCTGACTATAATCCAAGCCAATATATTCTTGATGATTTTCCTGAAATCGTTTGGCAAGATTGCCCGTGCCGCTCCCAATTTCCAGAATAGTTTTACAATGGTATTCTTGTATTAGACTATTGTAAAACTGATATTCCTCATCATAATCAATGAAGGTTTGGTACATGGCATCAAAAATTGCCGCCATTTGTCCGTCATAAAGATGTGTCATGATATTTGTTTATATAAGTACTAAATTTAAGGAAAATAAACGAAATAAAAAAAAGGACTATCTTTCGATAGTCCTTTTTAAATTATTCAATATCTTAATTAGAATTTATAGTTTAAAGATAAATTAAACATTGTTCCTAATTGGCTAAAGTGAGATCCATCGTACGTCATTTGAGAATAACGACCGTTAAATGTTAAATCATTAATTTGATTTTTCAATGTAGCAGGATTGTTTAGAATAGCCTCTGCACCTGCAGAACCATCAGATTTTAATTTCCATTCTGGTAACACGTTAAACAAATTGTTTACGTTTAAATTTAAAGTAACTTTTTCTGTGGCTTTATAAGAAACACCTAAATCTGTAACCATCTTAGTTAAGAACTCTACAGTAAGTGCTTTGTCATATAAATCAGCATTTTTGAATTTTGCAGGTCCAAAAACAGTATTGTTTAAAGAGAATGAGAATTTGTCAATCTCGTAATCTCCACCAATAATGTATTTGAATTTAGGACGAGAAGTAAGCAATAAAGCTTCTTGTGTAGCGCCAAAAACGGATTGATTAACAGCTTCAACACTAGCGATATTACGTACAGGACCATCTAATTTGTTTTCTAATGTATAATTTCCTGAAAGATTTACGGTTAATTTACCAGAACCTAATTCAATGTTTCTATAATTTGCAACAAGGTCTAAACCAGATGTTTTTGTATCAATTGCATTTGTAAACCAAGATTGAATGTTACCTGGACTGTAAGTAATTTTATCACCTAAAACGATACGGTCTTTAACACTGATGTTGTAATAATCTAAAGTAGCACTAAAGTTTCTAGATGGTTTTACTCCAATTCCAATCGTGTAATTAGTAGAACTTTCAGCTTTTAAATTTTCAACACCATTTTGTCTTGCTGCAGAAGAAACATTGTTTATAATTCCTTCTAACTGAATCCCACCACCACCAAATGATGATTGTACTTTTTGAGTGTATATTTGATGTAAAGTTGGTGCTCTGAAACCAGTGGAAGCAGACCCTCTTAAAGTTACTTTATCATCTGCGAACTTGTATCTTGAACTTAACTTCCAAACTGCTTTACTTCCAAAATCGCTATAATCTTCATAACGAATAGTACCTTCCGCTAACCAATCTTTGGTTATATCTAAAGAAGCACTCGCATAAAAACCAATATTGTAGCGATTAAATTTACCTGAATTTTCAGGCATATTTCCTTGGTAAGAATCTGCTCCAAGACCTACATAAGATGCTTCTTCACCTGCTCTAACTTCAAATATTTCTGTTCTAAATTCAGAACCAAATGCAATACTGAAATTATCAAAAACTTGTTTGCTAATGTCTATGTTTCCAACATAATGTGTAAATCCTACACCACCTGGGTTAAAACGAAGTGGTCCACTATAAAAAGTTGGGTCTGATGCGTATATAAAATCTCCGTTTGCATCTTGTGAACGGTTGTGTGAATTTGAAACAGTATAATTCTGTTGATTTCCACCAGTTGTAATACTGGCATCACCATTCCAACCATCTTTATTAAATTTATACCCAATTGTAGCGTTATAATCATTTAATTCACCCTCAAATGTTGGCACATACCCTTGATAAGAAGCAAGTGAGCCATCACCATATAACGATGGTAGATATGGAAAATCAGTAGCAGTTCTCCAATATGGTGTTCTATAATTTGCGAATGAATTTACTTTTTTATAAACATAGGCAGCGTTATAATATAATTGCGCATTTTCACTTAGGTCTTTTCCACCATTTACAAGGAATTTAGCTGCAGCAGTTTCAGGGGCTCCATTAATATTTCCCGCATCAGGATGTCTAGATAAAAAGTTTTGGATGTCTGTCATTGTGTTTACCCCAGCAGTAGTTCCTCCCCAATAATTAAATTCTCCAGCGGCATCTACTTTACCTGGGCGATTTGACATTTCTGTTTTAGAAAAATCTATAGTATAATTTACAAATCCTTTATCGCCTACAGTTGTTCCATTGTTTATGCTTAAACCGTACGTTTCTCCATCCCCTTCACCGGTAACTCCAGTTCTAAGAGTTACAGACCCACCGCTTGTATTCTTTTTTAAGATAATATTCATAACACCTGCAATAGCATCAGAGCCGTATTGAGCAGATGCTCCATCACGAAGTATCTCTACTCTTTCGATAGCATCTGTAGGAATAGCAGAGATGTCAGCCCCAGTTTCCCCACGTCCTGGAGATGTTTGAACATAAACTAATGCACTCAAGTTTTTACGTTTACCGTTGATAAGAATTAAAGTTCTGCTTGGTCCCATATTTCTAATTTCATAAGGGTCCAATAATGAAGTTGCGTCATTTACGGGTGTATTTACAGTGTTAAATGATGGAATTCTGTACTGTAAAGCTTTGTCAAATGTTGCTTGACCCGTGGACATCATGTCTTTTGATGATAATACATCAATTGGTAGCGCTGAAGTAGTATTAGTTCTAGGAGCAGTTCTTGTTCCTGTAACTACAATCTCATCTAAGGCTTGTCCACCTTCTTCCGCTAGTATTACATCTATAGTAGAACTAGTAGCCGCTTTTTCTACTTTATTGAATCCAACATAACTGAAAACTAAAGTAGCTCCTTCTTTAACTTTTATTTTATACGCTCCATCCATATCAGTCGAGACGCCGTTGTTCGTCCCTTTTTCTATAATATTAACGCCTGGTAATCCAGCACCGGCATTGTCTTTTACCGCGCCAGAAATTTCTTTTTGTGCAAAAAGAAACGTGACGTTTAGTAAGAATAATAATAATGTAAACTTTTTCATAAATAGTTAATTTTGGTTTTTGTTTGGTTTGAAATCTTTTGCAATATAATTTTTTTTTAACAAAATATTAATATTTAGTTTGATTTTTTATAAACATTTATTGATGTTCTAAAATCAATAGATAAAATTATTATACCAATCAATTGTTATTATGAATACTATTGAATTGATAAAAAAGTAAAAAAATATAATGTAAATGCATAAATGTATTGTTTATGCTATCAAACATTTATTAAATCTTATATTTGCAGACTTTTAAAGTGAATTCTAAAACTTTTAGCGGGAGACCGTTATCTGTAAACAAAAATAGCATGAAGAATGGCTTTGCCATATTTCATTAAAATCAAATATTATCTACACATGAAAGCAGGAATTGTAGGATTACCAAATGTTGGAAAATCAACATTATTCAATTGTTTATCTAATGCCAAAGCGCAAAGTGCGAATTTTCCTTTTTGTACTATCGAACCTAATATAGGTGTTGTAAATGTTCCGGATTCCAGAATAGAAAAACTGGAAGAATTAGTGAAACCAGAGCGCGTGCAAATGGCAACTGTTGATATCGTTGATATCGCAGGATTGGTAAAAGGAGCCAGTAAAGGAGAGGGTTTAGGAAATCAGTTTTTAGGAAACATTAGAGAGTGTAATGCTATTATTCACGTTTTGCGTTGTTTTGATAATGATAATATTGTTCATGTTGACGGAAATGTAAATCCAATTCGTGACAAAGAAACAATTGATATTGAGTTGCAGTTGAAAGATTTAGAGAATGTTGAAAAACGGTTGGAAAAAGTAAAACGTGCCGCTAAAACTGGAAATAAAGAAGCAATTGTCGAAGAAGCGTTGTTGAACAGAATTAGAGAGACTTTACTTCAGGCTAAATCAGCCAGAACGATAACGCCACAAAATAATGACGAAGAAGTTTTGATGGAAGGTTTCCAATTGATTACCGCAAAACCAGTATTGTATGTTTGTAATGTTGACGAAAATTCGGCAGTTAACGGAAACAAATATGTAGATCAAGTTCGTGAATTGGTAAAAGATGAAGATGCTGAAGTTATCGTACTTTCAGTAGGTGCTGAAGCTGATATTACCGAATTGGAAAGCTACGAAGAGCGTCAAGTTTTCTTAGAAGACATGGGGTTAAGTGAACCAGGTGCATCAGTATTGATTCGTGCAGCTTACAAATTATTGAAACAACAAACTTATTTTACGGCAGGAGTTAAAGAAGTTCGTGCATGGACCATCAATATTGGAGCTACTGCACCACAAGCTGCAGGAGTTATTCACACTGATTTCGAAAAAGGCTTTATTCGTGCCGAAGTTATTGCTTATGAAGATTTCGTTCATTACGGTTCAGAGTCTAAATGTAAAGAAGCAGGAAAGTTCAAAGTAGAAGGAAAAGAATACATTGTTAAAGATGGTGATGTGATGCATTTTAGATTCAACGTCTAAAAAAGTTATAAAATCGAAAATCATAAAGTCGAAAGTTAGTAATAGCTTTCGACTTTTTTTATGCACCTAATCCAGCTTTACACTTCAAGATTTTTCCATCAATCTCTTTTTTCTAAGACAAAAAAGGAGCTTCCTCTGGTCGCTCTTTTTTATCAAGAAAAAATAAGATTGATCTGAAAAATGCTTTCCGTTGTAATCTGGGGTAAAATAGATTTTGGTGAATATCAGATTTCATAGTTTTATATTCGTTTTCAAAATGGGTGAATCTGTGGCTAATTATTTTGCATCAGAGCCAATTTTTACTACTTTTAGTAAAAATAAAGTATCATGAAAATAATCGCTTTTGGCGCAAGCCCCAGCAAAAACTCTATCAATAAAAAATTAGCAACGTACGCAGCAAATCTTTTTGGAAATGCCGAAGTGGAGGTATTGGACTTGAATGATTTCCAAATGCCAATATTTACTGTTGATATAGAAAAAGAAATTGGTCAACACGAGCTGGCAAAAGCATTTCTGGCTAAAATTGCCACCGCTGATATTCTAGTGGTTTCCCTTGCTGAAAATAACGGAAATTATTCAGCAGCTTTCAAAAATGTTTTTGATTGGTGTTCCAGAATTACAGGGAAAGTTTTTCAGGAAAAACCTATGCTGTTGATGGCAACTTCTCCGGGAGCCAGAGGTGGTGGTAGCGTTTTGGGAATTGCAAAAAATGCTTTTCCTTTTTATGGAGGAAATATAAAAGCAAGTTTCTCATTGCCTAGTTTTGATGCTAATTTTGATGCTGTAAACGGTAAAATTTCTAATCCTGAATTAGACAATCAATTGAAAGAGATTATCAAGAATTTTTAAACTAATTTATATTAGAATGCAATTGAAAAATTTGTTATTACTTTTTTTATGCCTTTCGTTTTTAAATACGACTTATTCTCAAAAATATAATATAGTAGATTCTATTGTTGATGCTTATCCTAAAAGTATAATCAGTACCGATCAATTAGTGGGATTAATTAATAGCGATTTTTCCAAGCAGGATGAGAAAGCAAGGGCTGTTTTTAAATGGGTTGCAACTAATATAAGTTATGATGTTGATTTAGCTAAAACTATGGAATTTAAATCCATGAACGCATTTTCTTATAAAACCGAAAAAGAAAAAGAAATTAAAGAAAGGAAATTTAAATTAGATATAGTCACTGGTGCTATGGTTTCTAGAAAAGCCGTTTGTCATTCGTACGCTGCTTTGGTAGAATATTTATGTTTAAAATTGGGGATAGAAGCTAAGATTATAATCGGAAATTTAAAATCTAATCCATCACAAATTGGAATTTTACCTATAGATATAAATCATGCTTGGAATGTGATTAGAATAGGTAATGATTGGAAATTCATTGATGCGACATTAGCTGCAGGATTTATTTCTGTTAAAACAAATTCATTTAAGTTTTATTTCAATGATAGTTATTTTTTTACAAATCCAGATAGTTTCTTTCTAAATCATTATCCATTAGATGAAAACTGGCTTTTAACGAAAAAAAATAAAAATGACTTCGCAAAACTACCTTTGTTTTTTGGAAATTATTTTCAAAATAATTATCAATTAATTAAGCCTAAATCAGGATTGCATTCAACATCTGAATCGGGAAATTTTATTTTTGCAATTCAAGGATTGGATGAATATGATACTGTTGAATATTCTTCTAGTATCGATAATAAAATTATCTATTTAGATCAAAAAAATGATTTAGACTATGAAATCTCCTTGGTGGGTAAAAAAAACTCTTTTGTTTCTGTTTTTGTGAATGGAAAAATAATTGCGATTTATAAAATTATTTAGGAGTTCATTTTAGTTTTCAATCTTTCAATAGAAAATGTCAATATCATTCTTAATAACTTTGATGACTTCCTATTTTAAATTTTATCGAATTACACTACATTAGCACAAAATCCACAAATTTTACAATGTCCGAACAAAATCAATATACCGAAGATAATATTCGGTCGCTCGACTGGAAAGAACATATTCGTATGCGTCCCGGAATGTACATCGGGAAATTGGGCGACGGATCTTCCCCAGATGATGGTATTTATATTCTTCTAAAAGAGGTACTCGATAACTGTATCGATGAATTTGTCATGGGTGCCGGTAAAACTATCGAGGTAACGATCAAAGACAAAACGGTTACTGTTCGAGATTACGGACGTGGAATTCCATTAGGAAAAGTGATTGATGTGGTTTCTAAAATGAATACTGGAGGAAAATACGATTCCTTGGCATTTAAGAAATCTGTAGGTTTGAACGGAGTAGGGACAAAAGCCGTGAATGCTTTGTCTAATTATTTTCGTGTGGAATCTGTTCGAGACGAAAAACAAAAAGCTGCGGAATTCTCTGCGGGAAATTTGGTTCTCGAAGAAGATGTAATTGATACCACTAAGCGAAAAGGAACTAAAGTAACTTTTATTCCAGATGAAGCGATTTTCAAAAATTATAAATTCCGATATGAATATGTAATCAAAATGCTTAAAAACTATTGTTACTTGAACAATGGTTTGGCTATTTTATTCAATGGAGAAAAATATTTTTCGGAGAATGGTCTGAAAGATTTATTGGAAGAAACCATTCACGCCGATGATTTGGAATATCCAATCATCCATTTGAAAGGCGATGATATCGAAGTTGCTTTAACACACAGTAAAACACAATACAGCGAAGAATACCATTCCTTCGTAAACGGACAAAATACCACGCAAGGTGGAACGCACTTAGCGGCTTATAGAGAAGCGATTGTAAAAACCATTCGGGAATTTTATAACAAAAGTTTCGAAGCTTCGGATGTTAGAAAATCCATTGTAAGTGCAGTAAGTATAAAGGTTATGGAGCCCGTTTTTGAGTCGCAAACCAAAACTAAATTAGGTTCGACTGATATGGGTTCAGAGCCAGGAATGCCATCAGTACGTACCTTCATAAATGATTTTGTGAAAACGAAATTAGATAATTATTTGCATAAAAATACAGCAACTGCTGATGCATTATTACGTAAAATTCTTCAAGCCGAAAGAGAGCGAAAAGAATTATCAGGGATTCGAAAATTAGCTACTGATCGTGCCAAAAAAGCAAATCTTCACAATAAAAAATTAAGGGATTGTAGAGCCCATCTTACAGACACCAAGAATCCTAAAAGTTTAGAGAGTACTCTTTTTATCACTGAGGGAGATTCCGCTTCTGGGTCGATTACCAAATCACGTGATGTGAATACACAAGCAGTTTTTAGTTTGCGTGGTAAGCCTTTGAATTCGTATGGAATGAGCAAGAAAATTGTTTATGAAAATGAAGAATTCAATTTACTGCAAGCGGCTTTGGATATTGAAGACGGATTGGAAAAATTGCGTTACAATAATATCGTAATTGCAACGGATGCTGATGTCGATGGAATGCACATTCGATTATTGTTGATTACTTTTTTCTTGCAGTTTTTTCCTGAATTGATAAAAGAAGGACATTTGTATATTTTGCAAACGCCACTTTTTAGGGTTCGAAATAAAAAAGAAACCATTTACTGCTATTCTGATGAAGAACGCAAAGATGCTATTGAAAAACTAAAGCCAAAACCAGAAATCACCCGATTTAAAGGATTAGGAGAAATTTCTCCGGATGAGTTCAAAAATTTCATTGGAGAAACCATTCGTTTAGATCCTATTATGATGGACAAAAACACTTCGATTGAGCAATTATTGTCTTTCTATATGGGTAAAAATACTCCAGACAGGCAAGAATTTATCATCAAGAATTTGAAAGTGGAATTAGACGTAATCGAGAAAATTTAAATAGTTATAAAATGCCTACAAAAAGAACACTAATTTTTATCGCTTTACTATTTGTGATTAGTTTTTCAACTACCTTTTTTATTATAAGGAGTAATGATCATAAAGAATGTGATACACTTGTAAAAAAAGAGTTGGATAAAAATGGAACTGAAATTACAAAGGAAGAGCATGTTTGTAAAGAAAAATATTCTTTTTAGAGTTTTTAGAACAAAATTAGAATTGATTACTATTCAATAGAATATATTTAATGAAAGACGAAGAAGACGAAAATACAATTCCAGAAGGTCAGGAAGAAGATAATTCGATTGATGATAATCAATCTGAAGATAAATCTTTTGAAGGTCAACATTTTTACGATAATCAAGAAGACGGAAACGATACCATTACCAAAGTTACGGGAATGTATAAGGACTGGTTTCTGGATTATGCTTCGTATGTAATTCTGGAACGTGCCGTTCCGGCGATTGAAGATGGTTTTAAACCGGTTCAACGTCGTATCATGCACTCTCTGAAAGAATTAGATGACGGTCGTTATAATAAAGTTGCCAATGTTGTTGGACACACCATGCAGTATCATCCTCACGGAGATCAGAGTATTGGTGATGCGATGGTGCAAATTGGACAAAAAGAATTACTGATTGACTGTCAGGGAAACTGGGGAAATATCCTAACAGGTGATGGTGCTGCAGCTTCTCGTTACATCGAAGCACGATTGTCTAAATTCGCTTTGGAGGTTATTTACAGTCCAAAAATTACCGATTGGGGCGTTTCTTATGATGGAAGACGAGCTGAGCCGAACAATCTTCCGGTGAAGTTTCCGTTGCTTTTGGCACAAGGAGCCGAAGGTATTGCTGTTGGTCTTTCGACGAAAGTGTTGCCTCATAATTTCAATGAATTAATCGATTCTTCGATAAAAATATTAAAAGGAAAACCTTTTACACTGTATCCGGATTTCATGACGCAAGGTATTGCCGATGTGTCTAATTATAATGATGGATTGCGTGGCGGACGTATTCGTGTTCGTGCCAAAATTGGTCAGCTTGACAAAAATACTTTGGTGATTACCCAAATTCCGTTTTCAACTAATACGACGACTTTGATTGACAGTATTTTGAAAGCGAATGATAAAGGGAAAATCAAAATCAAGAAAATTGAGGACAATACCGCTGCTGAGGTAGAGATATTAATTCACCTTTTCCCTGGTGTTTCTCCAGATAAAACCATTGATGCGTTGTTCGCATTTACGGCTTGTGAAACTTCTGTAGCGCCATTGGGTTGTGTGATTGAAGACAACAAACCGTTGTTTATTGGGGTTTCTGCGATGTTGAAAATTTCAACGAACAGAACCGTCCAATTACTGAAAAGTGAACTCGAAATCCAATTGAGCGAATTTGAGGAACAATGGCATTTTCTTTCTTTGGAACGTATTTTCATCGAAAATAAAATCTATCGTGACATTGAAGAAATGACGACCAGAGAAACGGTAATTAAGGCCGTTGATGATGGTTTGAAACCACATACAAAACACTTAAAACGTGCTGTTACAGAAGAAGATATTCTGCGTTTATTGGATATCCGAATCATGCGTATTTCCAAATTTGACAGCAATAAAGCGCAAGACAAAATCGAAGCGTTGGAAGGCGATATCGAACAAGTAAAACACAATTTAGAGCATCTGATTGATTTTGCCATTGCCTATTTTACCAAATTAAAAGAGAAGTACGGAAAAGGACGGGAACGCCAAACCGAACTACGTATTTTTGATGATATCGAAGCCACGAAAGTAGTTTTAAGAAACACTAAATTATACGTCAATAAAGAAGAAGGATTTGTAGGTACGAGTTTGAAAAAAGATGAATACGTTACGGATTGTTCTGATATTGATGATGTCATTGTTTTTCTGCGTGATGGAAAAATGATGATTACCAAAGTAGATGCTAAAACGTTTGTGGGTAAGGATATTATTCACATTGCTATTTTTGACAAAAGCGACAAGCGTACCATTTATAACATGATTTACCGTGATGGAAAATCGGGGCCTTCTTACATTAAACGATTCAATGTTTCAGGAGTTACCCGAGACAAAGCGTATGATTTAACCAATGAAACTTCTGGTTCTCAGGTATTGTATTTTTCTTGCAATCCAAATGGTGAAGCAGAAGTAATTACGATATTATTGCGTCAGGTAGGAAGTGTCAAAAAGCTGAAATTCGATATTGATTTTGCCAGTTTAGCGATAAAAGGACGCGCTTCCAAAGGAAATTTGGTTACTAAATATCCAATCAAAAAAATAGAATTGAAGGAGAAAGGAATTTCGACTTTATTGCCAAGAAAAGTTTGGTTTGATGATACTGTTCAACGATTAAACGTTGATGCAAGGGGCGAATTATTAGGTGAGTTCAGACCCAATGATAAAATTTTGGTCATATCGCAATCTGGAAAAATAAAAGTAATTACACCAGAATTATCGACTCATTTTGATGAAGATATGGTGGTTTTGGAGAAATGGATTCCTAAGAAACCAATTTCAGCTATTTATTATGATGGAGAAAAAGAACGGTATTACATCAAACGTTTCTTAGTGGAAACCGAAAACAAAGAAGAAAGTTTTATCACAGAGCATCCTAATTCTCAATTAGAGATTGTATCAACGGATTACCGTCCAGTGGCTGAATTGATTTTTACAAAAGTAAAAGGAGTTCAAAAAGAGGCTATGACGGTAGATATAGAATCATTTATTTCCGTGAAAGGATTTAAAGCTTTAGGAAATCAGTTGACAACCGATAAGTTGAAACAAGTAAACCTGCTGGAACCTTTGCCGTATGAAATTCCTGTTGAGGTTATCCCTGAGGATTTAGAAGTAAAAGGTGAAACGGATGCTGATGATTCTGATATTCAATTGGAAGATGACGGACAGATTACTTTGTCCTTAGAATAAATATAAAGCTCCTGAAAAGGGGCTTTTTTTATGCGTTTTGCCAATTTTTATAAGCTTATTTAAACAATTGTCTTAAGGTAATTTCTTTTTTCTCTCTCAATTTGTTTAGAATTTTTAAAAAAGCAATTGCAGTAATATAGGCATCTCCCATTGCGGTATGTCTGTCTTTTTTGGAAATATCAAATTTATCGGCAAGCTCGTCTAAACTATAACTTTCTTTACGTTCCAATAAATTAGAAACGAGTAGCGTTTTTTTATACAAAACAGCCGTATCCAAAGTCCTGTTTTTTAATTCTGGCAATCCGTTTCTTTCGAGTGCTTTGTTAATCATAGTAACGTCAAATATGGTATGGTGCGCAATGATAATTGAATCTCCTAAAAATTCTAAAAATTGTTGTAAAGCTTCAAATTCAGAAGGACGGTCTATGACAAATTCTTTTAGAATTCCATGAATTTTTGCGGTTACCTGATCGTAATGTTCTTGCTGAATAAAAACTTCAAAACTATCATGAATGGGAATCATATTGTTTTGCAACACAATGGCTCCAATACAAAGTATCCGGTCATTTGTGTAATCAAATCCAGTGGTTTCTGTGTCTAATACAACAAAACGTACTGCATCAATATTGTTTGATAGTTCGTCATCAGATGATTTTTCGGGTTTGTCCCAAAAATCAAATAAAATTGCTTTACTTTTTTCTAGAAAGTTCATCATCATAATATGTTTGAAGGATTAAATCGGATGGTAATGAGTTCTTGGAGTTTCTTAATGGTTTTGAAAGTTCGCTTTAGCTTAATCTTTTCTAATTTAGATAACGCTTCGAGAGCAATAAACTGCCCGGAATCATTATGCAAAAGACCTTGTTTGGTTCTGAACTTCAATAATGCTTTATAGGAATATGAACATGCTAAATACAATTCACTGTTGTTGGGTTCTAATTCTGCTAATTTTTCAAAACGTTCGGGAGTATTGCTGATCGATTTTACAGAATGAGAGAGAATTAAAACCCTTGCGGCATCGGTTAGTGGCATTAAAGCGCGTCTTTTTATATCGAAAAAATCTTTGTGTGCGCCATCTTGTTCTACCAAAAATTGTCTAAAGAATCCCGTTGGAGAAGGACTTTGTAACGCACCACTTACCAAGTGAATATAAAAAACAGGATTGGCTTTTATGTTTTCAAAAATGAACTCAGAAAGCTTGTTTACCAGTTCGCTGTCTCCATAAGACAGGCTGTAATCAAAAAATATAAAGGACAATAAAACTTCATTTTTTCCTGGATTGGTTATCCAATGATGAACCTGACTTTCCCATTCGCCAAGACTTAAGCACCATTTTGGGTTAGACGCCATCATTTCTGCCGGACAGTAATCATAGCCAATATCAAAAAGTCCTTTATTGACATGAGTAGCCAATTCTAAAAAATAGTTCTTGGTCTTTTCTTTTAATTCTTCGGGAACATCCTCATAGACTAAAGCATTGTCTTGGTCAGTATGTAGTAACTGTTCGCTTCTTCCTTGACTTCCCAACGCAAGCCATCCAAATTTTACAGGAGGAGGCGTTTTCATTTTCTTCAAGGCGATTTCAATGACTTGCTTGATACAGGCATCATTTAGTTCTGTAATTATTTTAGAAGTCAGTGTCATCGGAATATTTTGGTCTAAATATCCTTGTAACAATTGCATTATACTGGCGCGTATTGGTTTTATCTGTTTGGCTTTTTTAGCTCTTTTTACGGCTTTAATCAATACTGCTGGATTATTGCCAAGTTCTACCATAACATCATGTTTGGATAGGATTCCAACAGCTTTGGAATTTGGCGTGCCATCTTTCGTAAGGCATAAATGGCTGATATTGCTTTTCATCATGGCCATTTGAGCTTGCGTAACGGTCATTTTCTTTGGATAAGTAATAACAGGAGTTGTCATTATTGTGGCCGCTGTTGTTGTGATTGGGAATTCTCCGGTCACGATTTTGTTTCTTAAATCCTTATCTGTAATGATACCAATGGGGAGCGAATCCTCGACAACAAGAATAGCACCCACATTTTTTTTGGTCATGGTCTCTGCAATATTTTTTACAGTAGTATTTGAATAACAGGTAATTAGTTTTTTAGAATATTTTACAGGCTGTAAGTCTAATAGTTTTCTACCTGTATCTAGGCCTTCTATTCCTATTACTTCGCCATATAGTTTTCCGCTGTGGCTTTTGGAATAAGGATTGTGCGTATTAGAAGCAAAGCTTTCTATTAAAAAATTTCCCACAGCCCTGTTTTCTAAAGCATAAGGTTTGAAAATACCGATTGGAATCGCATAAAGAATGCTTTCTTCATGGGCTCTGGCTTCCATTTTATAGTTTTCATTGGCTATAAGTGGTCTCAGTCCAAAAATATCACCTTCGTCACACATATCCAAAATATCATTTTCCAGACTTGTTCTAAGCGCCACTGCACCTTTGTGTACTACATAAAAACAAGAGTGTGTTTCTTCGTTTTCGGCAAAGATGATACTATCCTTTTCTTTATAAATAATGGAGATTTGTTCAGAAATAACTTCGATGTCTTTTTGATGCAAAAAAGAAAAAGGAGGGAAGTTTTTTAAAAAGTCAGCAACTCTATGGGAGATGGTATTTTTCATGGTGCTTATTTGTGTCTAAGGTAATTTATAAAAAATAAAATAAAAAGAAAAAAGACCAAATTGGGGTCTTTTTAGCGTTTCCCTATTTAAGGAGGGAATATATTTTCAGAATAAAAAAAAAGCTCCCAAAAGGAGCTTCTTTATCAAAAAATAGTTTGATTATTTATTTTTCTTCATTTTCATATTCAGTACTTCAACTAATAATGAGAAAGATATGGCAAAATACAAGTACCCTTTTGGTACCGGTGTAACATGATTTCCAAAGATTAAAGCATTCGATAAATGAGCACTTTCAGTAAGCAACATCATTCCAATTAGAATCAAAAAGGATAAACCAAGTATCTGAATAGAAGGATGTTTGTTGACAAAGTTTCCAACAGGAACAGCAAATTGCATCATAATTAATACGGAAATAACTACTGCAGTAATCATAATATACAAAGCACCTTCAACTCCGTTTGTCATACCTACCGCGGTAAGAATACTATCGAAAGAGAAAACTAAATCAATCATAATAATTTGTAATAGTACATTTTGAAATGATTTTGTAGCAGCTTTTCCTAATTCTTTTTCTTCATGACCTTTCTCATCTACTTTTTCGCGAATTTCATTCGTACTCTTATAAATTAAGAATAATCCTCCGCCCAGTAAAATAAGACTTTGGCCAGTAATTCCCGCTGAAAACCAACTAAAATCAATATGAAACCAAGGTTCTTTCATTTGAATCAATAAATTGATACCAAACAAAAGCGCAATTCTCATGAACATGGCAAGGAACATTCCTATTTTTGTCGCTCTCTTACGTTGTTCAGCAGGTAATTTCCCTGTGGCAATTGATATGAAAATAATATTGTCGATTCCTAATACAATTTCCAAAAAAGTCAATGTTAAAAGGGCAATCCAAGCATCCGGATTTAAAAATACTTCCATGTTTAGTTCGTTATTATTTATAATTAATTTGAGTTTGTAAGCTTAATCGGAAATCTTAGTAACGGTTCCTCTTTGTTTTTCATCAACACCAACCATTCCAAATTCAAAGGTATAGGAATTTTTTGAGGTTGTCAAAATTTTCATACCTATAGCCTTTTCCTCAGCCATGTTTTTTGGATGCAATTTCAGTAAAATATATTCACAATCATTTACCCATCGTATCGAAGCGGTATCAGTCTTTCCTTCAAAAGTTTCTATTTCAATACTGTCATTACGTTCAAAAAGGGCAGTTTTTTTTATGCCGTTAACTTCATATTCAAACTTGAATTTACCAGTTTTAAAATCTTTGCAATTGCGCTCCGCATCATAGCATGACATTAGTAATAGTATTGGGAGGAGGAATAGTATTTTTTTCATTATTAAGGTGTTTTTTTACTTTTTTTAAGGCCTAATCCAGCAGTCCGTTACAACTCCTCGGTCTAAAATCTTTTTTTCTAATGACAAAAAAGGAGCTTCCTTTGGTCGCTCTTTTCTGTCAAGAAAAAATTGCTTTTAGCCCATCGGGGTTTTCACTTCCGTCTGGGGCAATTATAATTACACAATTTTGATATCGTATTTGTCCAGAAGTCCAATGATTCCTTGTGTCGAAAATTTTGCTTTTTTCATGGGATTGAATTCGGGATCAATTTTAAAATTAGATGCTTTTGAAAAATCGGCTCCGGCTAATTGCGTATTGTTAAAAATAGCACCATCCAAATTACTGTTATCAAAAACGGAACTCGTAAGATTGGTTCCAACAAAACTTACCTCTCTTAACGAGCAGGAATTGAATTTTGTCTTTGGCATTTTTTTATTGGCAAACGAGGAATAATCCAAAACGCATTCCTGGAAATTGACATTAAACAAGAAATCATCGCATTCCTCAAATTGAATGCCCAGTAATTTACAGTTTTTAAATTGTACCCCTTTCAAGCTTGTTCCTGATAATTTGGTCATAGCCAAATTGCAATCAATGAACTCGCAATCCATAAAAGTGCTATAGGAGAAATCACTATTAGATAAATCACAGTTTTTAAAAACGCAATCCTCAAATTCTCGGTTGTTTACTTTTTTATCGACGTAAACAATTTTTTCAAATGTTTTTTGAACGTGAATTAGGTTTTCCATTAGTCGTTAAATAAGCTTTTCATAATTATTTTTAACCCCAAATACATCAAATACATGGCAGCAATACAAGCAATTATTCCTATTGCTAAAACCAAATAATGCCACACATTCTGTTGATTCATAAAGGCATTATAAATCACTGCCGGCCCCAAGAATAATAATGGTAAAGCTCCGGCTAAATATTTAATTCCTTTAGATAATAGTTCTTTGTTGGTTGCCATAATTTAATAATTAAAATTCATAATCCACACAATATCTCAAATCTCTAATTTTACCTATCCATTCGGCAACAATATTATGTGTTGGATGATTTTGGTATTTTTCTAATGTTTCAAACGAATTAAAATAGGAATGTAGAACGGCATCAAAGTTTGAATATTCACTTTCAATATTAATTCCTACCCGTATTTCAACTATTTCAGGAATATCCTTTTTTAAACCTTCAAGTCTCTCTTTTAGAATAATTGCATTTTCGGCTTTGCTTTTGCCTTCTGCAAAATCTTTTAATTTCCACATTACTATATGGTGAATCATCGTTGTTTATTTTTTAAAATTATCAACGGCTTTCCTTACACTGCCGTGTTTTTTCAATAATTCGGCACCTTCTTCATAGGAAACGGGAATTTCTCCCATAATCATTTTTACACCGCGATCGACCAGTTTGCTGTTGCTCAATTGCATATCGACCATTTTGTTTCCTTTTACTTTACCCAGTTGAATCATGGTGGCGGTAGTAATCATATTCAGTACCAGTTTCTGTGCTGTTCCGGCTTTCATTCTAGAGCTTCCAGTTACAAATTCCGGTCCTACAACTACTTCAATAGGGAATTTTGCCGTTTGCGAAAGCGGACTTCCTGCATTACAAGAAATACTTCCTGTGGTTATATTGTTCTCGTTGCATGTTTGTAACCCTCCAATAACATAAGGTGTTGTTCCCGAAGCAGCAATCCCAACAACAACATCATTTTCATTTACATCGAAAGCTTTCAAGTCAATCCAGGCTTGTGTTGCGTTGTCTTCGGCATTTTCTACAGCTCTTCGGATTGCAGCGTCACCTCCGGCAATAATCCCAATTACTAAATCGAAAGGAACGCCAAATGTTGGAGGACATTCCGAAGCGTCAAGAATTCCCAAACGTCCTGAAGTTCCTGCGCCAATGTAAAATAATCGTCCGCCGAGTTTCATTTTGGCAACGATTTCAGTTACTAAACTTTCTATTTGGGGCAACGCTTTTTCTACGGTAAGCGGAACAGTTTTGTCTTCCTGATTGATATTGGAAAGTAATTCTTGAACCGACATTTTTTCTAAATGTTCGTACTTTGAGGATTGTTCGGTAGTTTTAGTAAATTCCATAGTTATGTTTTTTTGAAGGGACAATTTACGATTTGTCCTAACTACAATGTTTTTTTGCGTGAGGGATAATAGCGGAAATCCTTTTTATTTTTTCTTTAAAAATAAAAAGATTGCAGCGAATAGCCCGACCGCCTTTTCGGCGGACACGCCCAAATTATAAATTTATATAAAATATGCCAACGCAATTCCTATCACAATCATTGAAACTTTGGCGATATTGAACTTGTGTCCTTCGCTGCTTTCGAAAATAATGGTAGACGAAATATGAAATAATATTCCTATTACAATGGCTGTAATTTCAGTATAATACACGTTTAATATTGGCAAATAATCAGATAAAATAGTTCCTAGCGGTGTCATGACTGCAAAGGTGACCATGAAGAAAAAAATGGCTTTTTTATTCAGACTTGCATTGATGAAAAAAGTAGTCAGAATTATGGCAATAGGCAAATGATGTATGGCAATTCCTATGGCTAAATCATGATGATGGCTTACGGGAAATCCTTCTAAAAATGCATGTATACAAAGGCTGATGAATAATAACCACGGGATTTGTGTCATTATTTCATGTCCGTGAACGTGCCCGTGTTCAGCTCCTTTTGAGAAAAATTCCAATATAATCTGGAACAAGATTCCCAGCATGATAAAGAGTCCAATATTTGGGTTTGCACTTTCATAAATTTCAGGTAATAAATGCATTACCGTTAATGAAAGTAAAAAAGAACCACTGAAAGCCAATAGCAATTTTAGGTTGGTTTTGTTCTTTGGGCGTATAATCAATGCGACGATATATCCTATGATTACGGAAAGTAATGGTAAAAGGTAATTCATTTATTTAAAAATCATGATTAGGCGTTCACTATCTGTTTTATGGAATTTTTTTAATTTGTAATCGCCAAAAATATCCAATAAATAAATTCCAGCTTCTTCCATTAATTCCTCAAAATCTTTTAGGGTAAGGGCTTTTACTTTTTCGGTAAAATGAAATTTTTGACCTTTGTCTTCAAAGTCAATTTCTTTGTAAATATGACCTTCTTTCAAATAGCGTTTGATATGAAAATGGATGCCTTCGACCGTTTTTGTTTCTTCGGGAACTAATGTTTCGAGGACTTGAGCAACATTCATGAAGTCAATCACGGCAAAACCATATTCCGAAAGGCTTTCTTTGATGGCTTTTAACGTAGTTAGATTGTCTTCGTCATTTTCGAAATAACCAAAGCTGGTAAATAAATTGAAAATGGCATCGAATTTTTCTTCAAAAGGTTCACGCATATCGTGTACTTTAAAATGAAGGGTTTCATTCTTGTTTTTATTGGCTTCGGCAATGCTGTTTTCAGATAAATCAGCCCCAAGAACCGTAAAGCCTAATTGGTTCAAATAAATAGAATGGCGGCCTTTGCCACACGCTAAATCCAATACTTTTGCCTTTTCAGGAAGATTAAGATAATGGGTAAGATTATCCATGAAAACCTGTGCTTCTCTATAGTTTCTGTCTTTGTAAAGGATGTGATAATACGGAGTGTCAAACCAAGAGGTATACCAGTTTCCAGTTGATTTCAGTTGATTTTCAGTTGGTGGATTTTGTGCTGCAGACATTTATTCTTTTTCAATTAATTCGATTGATGCAAATTTAGTGTATTTTTGCACCGAATACTTGATTTTACAATGGAAAATAATTATAAAATGATTGCCAAAACCTTTTTTGGTTTTGAAGAAATACTAGCGAAAGAATTGCAAATGCTGGGCGCACAAAACGTGGAGCAAGGGGTAAGAATGGTGAGTTTTAAAGGAGATAAAGGCTTTATGTACAAAGCGAATTTAGCGTTGCGTACGGCTTTGAAAATCTTGAAACCTATTTACTTTTTCAAGGCTAATAATGAACAGGCTCTATACAAAGGCATTTCGAGTATGAATTGGTCTAAATTACTGAATGCCAATCAGACTTTTGTGATTGATACAACAGTGCATTCGGAATATTTTAATCACTCGGAATTTGTTTCCCAAAAATGTAAAGATGCGATTGTCGATCAGTTCAGAGAAAGAACCGGGCAACGACCAAGTATTGATAAAGTACATCCTGATTTAAGAATCAACATCCATATCGATAAAGACCAGGTTTCAGTAGCACTGGATACTTCAGGAAATGCATTGAATCAACGTGGGTATAGAACCGCAACCAATATTGCTCCTATAAACGAAGTTTTGGCAGCAGGAATTCTATTGCTTTCCGGTTGGGACGGTCAAACGGATTTTTTGGATCCAATGTGTGGTTCGGGAACATTCTTAGCCGAAGCAGCAATGATTGCTTGCAATATTCCGGCAAACATCAACCGTAAAGAATTTGCTTTCGAAAAATGGAACGATTGGGACAATGATTTGTTTGATAGTATTTCAGACAGTTTATTGAAACGTGTTCGGGAGTTTCATTACACGATAAAAGGGTTTGATAAAGCACCAAGTGCGGTTCAAAAAGCCAAAGACAATATCAAAAACGCCAATCTTGACGAGTATATTTCTATTGAAGAAAAGAACTTTTTTGATACTGAAAAAACTTCAGAAGGAAAATTGCACATAGTTTTCAATCCGCCGTATGATGAGCGTTTGGATATTCACATGGAAGAATTCTACAAAAGCATTGGTGATACTTTGAAGAAAAATTATCCGGGAACTAATGCTTGGATGATTACAGCAAATCTGGAAGCATTGAAGTTTGTAGGATTAAAACCTTCGAGAAAAATCAAGCTTTTTAACGCTGGTTTAGAAGCACGTTTGGTAAAATACGAAATGTACGAAGGGAGTAAGAGAACGAAGTTTCAGATTGTTCAGGATTCAGATAACACGGATCAGATTTCAGACAGCAATCAGCTATAATTAAGATTAAAAAACACATAATGCATAATTTATTATGACCAAATTACAAGTACGAGCATTTCTTTTTCAACTCGGTTGTTTTGCAATATTATTTACCTCATTCCGATATTTAGTGGATCAATATACCAATTTAACCGGTTATTGGGTTCCGTTGACCGCTTTTGCAGTAGGGACGCTTTTATCACCTAAATTTCAGGCGGTGAAGACCAAAGACGGTGAGAAATTATTTATGAAATGGATTTTTATAAAAGAAATAAAGGAAATAGGATAGTTTTAAAAATCACGAATTACGAGTTGAAAATTATGATATAGTTGGCTTAATGTTTAATTCGTTTTACTCAAAACAAAAAAATATCGCAAAGGGAACTATAATTTTCTTTGCGATATTTTTTTATCCTAATTCGTAATTATTTTTTAATCTCCACTTTTTTAGGAGTAACTTTCTTTTTGTAAATAGGAACAAAATAGGTAACAGTATAGTTGAATCCTACTCCAAAATCACCATCATAAGTCCTGTTAAATCCAGGGATATATAAATTTTTGAAATTATCGGGTTCTTTATTGGTTACTAATCGGTTCAAGCGAAGGCTGAAACCCATAAACACATTATTGAATACTTTGGCTTTTACACCAGCAACGACTTCAATCCAACTTGCGGTTAAACCGTTATATTTATTATCGGATGTAATTACAGGTACTTCGCCAAAATAGGGATTAGCATTATAAATTTTATAAGTGTTTAATTGTTGGCTAAAAGTACTTAAACCATAGCGCATACCTATGGAAATGATGTTTTCCATATCCAACCAGTTTTCATAGCCATTGTAATCGAAACCGACTTTTAGATAAGAACCTTTGGTTGTGGTATTCAATCGGTCATCATCCGTTGTTTTATTTTCATTTCCAACTTCGGCAGCCAAGAAATATTTTTTCGTCAAGCGATAATCACCTACTAATTCTAGACCTTTATAATCTTTATCATATAGGGCACGAGTCAATTTGTATAAATCAATACCCACGCGCACACCATAACGATCCGTTTTAACAGGAACAGGAATAATAGAATCCTTCTTTTTTTCTGTTAAGTCAACTGTTTTTAAAGGTTCAGGAGTTTCAGGAGTTTCAGGAATTACACTATCCGTTTTGCTAGTTTGAGTAGTACTCTTGGTTGATGTAGTTTGCTTCGTCAGTTCGCCTTTTGGGCTCGTGTCTTGTGCTTGTGCCAAAAATAGAGACAACATGAGGCAGGAACTAAAAAAATATTTTAATGTGTGTGTCATTTTCGTTATCTATATTACTTTTTTCAACCGAGATATATTTGATCCATTTTTCATCTGGAACCGCTGCGTCAGTATGGGTGTAAGGATTTGAAGTGTTTAACGTAAAAAGGGTCTTAAAACCACAGGCTCTTGATACAAATACGTCATTTCTAGTGTAATCGAACTTTATATTATCTTCGTTTACAAATACTGGATTAGCATTTCCGGAATTTAATGTAAAGCTATAACTAGTGGTATTTTCATTTGTTTTCAATGGAATCGAAATCGTGTTTCCGCTAGTCAGGTATTTTGAATCATCTGTCGCACTGGCATTAAAAATAATTCCATCCGTCATTCCTGCACCAACTACTTTCAGATTCGTAACGGTTTTTAAAACGGAGGGATTGTCGTAATCATAAAATTCAATTACAAGTCGGGGTGTTGTAGGAGTATTTGCATCGCAAATGTCATCTTTCTCACAACTGGAGAACGATAATGCTAAAACGAATGCCAATAAAATTATTTTTTTCATTTACAATTTATTTTTGTGTAAACATGTACGTAATATAAAATCCAAAATAGGAACTCTCTCCTTATCTTCTTTCCAAAAGTACAACATTCTCCACGTGATGCGTTTGCGGAAACATATCAACCGGTCGCACTCGTGTTACTTTATATTTCTCGTCCATTAAAGCTAAATCACGCGCTTGTGTAGCCGAATTACAACTTACATAAACCACTTTTTCAGGAGCAATTTTCATAATTTGTTCAATTACAGCTGCGTGCATTCCGTCTCTTGGCGGATCGGTGATAATCACATCAGGATGTCCGTGTTGAGCGATGAAACTATCGTTGAAAACAACTTTCATATCTCCTACAAAGAACTCACAATTGTTGATTTCATTGCGTTCAGCATTTAATTTAGCATCTTTAATGGCTTCAGGAACACTTTCCACACCAATTACTTTTTTTGCTTTTTTCGAAACAAACTGTGCAATAGTTCCAGTACCGGTATATAAATCATAAACAATTTCATTACCGGTAAGACCAGCAAAATCACGTGTTATTTTATACAATTCGTAGGCTTGGTCGGAATTGGTCTGGTAAAAAGATTTTGCATTAATGCTGAATTTCAAACCTTCCATTTCTTCCAAAATGTAATCTCTTCCTTTGTATAATTTTATATCAGTGTCGTATAAAGTATCGTTGGCTTTATTATTCACCACGTATTGCAGTGAAGTAATTTGCGGGAATTTCTCGTAAAGATGGTCTAAAAGCAATTCTCTGTTGGCTTTGTCATTTTCAAAAAACTGAATCAAAACCATGATTTCACCAGTGGAAGCCGTACGCAACATCAAAGTTCTAAGCAAACCTTCGTGCGCTCTTGGATTAAAGAAAGTCAACCCATGTTCATTCGCAAAAGCTCTCACTTCGTTTCTAATTGCATTCGATGGATCTTCCTGCAAATGACATTTATTAATATCAAGGATTTTATCCCACATTTTCGGAATGTGAAAACCAAGCGCATTTCTGTTTCCTAAATCTTCGGTGCTGTCAATTTCTTTTTCGGTCAACCAACGGCTGTTCGAAAACGAAAATTCCATTTTGTTTCTGTAAAAAAACTGTTTTTCTGAACCAAGAATCGGTTCAAATTCCGGAAGTTCTATTTTTCCTATGCGTTGCAAATGATTTTTTACCTCATTTTGCTTGTAATACAACTGTTGGCTGTATTTCATATTCTGCCATTTACAACCGCCACAAACACCAAAGTGTTCGCAAATAGGTTCTACACGATGCTCAGAATATTCATGAAAATGAACTGCTTTTCCTTCGTAATAAGCCTTGCGCTTCTTGAAAGTCTGCACATCAACCACATCACCCGGAACCACATTCGGGATAAAAACTACTTTACCATCCGGAGCCTTTGCTACCGAAACGCCTTTTGCACCAGCATCAAGGACTTTTATTTGATGAAAGACAACTTTGTCTGTATTTTTCTTTGCCATAGCGCAAAAATAAGCGTTTGAATGGTTTTATAAATTCAAATTAGGAAATATTTTCACTCTTAGGTGTTTTTTATTTGAGCACATTCCCGCTTTCCGCTACAACCCCGACGCTTCGGGGCTCTTCCGCAAGCAGCAGCACTACGCTCGTAAAGGAGCTTTTTTGCTACCCTCTCTTTTGGAGAGGGGCTGGGGGTGAGGAGTCGCTCTTTACCGGCAAGTGTTTCAAAGCTTTCGCAACTGCGGGTTTTTCGCTGTAATCGGGGGCAGTGGATTTGTGATAACACTGAAAATTTTGTATTGTTTTTTATGCCGTCTTTTTACCCAAAAGATGCATTCTAAAAAAATACCGCCAAGGCATAGCCACGATTGGAAACACAACCCATATAAATACACGAGCCATACCTTCAGCTGACGAACCAATTAATTCGTTTTTCATCCACAAAGGATAGGCAACGACAAAAAGCCATGCAGTTTTGTATACAATCTCAAACAACACGATGGGTAACATCTTGAGCGGACGGATTATTCCAATAAAGGATATAGCAGAATACGAACCCCACATGCACCAAGCTGCGGCATTGCCATTTTCCCAAGGACCAGTATGATTTAGAATATGTTTCCAGGATTCATAGGTAAGAAACAGAAACATCAGCGTAAAAAGTAGTCTCAATAGGTAGATGTTCATTAGTGAAACTCCTTCATAATGTGCATAATCCCGCTTGAATATATTAAATACACTAAAGCGTGACGAACGATGAACGGTATCTTCAGTTTCCGTGGATGAATTGAATGGTTGCACGGTTATTAATTTTAGTTAAAAATATACATTTTGCAAGCAGAAATAGGTCGGTGATTTAGATCTAACTACTTGTAAATATAGCGATTTGCTTAGTAAAGATACCGTTTTTTGGGATTCGATTAACAACTTTAGAGAGGAGAAAAGCCACAACTTGCAAAATACCGCTGTTAGAACCTCCAAAATGGAAAGCCAGTACTTTTAAATATTGTTTCAATAGATTTTAGTCAATTAAATTGAAAATTAGGTGCATCTAAATAATCACGAAGCCACGTAAGTTCTTAAAATCGTTGGTAGTTATTTGATGATTTTAAAACAAAAAAATTATGCGTTGCTTTCACATAAGACCAGTTACCATTACAATTCTATTTTCAAAGTCAATGTGGGTTGCGTTCTTGAAACAAAAGCGTTTTGTTGGGGGAATGCAACCCTTTGGTTATTAAAACTAACGGTTGTTGTCATCCCTTTTCTTTTGTTACGTCCAGAAATAATGAATAAGGGTATACTGCCGAGGGCAGATATACCTCCCGTGATGAAAAAAGCGCTCTTGATTCCATCATTTTTATGTTCTTCAGTACCGTAAGGAAGACTATACCGATCAGTTAATTCTCCTTCAGGAATTATTGCGCCGGCAATAATGAATGCCGCTCCTCCGCCAAGTAATACCCATGCAATAGTCTTTTGTTTTTTACTTTTTGTTAGGTAATCTTCCTGTATTAATGATTGTGTAGGCTTTATCTGCTGGCAGAAAGAATTTGATGCTATTGCCAATAGCATGGCACAAAGGATAGTTTTTTTCATGATATTTAAGGTTTAAATAATGGTAAATTCTATTTGCTAGGTAGGAAATGTTATTGAACATAAACGAGTTACGTAAATTTAGCATTTAATTCCCCAAGTTCAAGGTAACTTTTGAAAAAAAGTAGTTTTTTGGAAGTTAACCAAGTCCAGCAATCTCATGAAACGGCTGTTATAAACGGTCCTTCTGCCTTTCAATTTAAAAGCATCTTAATTTTTTCATTCAATAACTTCTTTTCTTTGTCTGATTTTGTAAGCTGAATTGCTTTTTCAAAATGGGAATTATTTTTCAAAATAGTAATTAAACATTTAATTAAGTATTTTTTTTAACAAAATTAATTGTAAGAATTTTAGACTGTCATTTTTAACTCCTATATTTACAGGAATAACAAACACAGTACTTTATGGATTTGTATCGTAAATTATCAAAAATTAGTTTTCTTAAAAACAGTTATGCATACAAATTTCTTTTTGTTACGTTTATAGGCATTCACATTCCATTGATTGGATTGCTGTTTTTTATTTTATATGGAAAACAGACGGTTTCGCCTAATTCGATTGTTGTTTTTACTTTAATAATGACTTTATTGGCTACGGGAAGTACTTTGTGGGTATTAAAAAAATTAATAAAACCCATTGAAGTGGCCTCAAAAGCATTAGATAATTACAGGAATACCAGAGTGGTATCTGAATTGCCAACTGGATTTAAAGACGAGGCTGGATTGTTAATGGCGAATATTCAGGAATCAATCGCCGAGAACGAAAAATACATCAATGACAAGCAGGATTTAGTGTATTTGCTTTCACATGATTTGAGAAATTTTGCGGGGAATTCCCTTGGGTTAGCCAGGCTTATTTTAGAAGAAAATCCATCAGAATCTATAATAGAATACGTGGATTTGATTTGCGAATCAACTAATCAACAGTTTGTTTTCATTGAAACGTTTATCAAACTGATTAAGGATGAAGATGAAATTTTAAAAAAAGCAATTGATGCACAAAACATTCAATTATTAGCTGTTTTATCTGTTGTAGGTGAGCAAGTCGCACAAAAACTGGCAAGAAAACAAATTAAATTGATTACAGCAATTGAAGTTGAGGAGGCTTGTCTTAAAATAGACGAAGACTTATTGATTCGGGTTTTAGTTAATTTAATTGATAACGCCATAAAATTCTCCTTCCCAAACAGCGAAATTAATGTTCGTGTTCATTTGGAAAAAGGAGAATTGGCTTTTGTTGTTACTGATTCGGGAATAGGTTTCAATTCAAATTATAAAGAAGAACTTTTTAAAAAATTCACCAATCGAAGCAGGTTAGGAACGGCTAACGAACCCTCAACCGGAATTGGATTGTATTTGTGTAGAAAAATAGTCGAAAAATACCACGGAATGCTATCGGCTGAAAGCGAAGGAGTAAACAAAGGCGCGGCATTTTCAATTTTTTTTGAAAATGTAAATTGATTCCTGTTGAACTTTAAATTTTCGTTAAAAAATGCTCTGTTTGAAAGTGTTTTTTAATAAATAAAGTAAATTTGAGAAAACTAAAAAGCTTATTATTATGAAAAGAAATGCAACCGCAGTTTGGATTGGTTCACTAAAAGAAGGAGCCGGGAAACTTACCACACAAAGTAGTACATTAAAAGATACGCAATATTCTTTCAAATCCCGTTTTGAAGAAGGAGTAGGGACTAATCCAGAAGAACTGGTTGCTGCAGCGCACTCTGGTTGTTTTACGATGCAACTTTCTGCTTATATTACCGAAGCCGGTTTTGAAATTGAAAGTATCGAAACTAAATGCGATATTGATTTGGTGGAAGGAACGATTATAACGTCACACTTAACTGTAAATGCAAAAGTGAAAGGAATAACGGATGCAGTTTTTCAGGAATTGGTTACAAAAGCAGAGAAAAATTGTCCCATTTCTAAACTATTGAATGCAGCAATTTCTACTACAGCTACATTAGTGTAAAAATAAGAATTCATAAAAAGGCTCGATTTACAATTAAATCGAGCCTTTTTATGTTACAGCTTTTTTCGGTCGTTTAATTATAGTTATTCACTTCCTCTTCTTTGAAATACTTATACAACATCGCCATTAATTCGTCCTTCTTGACAGGTTTTGAGATATAATCATTACATCCTGCTGTTATTGCCTTTTCTTTATCGCCAGTTAGCGCATAGGCTGTTTGTGCAATAATGATTACATCTTTATTAAATTTTCGTATTTTTTTGGTGGCTTCATAACCGTCCATTACGGGCATTTGAATATCCATCAATACCAAATCGATATCAGGGTTATTATGACAGATTTCAACCGCTCCAATTCCGGTTTTTGCCTTTAAAATTTCTTTACCAAATTTCTTTATTGTTTGTGTAAGTAATTTTCCTGATATTTCGTCGTCTTCGGTAATTAATATTTTCAGGCTTTTAATTTGCTTTTCTTCATCACGCACCAAATCAGTAATTTTTACCACCTCTTTTACTTCCTGTTCACAATTGTAAGGAATGGTGAAATAAAATATGGAACCTTTTCCAATTTCGCTTTCTACCCAAATTTTCCCGCCTAACATTTCCACAAAAGCTTTTGAGATGGATAAGCCTAATCCGGCTCCTTCATAATTTCGGGTTAGCGATTCACTACCTTGTCTGAACCTTTCAAAAACGATTTCCAATTGTTCCTGCCGAATGCCAGTACCTGTATCCTTTACAAAAAATTCCAGTTCAAAGGGTTCAAAAAGATAGCCAGACATGCCCGCTGCCCTTGGTTTGGCAGGCTTTAAGTTATAGCCAAATTCAATAGAACCGCTATGGGTAAATTTTATAGCATTTTTAACCAGATTGGTAAGAATGGCATAGATTTTCTCACGGTCTGTTTTAATCAGGGCCTCTTTTGATGGTAATGTGTTTTTAAAGGAAAGCTGCATGTTTTTAGCATCAATCTCTGGCTTAAAGAAGGTATAGATGTATTCAATCTGCTGGTTGATATTTGTTTCTGAAATTAAAATTTTCATCGATCCAGATTCTATCTTCGAAATATCAATAATATCGTTGATGATATTGAGCATACGCGTACCACTTCTCTCTATAATGCCAATATACTCTTGCTGTTCTTCACCCGTTAAGCTAGGTTCTTTAAGCAATTCAGCAAAGCCCAGAATACCGTTCATAGGAGTACGGATCTCATGGCTCATATTGGAAAGGAATGCCGATTTTAGACGGTCGCTTTCTTCGGCTTTTTCTTTGGCGATTATAAGTTCCTCTTCAATCCGCTTACGCTCGGTAATATCTTGAATGGTACCAATCATTTTTATTGGCTGATTTTTTTCATTATAGAGTACTTCACCTAATGCGTGAACCCATCGTTCTTGTTTATCGTTTTTTCGGATAATTTTATATTCTTTATCAAATTTGCATTGATGTGCAATTACTTCATTCCTAAAATAATCCAGTATTATTTGTAGCCATTCCGGATGAACAATCGAATTCCAATCCTGTAATGTTTTATCATAAGTAGCATTAATTCCCAAAATAGCATCTAAAATATCTGAACTTGTCCAAGTACCATTTTCAATGTTTATAATATAAGTGCCAAGACGTGCAATTGTTTGTGTTTCTTTTAAAAACATTTCGCTGTTCTTTAACTTCTCTTCAGCCTGTTTGCGTTCGGTAATGTTACGGGTGTGGGCGAGGTGTACCATCTTGCCGTGGTACTGCAAAGGCACAGCGTTGGTTTCTAGCCAGTGACGCGCACCCTTAAGACCCATCAATTCAAATTCCATTTGTACGGATTCGCCGGCAATTACCCGTTTATGCATTTTGATAAAGGCGCTGCGATATTCAGCTGTGATGAGACCAAAGACCTCTTGCCCAGCTACCTGTTCCATCGAATCAGCCTCGATTATCGCCAAACCGGCTGGGTTCATCAGTAACAATCGACCCTCTGCATCCACTATCTTGATGCATTCCGGCTCCGCTTCGATTATAGTTCGCAGGTGGTATTCGCTTTCGATGAGCTTCTTCTTAGCATGTTTGCGCTCGGTGATATCCCGTATTGCCCCATCGATATGGTTTGGATTACCATTGGCATCGAAAACTAAACGAGCATTAATTGAGACATGCTTTATTGTGCCGGTTTTTGTCTTAAGTTTTAATTCATAATCCCGGAGTTCTCCATTTTTCATTATTACGTTAAGCAGTATAATTCTGTCGTCAGGGTTATAATAGAGATTATGCACGGGGGTGCCTATGATTTCATCCTTGACGAATTCAGAGAAATATTTAATTGATGGACTTATTTCGAGAACAATCCCTGCAAGGTCAGTTTGATAGAATACGTCTTGTATATTTTCGAAAATGGTGCGGTATTTTTTCTCGCTTTCTCTTAACTCATTTTCAGTGAGTCTGTGTTTTGTGTTGTCAGACTTAAGCATTTCATTTTTAGCATTTATTATAAATAAAAAAAGGAATGCCAATAGCAATGACACAATTAACGCACCGGATTCAATTATTTTGAATAATAAGATAGTATCCCATGCTTTTGCGTTAAAATCCATTGCAAATACGGCAATGGTCTTTCCTGTAACTTCATCTTTTATAGGAATAAGCACGCTTATCCATGTTCCCCATCTGTCGGTAACGGAACCTGTAACAAATTCTTTTCCATTGTCAAAAGGTAGGCTATAAGCCAAGTCAGCTTCCGTATATTCCTGTCCGGGAGGTGAATAATTTTTTGATTCAGCGGGTTCGGAATCTGCAATAAAGTATATTTTTCCGTTTTGTTTGGTATATATATAAGCAAATCGGGCTTTGGTATTGACGCTAATTATTGCTTTCAAGGTATTTTTTATAACCTTATACTGCGGGGTATCAATATCGCTTGGTTTTCCTTTAAGTGTTTTTAAATTCTCTTTTGGCAACATTATTTCAATGGATCTTGCAATTTGCAATACTTCGTCAGCCTGGTCATTTTTAAATTGTTTCCAAGTGTAATGGAAATATATAACACTTAAAATTAGAATTAGAAATAACACTATTTTTTGTAAGGGTACATTTTTTAGTTTAATTTTTTTCATAAACACCTAAGATTATCGTTTATTTAATAATACGGTACTGTTACAATTGTCCCGATAGCGTTGGAACTGATTGTATATTTGTGCGAATGGGTTTTAGCATTCCAACAAATATAATGATTTTACTTACTAAAATCAATCGTAAATTATTAACAAAATAATGCTTATATTTATTTAACAATTTGCTAAAGAACAAGAAACGATATTTGAGATAAAATATATTTTCCATCATTTGCTTAGTAAACTGTTTTCCGAAATTTGATGATTTATTGTCTTTTTTTGAATCTAACTATGAATTTTATTTTATAACGATGTTTTTTGGTGTGTCGCTATTTTCGTATAGTTAATTCATAAAAAAGGCTCGATTTATTGTAAATCGAGCCTTTTTTATAAATAATATCAAAATGAATTACCAAAGCTGATGTACTTCGGGTTTGATATAACGTTCGTAAATTTCGTTCATCGCTGTAATTTTTTCATAAGTTAATTTTGACAAATCGTAAACCGATAAATTGGACAATACATGACTTTCGTTTGATGCGCCAGGAATAATGCAGCTCACTTCATCAAAACTCAAAATCCACTGCAAGGCAATAGGAGCCAGATTTGTTGCTTCAGGAAATAATGCTTTCAATTCTTCTACGGCTTTTAATCCCAGTTCGTAATTAATTCCAGAGAATGTTTCGCCTTTGTCAAAAGCGTCCCCGTTCCGATTAAAATTACGATGATCTTGAGCGTCAAAAGTTGTTTTAGCATTAAATTTTCCTGTTAGAAGTCCGCTGGCTAGTGGCACTCTTGCAATGATGCCTACATCGTGCTTTAGTGCTTCTTTGAAAAATAATTCGGATGGACGCTGACGGAAAAGGTTGAAAATAATCTGAACCGTTGTTACATTTGGGAATTCAATAGCTTTTAATCCTTCTTCCACTTTTTCGACACTAACGCCAAGATTTAAAATCTTTCCCTGTTCTTTCAAACGATCAAACATTTCAAAGATTTCCGGACGGTAAAATACTTCGGTCGGGGGGCAGTGCAATTGTATTAAATCCAATGTTTCCAATCCGGTTCTTCTCAGACTGTCTTCTACGAATTTTTGTAGCACTTTTGGTTGGTAGCCTTCATTGACATGCGGATTGATGTGTCGGCCACATTTTGTAGCTACATAGATTCGTTCCGAACGGGAACGAACTACGCGACCTACAGCAGTTTCACTCAGTCCATTTTCATAAACATCAGCGGTATCAATAAAATTCACACCATTATCGATGGCGGTATTGATTAGCTCGTCTGCGGTTTTATCATTAAAAGGAGAACCCCATTTCCCGCCCACTTGCCAAGTACCAAGTGATATTTCGGAGATTTCAAAATCTGTTTTACCCAGTCTGCGATAGTTCATTTTTTGTTTCTTTTTAAAGTAATAATTTATTTCTGCGATAAAACTTTGGTTATTGCTTCTTCGGCAAGTGGCGCCATTACTTGATATCCTTTTTTATTGGGATGCACTTCATCATTAGAATACAAAGCAGGTAAACCTTTTCGTTCATCTGCCATAGCCGAAAAGTAATCAAGATATAGAATGCCATTGGCATCAGCATAATTTTTTATCATTTCATTTAGAGCCATCACTTTTTCAGCAGGATTTTGATTGGGTTTCCAAGAGAAATCATAAGCTGGTAATACAGAACAAAGAATTACTTTAATCTGGTTTGCTTTTGCCAATTCGGCCATCGAGAAAATATTATTTGCTATCATCTCCAATGTTGCAGGACCGGTATTGCCGGCAATGTCATTTATTCCAGCCAAAATAACTACTGCGGCTGGTTTTAAAGCTATAACATCAGCTCTAAAACGAACTAGCATCTGAGGCGTAGTTTGGCCGCTTATTCCGCGATTTACATACGGTTTTCCTGAAAAGTATTCCGAATTTACCGTTGACCAAAATTCGGTAATCGAATCGCCCATAAATACAATCCTTTTTTGTCCTGCTGCTGCCGGTTTGAGATTCGCATTTTCGTTCTGATATTTATTTAAATTTGGCCAGTCTTGTGCCTGTGCTTTTCCTCCCATAAATAGTGATAAAAATAGAATGCAGTAAATTAATGTTATGTTTTTCATTTGTAACGAAATTATAAAGTTGTAATTCAGAAGAAGAGTTTTGTTGGATTAAAATAAAAAAATGCTCTTGTTGAAATTGAATCAGCCTTCCTTTTATATCGGAAAGATACTTAAAAGGAAGGCTTTTTATAAGGTCAAAATGATTTAATCAAACAAATCCGAAGATAAATAACGATCACCACGGTCACAGATAATAGCGACAATCACACCCGATTCTAGAGTGTCAGCTATTTTTATGGCTGCTGCTACGGAACCACCACTGCTCATTCCTGCAAAAACGCCTTCTTCCAGAGCCAAACGTTTGGTCATGTCTCGTGCTTCTTGTTCGGTGACTTCAATAATTGTATCTACTTTTGAGGCATCAAAAATTTTAGGTAAATATTCTTGAGGCCATTTTCTGATTCCCGGAATTTGAGAGCCATCACTTGGTTGTGCACCTACGATTTGGATTGCCGGATTTTTCTCTTTCAAATAAGTAGAAGTTCCTATGATCGTTCCCGTAGTCCCCATAGCAGAAACGAAATGGGTTACAGTTCCCTCAGTGTCATTCCATATTTCTGGGCCTGTCGTTTTATAATGTGCTTTCCAGTTGTCATCATTTGCAAACTGATTCAACATAATGTAACCGCCTTCGGCCACTTTTTTATCTGCATAATCTCTGGAGCCAATAATTCCGGTTGCTGCAGGTGTTAAAATCACGGTTGCACCATAAGCACGCATGGTTTGAGTGCGTTCTTTGGTAGAATCTTCCGGAAGTACCAATTCAATTTCGATATTAAATAGTTGGGCAATCATCGCCAAAGCAATTCCGGTATTTCCACTGGTCGCTTCAATGAGTTTGTCCCCTTTTTTGATTTCGCCTCTTTCCAGTGCGGATTTAATCATATTGTAAGCCGCTCTGTCTTTTACGCTGCCTCCGGGATTATTTCCTTCGAGCTTTAATAAAAGTTTTACGTTTTTATTTTTTACCAAATTGACAGTCTCCACCAAAGGGGTATTTCCAATCAGGTCTAATAATTTTTGTGGCTTCATGCTAATTTATTTCTTTTATTTTTACTTCTGTAGTTGTGGTGTTGAGTACAATAGATTTTTCAGGAATAGATTTGGTAACCCAAGCATTTCCTCCAATAATACTGTTTTTACCTATGACGGTTTCTCCGCCAAGAATAGTTGCATTGGCATAAATGCAAACATTTTTCTCCACGGTAGGATGTCTTTTTGCATTTTTCATGTCTTTGCTTACACTTAATGCTCCTAAAGTGACACCTTGGTAAATTTTTACGTGTTTTTCAATTACAGTAGTTTCACCAATTACAATTCCGGTGGCGTGATCTATAAAAAAAGGCGACGCAATTGTTGCACCTGCGTGAATGTCTGTACCCGTGATGCGATGCGCGTATTCGCTCATCAATCTGGAGAAAAGTAATAAGTCTAATAAATACAATTCATGGCTTAATCTGTAAATGGCAATTGCGTAGAATCCTGGGTATGCCAAATAAACTTCTTCAATACTGTTTGAAGCAGGATCGTTTTCTAAAATGTAGGCAGCGTCCTGATTCAGTTTTTCAAGTACTGAAGGTAAGGTTTCAAGATATTTGTCCCAAATAGAATCGCACAACGCATGTGGTTTTTTACAGGCAATTGCTGAGATTTCTTTAAATAGTAATTCCAGCTCATCGATACTTTCATTCAAAGGAGCATTAGCATCAAATAGCGTATAGAATAGTTTCTCAGTAAAGGCTTCCGTTTTTGTCTTAATTCCGTAGTTGATGGAAAAATGGCTTTTTAAAGCGTTAATGTTTTTGATAATCAGATCTTTTGTCACGATTATTAGGTTTGAATTGTTAATTTAAAAGGATAAAAGTAAGGTGTTTTTTAGAAACAGTTGCAACAATGAAGCAAAGAAATTAGCAGATTGGATGAGAATGGAATATTTTTTTTGATTGGTAACATTTTTCAACAAATTCTAAAAAAATATAACAAAATACGAAGCTATCTGGAGTTTTTCTACTTCTTGTTTTGATTGTCTGCAAAAAGCTGAAATCTATTAAAGTATCGTTTTTGGTTTTTTAGGAATGGTAAAAATAAAACTGCTACCATTCTTTCCGTCAGATTCAATATGAATACTTCCTGATTTTCCTTCGACTATTTTTTTTACAATAGATAACCCAATACCGGTACTTTCTTTAATATCCCGGGCTAAAATAGTTTGAAAAACGCCAAATACTTTTTCATGGTATTTTTCAGGTATTCCAGGTCCATTATCTTTTATGGTAAATTGATGAAAATCAGGTAATGATAGATAAGTGCATTCAATTTTTCCAATTGGTTTGTCGTTGTATTTCACCGCATTGCTTATCAGATTACTGAAAACCTGATGCATTAATATTTTTTCGGTAATAATAACTGGGAAATTATTACCAATGCTAATTTCGAATCCTTCATTGGGGACAATAGTTTCAACTATTTCATCTAGCATTTTATGTAGATCTACCCTCTCCAATTCGATATTTGTTGATCCAATACGGGAATATTCCAGGATACCATTAATTAAGTTTTCCATTCTTTGAATTCTCCCTTGTAATAGTTTGAAATTTGAATTTGTCTCGTCAGAAACATCATTTAAATCTTCAATAATCCATTCCGAAAGACTGTAAATTGCTCTCAATGGAGCCTTCAAATCATGAGAAACGATATAGGCAAATTGATTTAATTCGTCATTCTTTTTTTTAAGGACTAATAAGGCATCATGTAATTTCTTTTCTTCTATTTTTCGATTAATAATGTCATAGTTAAGGATTTTATTTTTATCCATTATTTTAAACAAAAATAAGGCAGTTATTAGAAATAATAGTATTAATAGACCAGATTCCATTACTTCAAATAGTAAAGCGTTATCCCATGATTTCGCATCAAAATCCATTCCATATACGGCAATAGTTTTACCGGTAGCTTCATCTTTTATGGGGATGTAAGCGCTTACCCAAGTACCCCATCTGTCAGCAGAAGGTTCTGTGATTATATCATTTCCGTTAGTTATGGCTTTAAAGGTAGGTTCGTCTGCTTCAGTGTATTCTTGTCCCGGAGGAGAGTAGTCTTCAGAATTCTCAGGTTCTGAATCGACCATGAAGTATATTTTACCATTTCTTTTTGTGTATAAATAGGCAAAGCTTGCTTTGGGATTCACACTGACTATCGCTTTTAGACTATTTTTTAAAGCCAAATATTCGGGCTTGTTGATATCGGTTGGATTTACTTCAAGAGTTTTTAAAGCTACTTTTGGTAAGGATACTTCAATGGATTTTGCGATTTGTAATACTGTTTCGGTCCTATGATCTTTAAAGCGAATCCAAGTAAAATAAAGATAAATTATGCCTAAAAGGAGAATTATAAAAAAGACAGTTTTTTGTATTGGTATTTTTTTGAGGTTGATTTTTTTCATAAAGGCTGAAATCAAAATAGAGGCGTGTACATTTTTGTTTTTGATAGATAACTTCAAAGTAATTTATAGCCAAATTAATCTGATGTAGTCAGATCTCAAAAATAATGATTTTTATGACTTAGGGAGAATTTAAATGGTTTAATTTATTAGTTACTTTTTTTTAGAATTCAAAACCGATTTTTTGATTTTCGATTCTCTAATTTAGAAACAAAATCATCGCTTAATAGTGTTTGTAAAAATAACCAACAATCATAAACAGTCCATTGATGATTGCCATTCCAATAATGTATTTTTGATAATTATTTCGTTTATCAATGAAATGCAAACCAACAATTCCTAAAAATAATAGTGTTGTAAATAGGGCAGGATACATCTTGAAAGCAGCAGTAAAATTACCGTGTAAAAGTAGTATTAATCCTCTTTGAAAACCACAGCCTAAACACTCTATTCCGAAGAGTGTTTTACTTAAACAAGGGAGCATATATTTCTCTAAATCCAATGGTTTTATTTTTTACAATTTTACGAAAAAAAAAGAAACGGTTGAGATAATAAATGGAGCAATTTTAAATTCATTACTTTTGAAAACTGATACTTAAAGAGATGAGAAAATTTATAATACCAATAATGGTTATTGCCATAACTGTCGCATTATATGAGCAGGTTAGTGCAGAAAAAAATGTTTATATAATGGTAATTGCGATTGTTATTTTTATGATGGGAATGATGCAATTGAGTGCCAAAACGCCAAGTAAAAATCAAGATAAAGAAGACGAAAATGTTTAATAAAGGAGATAAAGTTTCAGTGCTTGATGAAGCCATGAACGGAGTAGTGCTTTCAGTGAAAGATAACCAAGTAACGATTGAAACAGAGGATGGTTTTACGATGACATTTTTTGTCAATGAGTTGCTTAAAATAAACGATTCCAGTAATTTAATGGATTCTATTAGAAGAATTAATGTAGATGAAATATCGAAAGAGAAAGAGATCCCAAAACCACGTAGTTTTGTCAAAGAACGCAAAGATAAACACGAAATTTCAGCTCCGGAGTTCGATTTGCATATCGAAAAATTAGTTCCTAATAAACGCGGAATGTCTAATTATGATATTCTGACCTTGCAAACAGAAACGGCAAAACGGCACATAGAATTTGCGATTCGAAATCGCATTCCGAAGATTGTTTTTATTCATGGTGTGGGCGAAGGAATTCTAAAAGCGGAGTTGGATTTTTTATTGGGACGTTATGATAACATCGCTTTTCAAGAAGGGAATTATCAAAAATACGGTCAAGGCGCAACAGAGGTTTTTATAAAGCAAAGTGTTAAGTAAGGTCTTTTTTTGAGTTTGTAATAACAAAAAAGCGTCCCGTTTTAAGTCAAATTTTCTAATGAAAATCGACTAAAAACGGGACGCTTTTTGAATGTAAAATAAAGCCGATTTCAGACTTATAATAGCGTTTAATTTGTAGTTAAAAGTTCACCAAAAATGAAGCTGTCTCCAAGTTTGAAATCATTATTTCCTTTCTTCATCGTAACATTTTTAAGTATGATGGTATGTTTAAAACCGTTCGCAAATGAGGTTGAAGTTACTTCAACAATTCCACTCACATTTGCAACGCCTGCTACAGCAATCCATTCCTCGCTTACTGCAGGAGTTGTTGGAAAAGTAGTATTGCAAAAATAACTTGATGTAAGCAAACCTGAAAATAATCGATAGGTAAGCTTGTTAACTGTTGCGCTTATAAGTCCGGTTCTTGGAGTATTTAGTGGTGTTGCGGTGTTAACAATCAAAGCAGGGTCAATGTCTAGTATAAGTGCTTCGCTACTGGTATAATTATAAATTTGTTTTGAAGTACTGCATTGTTCTACTGTTTCATCAAATAGAAAAGGCAATGAGTTTGCTGAAGTGACATAATCTCCAAATGCAAACGTTTCATATACCTGAGTACCGCTACTTTTTGCAAAAGTGATATTTTTGAAAACGATATTATGATTGTAGCCAGTAATTTTGGTGCTATTATCCGTAGTATTTGTAGTTTTTACAGCGGTAGTAAATATTTGAATTTTACCGTCTGTAGCGGTCCATTGGTCTGTTACAACAGGAGTTGCCGGTGGAATAGATTCACAAATGGTTGAAGAGGAAACCGTCCCGTCATAAAAACGATATACAACTCTATTGGTAGCGCTAATGTCTACTATCGTTGGTGTATCAGCCAAACTGGGTTCGTTATTAAAAGAACTTTCGGGAATTTCGAGAAGCAGCGATTCCTTATCTTTTAGTTTATAGATGATGTTTTTTGTAGTACAGCTTTCTGTTGTGACATCTTCAAAACTAATGGTTTCCAAAGTTAAATCACCATCATCACAACCGTTTAACAGTAATGTAAAAACCAATAATCCCAGTAATCGTTTCATGTTTATAATATTTGAAACAAAAATAGAATTTTTAATTTGTTCCAAATACATTCCTATTCAAAATCATCGAATTTAACAACATATTGGGTTTTTAAATTTCAAAGAATAAATTAAAAATAGACCTTAATCCTTTGTTTAAATGGAAGACGTCTGCAATTCAAAGCGAATAGAAATCATTATCTTTGCTTGAATTTAATACTGAATATGAGAATTAATAAATATTATTTAGCCGCTTTTTCTGCCTTTTTTATCTGGGGGTTTTTCAGTTTGGCATTAAAACCGTTACATAATTACCCGTCTTTAGACATTTTATTTTACCGTGTTTTTTTTAGTGTTATTGTGATGGTACTCATTAATGTTGCTTTCCGACGAAATGTAATGAAACAAAATTGGAATCATTTTAAAAATATGACTCTAAAAAAGCGGAAAAGTGTTGTTGTTTTGACTTTGGGAGGTGGACTGTTTTTATCTTCCAACTGGTTTGTTTTTATTTATGTGATGAATCATGTTAGTGTAAAAACGGCATCGTTAGCCTATTTAATTTGCCCAATTCTTACGACAGTTTTTGCGTTTTTTATACTAAAGGAAAAATTAAGTAAATGGCATTGGATTGCAGTAACAATAAGTGTTTTTAGCTGTGTTTTATTATCATTCAATCATTTTGAAGACATTTTTTATAGTCTTATTACGGCAGCCACTTATGCTTTGTATTTAGTGAGTCAGCGAAAAAATAGTGAACTGGATAAATTCCTGATTTTGAACATACAATTGCTGTTTACCGCAATAATTCTTCTGCCGTTTTATCCGGATTATAGTGGAGTAATTCCTGTTGAGCCTTTGTTTTATGCCTGTTTGCTGGTTATTGTTGTGTTTTTTACTATTATCCCGTTATTTTTAAACTTGTATGCGCTAAATGGAATTAATTCATCAGCAGTTGGAATTATGATTTATATTAACCCAATTATTGGTTTTTTACTGGCCATCTTTTATTATAATGAAGAAGCTACTTCCCTTCAATTATTTTCGTATTTCCTGATTTTGGTTTCGATAGCAGTTTTTAATAAAAAACTGATTTTTCCCAGAAAATCAAAAGGGATACCATCAAAATTGGAAGGCTTAAAATAATTTATAATTTTCAAAAAATGAAAAAAGTATATCTCGATAACGCTTCTACAACTGCTATTCGTTCTGAAGTAATCCAGGAAATGACCAAAGTAATGACGGAAGATTATGGAAATCCATCGTCAACGCATAGTTTTGGACGTAATGCCAAAAGTATTTTAGAACTTTCCAGAAAGTCAATTGCGAAACATTTGAATGGGACTGCACAGGAAATAATTTTTACTTCCTGCGGTACCGAAGCCAATAATTGGATTCTTCGTTCTGCCGTTAAAGATTTGAAAGTAGAGCGAATCATTACCAGTAAAATAGAGCATCATGCCGTTTTATACACGATTTTAGTTTTGCAAAGCGAATACGGTATTCAGGTTGATTATGTGGCTGTTAAACCAAATGGCGAAATTGATATCACTGATTTAGTAGAACTGCTTTCTCAGGAAACCCACATCAAAAAAGAATTTTCTTCCGATGAAATAAAAAAGTGGGTTCCTGACAACCAAAACTTAAATACTTTTTCGGAAGAAAAGAAAACGTTGGTAAGCTTAATGCATGTGAATAACGAAACTGGAACCATTTTGGATTTGGATAGAGTCGGACTGATTTGCCAAGAACATAATGTATTGTTTCATTCTGATACGGTACAGTCCGTTGGAAAAACAGCAATTGATTTACAAGCGTTACCTATTAATTTTATTGTAGCAAGTGCTCATAAATTTCACGGTCCCAAAGGTGTTGGGTTTGCTTTTATTCGAAAAAACTCCGGTTTGCAACCTTTATTTTTTGGTGGTGAACAGGAAAAAGGATTACGAGCAGGAACGGAAGCTTTGCACCAAATTGCAGGAATGGCAAAAGCACTGGAACTTTCCTATACTAATTTAGAAACAGAAAGAAAGTATATCTCTGAATTGAAAAACTATTTGATTACCCAACTCGAAATTGAATTTCCAGCTTTTGTAATCAACGGAAGTGTCGATGGATTTTATAATATATTGAATATTTTATTGCCTTTTTCAGAAGATAAAACCGGTATGATTTTATTCCATTTAGATATGAAAGGAATTGCAGTTTCTCGCGGAAGTGCCTGTCAAAGCGGAAGCATAAAACCCTCACATGTATTAGCGGAAATGCTTTCGAATGAAGATTTAAAAAAACCAAGTTTACGCATTTCTTTAAGTCATTATAACTCAAAAGAAGACATTGATTTGCTTATTGAAGCGTTGAAAAGTATTTAATAAAGATCAAAATGAAGGATAATTTTAAAACGCTGGTCCTTAGAGAAGCAAAATTGCTCTTTGAATTAAAAAAGACAGAACGACTTTGGCATTTTCCAGTTTTAGCATCGTTTTGTGTTGGATTTCCCTTGTTGCTTGGTTTTTATTTTGACAGACTGGATTACGGAATATTATCCTGTATGGGAGGATTGGTAATTTTATATTTACCAGCAACTACAGTGGCACGACGAATGATTACGCTATTAACCTGTTCATTTGGTTTTATGATATCCTTTGTTATTGGACTTTGTTTTAGTTTTAATCCAATACTTTCTTCTGTGGTTTTGGGTTTCTTTGCCATCAGTGTGCATTGGGTCGTTAATTACTTTAGCATGAAGCCTCCCGGAAGTTTCTTTTTTATCATGATTGCTTCCCTTGCCAGTTGTATGCCATTTGATTTAGAAAAGATTCCAATTCGTGTTGGGCTGATTGGGATGGGAGCGATGCTTGCCTGTTTATTGGCCTTGTTTTATAGTTTGTATAGTGTCAAGAAACATCTGCCAAAAACAGCATTAATCGTAGTAAAAAAAAGTAATTATACGACTTTATTTGAATCGGGTATTGTAGGCTTTTTTATATTTTTCTCGCTGCTTATAGGACATTTGCTTAAATTAGCTAATCCATATTGGTTGCCTATTTCGTGTTTAGCGGTAATGCAGGGTGCTAGTTTGCAGCATGTGTGGCAAAGGAGTTTTCAACGTATTTTAGGAACGTTTATAGGATTAGGACTGGCATGGCTGTTGTTATTGCTAAAAATGACTCCTTTAACAATTTGTATTTTTATTATAGTGTTGCAGTTTATAATTGAAATGCTGGTAGTGAGACATTATGGATTGGCAGTTATTTTTATTACGCCATTAACCCTGTTTTTGGCTGAGGCGGGTAGTGCCATGACCATTGATGCGAATACTTTAATTTCGGTCCGATTTGTTGATATTCTTCTGGGAAGTGTTATTGGAGCTATTGGAGGATGGTTTTTGCATCATGAACAATTGCGTCACAATACCGAAAGACAAATTCGTAAAACCAGAGTTCATATACTTAGGAAGTAAAACCAGAGCATTATTAAATAGTTTTTGAAGGTTAGTTTTCGGAATATTTTTCCATAATTAATCTCGCCTTGAAATAGCATAAGGTAGATTCCGCACTTTGATTAATGTTGATGTGTTTGTCTTCTAATCCATCATAGGATGCGCCATTTTCAGGATTATACAGGATTTGTTTCAAATGATTGTTCCCTAAAAACCAGATGAAAACCAGTTTTAATTGATCTTTGTACTTTTTGTTTTTGGTTACTTCAATGGGTTGTTTCCCGTAGAAGACTCTTTCGTTTTCTTTTTTAAACCATCCTCTGTTTGAGATTACTTTTAACTGTCCTTTCATGAAATAGTGGGAAAGTAAAAAATCAAATGTTATTGCGGCTATTTTTTTATATTTTGGTTTTCCTGTGACTAAATAACTATACATCATCTTTTTCAGTGGGGCTAAGAATTATTCCAAGTTTTTCTATTGAAACCATGATTTGATGTTTCTAATGAATTTCTAATTCAATATTAATCTCATGAATCTATTTTTTCTGCTCTTTCAATTTTGCTTTTTCTTGTTTTCTAAAATAGCCTCGAAATAAGAAATTGTGTTTCAAAGCTTCCATATTTTCATTTAGACGAAAACTGGCTTCATTAATGTTAGTCATCGTAGAATCTATTTTTCGTACTAATTCAGGGTCATTTGAAAGGTAATTTATTGTTCCTTTTCCATCTTTAATATTTGTTATTGTCGAGTTGAGATTGGTTATTACTCCATCAATTTTATAGCTTGATTCATCTAAATTTTGAACAATTGTTTTCATATTATTGGCTACAGCCGTATCTTTCAAAACACCTATCACATTGTCTTTATTATCCAATGAAGAAATGATTCGGTTTAATCTTGTAACAGACTCAGAGGTTCCTTTTCCCGTAATTTTTAAATAAAGCACAGTTTCTTTCAGGTCTTTTGCCAAAATGGAATCTTTAATCAATAAACCCACAGTTCCTTTTCCCTCGGTGATTTCCTTTGTGATTTTAAGTAAATCAGCGGTAAGAAGCGCTGCGTTTTTATTGGTCACCCCAAGTGTATTAAGCATGTCATCCGTACGAACGCGATTCACGGATTTAATCTCATCTCCGGGAGTCACAGGTGGAAATTTGCCTTTTCCCGGGAGAATGTTTATAATCATGTTTCCTACCAGACCATCGGAACCTATAATGGCAACTGCATCTTTTTTGATATAGGAAAAAATAGTTTTTTCAATAAGCATATCCACTCGAATGATAGTGTCATTGACCATTTCAATTCCTTGAACGGTTCCTACGTTTATCCCTGAATAGCGTACGTTATTGCCTATTTGTAAGCCATTTACGTTGTTGAAGATAGCTTTTAAGTGGTAGGTTTTTCCAAACATTTGTTGCTTATCGCCAATGAAATAAACGGCTAGTATAAAAATTATTAACCCGATTATTACAAAAAGTCCAAGACGTATTTTTTGTGATGTCGTTTTTTCCATTTTTATTCTTATTTAAAAAAAGCTTGTACTTTAGGATCAGTTGAGATTGATAATTCCTCAAAAGTGCCTTCGATATAGTTGATACCATCTACCAATAAAATCATTCTGTTTGAAATCATTCTGGCGCAATCCACATCATGTGTGATGATGATTGCCGAAGTGTTGTATTTTTTCTGGATGGACATCATTAACAGTAAAATTTCCTTTGCTGTGATGGGGTCTAATCCAGTAGTTGGTTCGTCATAAAGAATAATTTTAGGTTGGAGAATTAAAGTTCTTGCCAAAGCAATCCTTCGTTTCATTCCTCCCGAAAGTTCTTCGGGCATTAAATTCAAAGTATGAGCCAAACCCACATTTTCCAATGCTTCCATAACCAATGGAGTGGTGTCTTTTATTTTTCCGAATTTTTTTTTATGACGTCTTAGCGGGAATTCCAGATTTTCTCTGACCGTCATCGAATCATAAAGTGCGCTTCCTTGAAAAAGAAAACCAACTTCTGTCCGAAGTTCGTCTAATTCTTCGTGGTCGAGTTCACTAATGTCTTTTCCCATCACTAGGATAGAGCCACTGTCATGCTCTTCTAATCCAATTAGACATTTAATCATTACTGACTTTCCGGAACCTGATTTTCCCATGATAACTAAATTTTCACCTTCATACAAGATCATGTTAAAATCATCCAAAACATGATTATCACCATAGCTTTTTTTTAAGCCTTTGATTTCTATAATGGGGTTTTTATTTTGTATTGGTGTACTCATAATCAGTTATAAATCATAAAAAATATCGGTAACAAAAACAGCAATAAAGTCAATAATAAAAAGCAGCATCGAGGTGAAAACGACTGCAGAGTTGGCCGCTAAACCGACACCTGCAGTACCTTTTTTACAATTGTATCCTTTAAAACAACCTACTAGCCCTATAGCAAATCCAAAAAAGAAGGTTTTAATCGTTGCAGGGATTAAATCACCAAATTCCAACGCATCAAAAACCTGATTGTAATACAATAAAAAAGACACATTTCCCTTGATGTTTTCCACTAGAAAAGAGCCGAAAATGGCGATAGCATCTCCAAAAAAAACCAGAATGGGCAGCATAAAAGTGGTCGCTAATATTCGTGTAACCACTAAATATTTAAAAGGGTTTGTGCCTGAAACTTCCATGGCATCAATTTGTTCCGTAACCCTCATGGAACCTAGCTCAGCACCAATTCCGGAACCAATGCGTCCCGCACAAATCAGGGCCGTTATGATAGGTCCAATTTCTCTAATAAGCGAAATACTCACCATAGATGGCATCCAAGAAACAGCGCCAAATTCCTGTAAAGTGGGACGGGATTGTAAAGTAAAAACCAAACCAATGATAAATCCTGTAACAGCAACTAGCAGTAGGGAACGATTTCCCATATAAAAGCATTGGCGAAGAAATTCCTTGAATTCTGAAGGACGTTTAAACGCTTCTTTAAAAAAACGGCCTGCAAAATAGGAGAGTTCACCAATTTCAAGTAAAAAAACTTTGAACAATTCGATTATTTTAAAAATACTATTCATAAGCGAATGAATTAATTTTTAACAGAAAATGGCTACTCAAATATACGATTATTTATCTGATTGTCAGATGTTTTACGTGTTGTTCGTCTGTTTTTTTGATGATTTTGTCGAGAAAAAAAACAGATTTAAGAAAAATTAGGGCGTTTCTTGAATGGTTCTTTATATTATTCAAAAAATAGTATCTGGAAAAGGATATAATCTATTACCCGAATATTTTATACTAAAATGGAATAAAGAATTAAAAGATGATTGTAGTTTATTTATTTCTGCTTTTTATCCATTTCTCAAGTTCACCAGACCAAAATATAATACTTGATGCCGCTAAGGTTAGCAGCAACTCATAAATAGTTAGAGGTTGTGTTTTAAAAATCTCGTTAAAGAATGGCGTGTAAATAATCATAAATTGTAGAATAATAGTGATCGATAATGCACCCAACATGGGTTTGTTAGAAAAAAATCCTATTTTAAATATAGACTGACTTCCGGAACGAATGACAATAACATGTCCTAACTGACTGAAACAAAGAACTGTGAATGCCATGGTTTGCCAGTGGCTGTTTGCATTATATATTGCCCATGCCTGCATCCCAATGGTTACTGTACCCATTAAAAATCCTACCCACAAAATATGTATTGCCATGCCATTTGAAAAAATATTTTCCTTTGGATTTCTTGGAGGTCGTTTCATTATGTTTGCTTCAGATGGTTCTGAGGCAAGCGCTAATCCGGGTAAACCATCGGTTACTAAATTAATCCAAAGAATGTGTATGGCTAACAGTGGAATGGGTAATCCGAAAAAAGGGGCTAAAAATATCGCCCATATTTCGCCAGAATTTCCGGTCATGATATACTTAATAAATTTGAGGATATTATCGAATATTTTTCTGCCGTGCTTTACTGCAACCACAATGGTGGCAAAATTATCATCAAGCAAAATCATGTGTGAGGCCTCTTTGGAAACTTCTGTTCCGTTAATCCCCATTGCGATACCGATGTCGGCATTTTTAAGCGCAGGAGCATCATTCACGCCATCGCCTGTCATGGCGACAAAGTGGTTTTTTGATTGCAAGGCGTTAATGATTCTTAATTTCTGTTCCGGATTTACACGTGCATATACTTTTACTTTTTCGACGATATTAATAAACTCACTCTGCGTTAATCGGGTTAGTTCTGAACCTGTCAGCACGAGATCTTCATCACTGGAAATGATTCCCAGTTTTTCGGCAATGGCTTTGGCGGTTAGCTTATGATCGCCCGTAATCATCACAGGAATAATACCTGCGTCTTTGCATTCAGAAACAGCTTGTCTTGCTTCCTCTCGCGGAGGGTCAATCATTCCGGCAAAACCAATAAGAGTTAATTCCGTTTCAATTTCATCAGCATCCAAATTTTCAGGTAAGAAGGGAATTGTTTTTATAGCATATCCCAACACGCGATATCCTTGCTCGGCCATCTCGTTGACTTTGAGCTCAAATTCAGGAATAAGCAATTTTTGATCGACATTCAGTTTGTTAAAAAGTACGTCTACAGCACCTTTTGTAATTACAATAACACTAGCGTTTTGACCAGCGTCAGCATTTTTGATTTGATGGATTGTAGTCATGCATTTTCTTTTAGAATCGAAAGGCAATTCTGCAATTCGGGGAAATATTAATTCTAAATCAGCTCGATTCAAATTTTTATCGAAGGCGTATTGGACTAAGGCTACTTCAGTTGAATCTCCAATCCATTTTCCTTTTTCACCATCTGAAACATCGTTGTTTAAGGCCATTGTATGGAGTAACGTATTGTTTTCTCCAAAAATGGCATTGTATTTTGTGTCTGACGTTTCAAAAATTTCCTGTACGGTCATTTTATTCAGCGTCAGAGTTCCCGTTTTATCAGAACAGATGTAAGTAACAGAACCCAAAGTCTCTACGGCCGGTAATTTTCGGATAAGTGCATTGCTTTTCGCTAATTTTTTGGCACCAAAGGCCAATGCAATGGTCACCAATGCCGGTAAGGCTTCGGGAATGGCGGCAACAGCAAGTGAAATGGAAGTAATCAACATCGTTAAAACCGATTCTCCGCGCAACCATCCGATAAAGAAGATTACGGTACAGATTATAAGAATACCTACTGATAATCTTTTGCCGAAAGCGGTTAATCTTTTTTGTAACGGAGTAGTGATTTCATCGGTCTGAATCATTTTTGCAATTTGGCCTAGTTCAGTATTCATTCCTGTTGCCACCACATAAGCAAGTCCTCGTCCGTTGGTGATAGATGTTCCTTTATAGCCCATGTTTACCCGGTCGCCAAGCGGATATTCGCTTCCGAAAAGTTCTTCTGGAATTTTTTCCACGTTATGGGATTCTCCTGTAAGGGCTGATTCATCCACTTTTACCTGATGCGTTTCAAAAAAACGGACATCAGCAGGAATGATATTTCCTGCTTCAAGTATAACGACATCTCCCGGCACTAAATTAAAAGCAGGAATATCAATCCTCTTTCCTTCACGTAAAATAAGTGCATGGTTAGCAGCCATGTTTTTTAATGCTTCCATTGCTTTTTCTGCGCGGTATTCCTGTATGAACCCTACTAAAGCGTTAATCACAACAATGGCAAGAATAATCACTGTATCAGTTACATCGCCCAATATGCCAGAAATAATTGCCGCTACAATAAGGATGAGTATCATAAAGTCCAATAGCTGATGTAGTAACATCTGCAAAATAGTCTTCTTTTTTTTGTCCTCAATTTGATTTTTACCGTGTTCATACAAGCGTTGTGATGCCGTCACTGCATCAATGCCAGATGGATTTGTACTCAACAAATGGGCTATTTCCGAAAGAGGGAGTAAATGCCAGTTCATCGCTTTAGTTTTTTATTTTATATAATACAGTAAACCCATCATTAATACATATACCAATACTATTAAAGCAGTATCGATTGCCAGTTTCCATTTTTTTTCTTCTTTAAAAACGATACCCACAACCCCTATTGCCGTAATGATAATAGTGCCAAGTACCGGTACTATGTGATTGGGACTTGTATGCTGAAAAATAGGCCCCTTCGTATATAGGATATCATCAATTGCCAGAATCGCAATATTAAAAATATTGCTTCCAAAAATATTTCCTATGGCAAGGTCGATAGTGCCCATCCGGATAGCAGCAACAGATACGACAACTTCCGGCAGAGAAGTAGAAGCGGCAATAAATAAAGTACCAAAAAAGCTTTGACCCAATCCGCTTGCTTTTGCAAGGTGTTCCCCAAAATAAGGCAATAGCATAGCAGCAGTCATCAAAATAATAGCATTCATCGAATATCTAAGAACCACTTGTTTTAGGGTCAGGGAATAGGATTGCTTCTTTTCTTCCCGATGATTATTGTCTTTTTTATTGTAGAGAAAAATAACTCGAATCGCAATGAAATATAAAAGGAGAAATAATAGGCTGAATTCTCCAATCCAAATAATATTTCCGAAAATATCAGGCATTAAAATAGCAAACGCAACCAAGCTCATCAATATAATTCCGAATGATGCTGCAATTATGTGCCCAGTTTGTGCAACGGATGTTAAAGGTTTTTTATGATCATAAAACAAATCCATTATGGAAATAATAAGGATATTGAAAGCGCAACTTCCCACGATATCGCCAACGGCAAGATCTGGAGCATCCAAAATAACTACGGAGCTTATTCCATTCATCAATTCAGGCATAGAAGTCACTGATGCCATCAGGATAATACCCATAAACATTTTTCCCCAGCCCAGCATATCAGCCATTAGATTTCCATATTTAGAAAGTCTTGAGCCAGTTACTACAATTATCGCTGTTGCAATTAGAAACCCTATAATATCTAGATACAAAGCATTCATATTGTGATAATTATTCCGTTAGTGTCTTTGTTTATAACTTGTACTATTGCTACTCTTGCTCGATAAAAAAAGACGAACATTAATGTCCAAAAGAAATAATCAGTTTCGCTTTATTGTTCGTTTGGGCAACAAAAATAAATTTATTTAGTAGGCACTTTATCTGATGCTTATTCTAATAATGGGGATTTGATTTAGAAGTGACTTGGGATTGAACTTGTGAGGCGTTGATTACCAAAAAAGTATCGATTTTTAGATTTTTTTTAAAGGATTAGTTCAATTTTCCAAAGGAATAAAAATAGCTTTTGTTAATTCAGTTTCTCTTTTTTTTATTAAAAAGAAGTAGCTAATATTCAACTTTCGTACAACCGCAATCTGTTTTTGACAGAAATCAACTCATTTTGTAAATCATCTATTTTTTGTAATAGATTCAATACCACATCAATTCCTTCGATATTAACGGCTAATTCCTGATGCATCCGAATCATTTTTTCGATTTCATAGATAGCGTCAGGGTGAATATATTTGGTTTCATCGATGGTAAGAATCTCGATTAGCCCCATTTCATTTAAATTGAAAAAGAATGACATTTCTACATTATAATGATTGTATAATGATGATAAAGGGATGAATTTTTCTATATTCATGACGTTCTTAGCTTAGCAAGTTCCGTAAATAATTCTTTTTCTTTTTCGGAAAGATCAGTAGGAATTTTTACTTGATAAGTAATGTATAAATCACCAAATTCCCCTTCTTTTTTGTAAATAGGAAATCCTTTTCCTTTCAGTTTTACTTTAGTTCCGTTTTGGGTTCCGGGTTTTACTGTCAGTTTTACTTTTCCGTCAAAAGTGTCTGCAGTGATATCACGACCTAATAGGGCGGTATATAAATCTAAATCCACGGTGGAGTATAAATTGTGTTTGTCCAGCTTAAAATTAGTATGATTTTCAACAGTGAAAGTGATGTATAAATCTCCTTTTGGTCCACCATCAGAACCTTCACCGCCCATACCGCTAATTTTTATTTGCTGACCGTTCTCTACTCCGGCAGGAATGGTAATTCGGATGCTTTTGCCGTTGATGGTTAAGGTTCGCTTGTGGGTTGTGTACACGTCTTTTAAATCAAGATGTAATTCAGTAGCGAAATCTTGTCCTTTGAATTGGGCGCTGCGTCCTCTTTGTCTCCCTGATGTACGACCACCAAACATTGATTCAAAAAAGTCTGAATAATCTCCGCCACCGCCAAATCCGCCAAATCCACCCTGTTGTCCGCTACCCTGATATTGCCCTTGCTGTTTTGCTTTTTCATACTGCTCAGCATGTTGCCAATTTTCACCATATTCATCGTATTTTTTACGATTCTCGGCATGGCTTAATACTTCATTAGCTTCATTAATTTCCTTGAATTTTCTTTCGGCTTCCTTATCGTTTGGGTTTAAGTCGGGATGGTATTTTCTGGCAAGTTTTCGGTACGCCTTTTTTATCTCGGCTTCCGTTGCTTTTTTGTCCACTTCAAGGATTTTGTAATAGTCTATAAATGCCATCGTAGATTATTTTAATAATTGCTATTTCTATGATTAGTTTTATATGCTTATGACTGTATGAAGTACCAAAATTCATACTGTTTAATGGAGTATTACTATTATCAAATTTAATCAATTTTTAGTTGTTAAAACGGAATAAAACAGATTATTTCATTGATTTGTAAATGATTAGTCCTAAAAAAAACGGGTCTTTTTTAGGACTAATCAAGATAAGAAACGTGTTCTTTTGTAATTATTTTATCCTGTGTCAATGACAGGGTTTATATAATCCATTATGAAAAAAATTATTGTTTTATAAATTCACTATTTACTTTAATTTTTACTTCATCACTAATCATTGACGGAGGAAATTTTGGACCAATATCAAAATCAGAACGTTTTAGAGTTCCGCTAAACTGAAAACCGGCTGTGATTGCTTTTGATTGTGGATTTTCTATAGTGCCTCTGTACCACATATTGATGGTTACTGGCTTTGTTATTCCATGTAATGTGAGGTTGCCCATTAATTTGTATTTGTCTTTTCCAGTTTTTTCTATTGATGTGCTTTTGAAAGTCATTTTCGGATATTTTTCTACTTCAAAGAATTCAGCACTTCGTAAATGTTTATCCCGCATTTCTACTTCGGTATCGAGTGATGCCACTTCCGTTGAAAGTTCAAAGGCGGCGTCACTAAAATCGGTTTCTTTGGTTGTAGCGGTTATCTCAAATGTTTTGAATAATCCGGCAATATCAGAAATGCCATGATGTACGGTGCTAAAAGATAATTTAGAATGCATTGGGTCTGCTTTCCATGTTGTTTGTGCAAATAAAAAAGTAGAGAAAAACAGTGTGGCGAGAATTGTTGTTATTTTTTTCATGGCTTTTTACTTTTTTAGACTATAAAGATATTCAGAAGCTTTAGATCGGACTTTATAAAATCGTTTTTCTGATATCCAAATAGATCCTTATCTTGAGTACAAATGATTATAAATTTAAGGTTTTTTTGTCTATCAAATTTAATCAATTATTCAATGTAAAAACATGGTAAATTATTTTATTTCAATTAGTTGTAAAATTTTAAAGCTCCAATTTGGAGCCTTTATATAATTTTTGTTCAATCAGCCTGTAAATAAAAGAAGGATTTAATTTGTCACTGATTTTATATTTTTTTTTTTTGAATTTCCAAAAGGATTAGAAAGATCCATATTTATTTATGATGGCCATTTGTCCCGCATGATAAGCTGTATGCGATACAATTCGTCCAAAGGCTTCGGCTTTTGTTTTTGTACCAAATTCTTTTGTTGAGACCATTGTTTCCCAGTCCGTTTCTGATTGTTTTTCGACAATTGATTGTAAGCTTTCAAATGAAAATGCTACATATTCTTTTAATTCTGGAAGATTAGTCCACTCGCCAGTATCTTTTTGTGCAATTACAGTTTTGGCAATTACTTTTATTTCACTGGAGCCAAAGACATTTTTTGCAAAAAGTAATTCAACATCCCCAATATGACGTATTAGAAAACCAAGGCTGTTAGGAGCTGGAGTTAATGTCTTTTTTAAATCATTTTCAGTGAGTTGTAACAATTGATTTGAAAACCGTGTTCGGGCTTCGTGCCAAAGTTCGATAAATAATTGTGTATTTGACTTCATGTTTTATGAGGCTTACAATAGCTGGGTTGGTACTATTATGGGATGAAAATCTAGAAATTTATTCTATCAAATTTAATCATTTTTCCGTTGTTAGAATGGAAAAATTTTTTACTCCAGTGTTTTGTTAGAATTAAAAAAGCCTCAAATAGTGTTTTAATTTATCTGTTTTTTAATAATTCAAAATTATCGATTTTTAAATTGGTAACAATTCGTCTTCCAATGCTTTTAAATCTTGTTTCTTTTTTAGGTTAATCAGTATCGATTTATACCCAATAAATTCGGTGTCTTTTGGATTGATTTGCAATACAAAATTCACCTTTCCCAGCAAATGTTCCAAGTAATTCTTCTGATCAATTTCTTTGTATTCGCGGTGTTCCTCAAAACCAAATTTCTTAATGTAATACATGGCCTGTCTTAACTCATTGCGTTTATGAAAAACTACCTGTGGTTTTTCATTGACTACAATGCCTGTAACGGTTTGGCGTGTATTGTACGTCATGAGTCTGGTTTTGTTTTTATTGATATGAAGGTTTAATTTTTCAACGATTTCCGTTACTTTAAGGAGTAGTTCATTCTCATCAAAATCACCGGAGAAACTCATGTCATCGGCATAACGAGTGTATCGTATTTTTTGCTCTTTGCAATACGCAGCAATTTCAGCATCAGCATCTTTAAAAATTAAATTCGAAAGATACGGGCTCGTAGGTGCGCCTTGTGGTAAAGTTTTGTCACGGGTGCATAATTTAGAAAGCAATCTGGATACCATCTTAGAATACCCCAATTGATGAAACTCTTTTTCAACCGCCTCAATGGTAATTGATGGAAAGAAATGCTCCAAATCCAGGGTGAAAACTTTGGGTTGGTTTTTATGGAATCTTAGGTTTTCCAATAGTGTTACATTGGGTCTGTATGCTTTCGCAAAAGGACTAATGGGTGCTTTATAAAGAATGTTTCTTAGAATCCAGATTTGGATTTCTTTCAAACTGGGAAGTGGCTCAGAAATAAGTCGTTTGGTACCATTTTTTTTGGTAATATCAAAGTCACGATAAAAATACCTAGGGAAAAGAGACGCTTTTTTTAGGTATTCTTTTTTGTATCCTACATGAGCTGATAAGTGGGCAGGATTGTAAATTACAGGTATATCATGTGAAAATAAAATTTCAGCATAATCCAGACAGCGTTGGATATTAGGCAGGGAATATCCTATTTTACGGGCTTCCTTGATAAAGGCTTCTTTGTATTGGGCAAAATCCATAGGGTTTAAATCGTTAATGGAGTAGGGACTATTCTGTCCCTAACCCCGATTAAGAATACCGGTTTAAAAGTTCGGAGCTCTGCGGAGAATCTTTTAAACCTGGTGCTTGAAAGAGCATTCAATTACAGAACAGTGACTCACGGTTCCGTCGCTAACCTGGGCTAACAAAGTTCTTTGAGAAAGGAACTAGAAAAACAATTCATCCTGACTTGGAACAAATATTGTTTTTCGGTCTAATTTCGAGATTTTATTCTTTAAATCCTTTTGAATCCAGTCCTCTTTTTTTTTAGTTTTTATTCGATGCGGTTCCATTTTTTTAAATTCTAAATTAGTATTTTAAAAATATGTAAAATGCTTATTTATAATGATTTATCAGTTAAAGTTACAAAAAATATTTAATTAACAATACTTATTGTCATAATTTTTTTGCCTTAACGAAATAGAATTATCCTTTTTCTGTTTTTGGGATAAAAGCTGCTATTGCCATGGAACAGTGTTAATTATTGAATCGTTTATAGGGTGTGTACGTGACGATTATTTCTATCATTCTGGTAAATAAATACGAAAGCAGATTAATGATTTTTGTAAATAAACTAGTTTTAATTCTTAGTGATTCTGGAGTTACCCTTTGGCATTGTGCAATAATTTGGTTGAGGTGGGATTGATAAATTTTTGAAAATAGAATAGAATTTATTTCAACATTCATTTCTACACTTCCATAAGAACTTAAATTATTCAGGTTAAAAGAACCTATAGTTGTCCAGCAACCATCTATTACTGCTGTTTTTCCATGCAAAATAGATTTGTCCCACTCGTATAATTCGATGTTGTATTTAAGCAGTTTGCCATAGAGAAAGCAAGTAGCGCGTCTTGTCATTGGTAAATCTGATATTCCGGACAGAATTAATTTAATCTCCACTTTATTTTTGGATGCTTTTTTCAAGGCTCGAATGATTCGTATGCCGGGAAGAAAATAGCTTCCCACTATAATTATTTCTTTTTTTGCGTTTCGAATGGACTTTATATATCCATCACAAATTTCATTTTTCCTTTTTAGCCAGTCATTCTGAATAATACGTACCAAAGCATCCTCTTGAAGATGAAAGACGGACTTAATTTTTTTGCTGCCCAAACGTCTTTTCTTAAAATAGATATCTCTGCAAAGTTCCTGAAGTGGTTCGGCAATTTCACCATTTAATTGAACCGCATAGTCAAGCCAAGGCGCTTCCGTGGACGTGCCATGGTATTTATCGGCTATATTTATTCCACCTATTAGTGTAATTTTTGCATCAGCAACAACTACTTTATGATGCAATCTTCTGCCAAGATAAAAGGTGTATGCTGAAAATAAAGGGGCAAAAAAACGAATGTTAATACCAGATTGCTTTAGTTCGTTTATTATTTCTGAGGGGAAGGATAATGAGCCTAATCCGTCTAAAAGGATGTAAATTTTAACATGGCGTGCAGCAGCTTCTTTTAATGCGGTAATAATTCTTCTTCCTATTAAATCGTTTTCAAAAATATACATCTGAATATCGATTTCAAATTGGGAATTATGGATAATAGCTTCTAATCGAGAAAAATAATCTTCGCCACTATAAACAAGTTCCAGACTTTTAGAGGTATGAACGCTATTTTTTCTTTTCGTCATGGGCATTATTTATTTTTACCTCATTAATTAAAATGAATTCCATAAGATTTTCTACATCCAAAGTACCTAGAAGTTCATTGTTTTCCATTACCAGCATTAATCTTGATTTATTGAGTTGTATGAGCTCAAAGATGTTTTCCAAAAGGGAACTACTGTCAAGATAAACTAAATTTCGATCCATGACATTATAAATGAATTCATCACCTCCTTTTTCAGACAGTGCCATTATAATTTCGTCCCGATTAAGTGTACCAACAGGAATGGTATCTTCTATAATTAAAAAATTCTTGTTTTGGCTGTCCAAAACTAATGCCACTGCTATTTTTATTTTTTCATTCGCATCTATCGTTGGGTAATTTTTCATTACAACATCATGTACTTTAAAACCCTTCAGCATAAATTTCGATTCGGTATAATCAGCTTCAACTTGAGCACCAATAATAACAAATATACCTATAAAAATCAAAAAAGGAGAAGTGAAAAAACCAAAAAGAATAAAAGCCATTGCTAATAATTGACCTATTCGGGCCGAGATTCTTGTGGCAACATGTCTTTGTAGTTTAAAGGATAAAAGCGCGCGTAAAATTCTGCCGCCGTCCATAGGAAAAGCCGGAATTAAATTAAAAAGGGCCAGCCAAAAATTGACTAAAAAGAAATTGAGAAAGAAATTATCGGCATTAATACCAGGAGATAATTCAGCCATCAATTGCTCCGAAGTATCTGGAATCGTAATAAAAATTCCCGTTACTAATGCCAAAGTGATATTTACCAAAGGCCCCGCAAAAGCGACTATTAATTCCTCTGCAGGCTTTTCAGGGATTCGTTCAAGTCGGGCTAAACCGCCAATAGGTAAAAGCGTGATGTCTTTGGTTGTTATGTTATAATTTTTTGCTGCTAAAGCATGCCCCAGTTCGTGTAGCAAAACAGTAATGAAAATAGATAAAATAAATGCAACAGACCATATTATTTGCTCCGTATTTTGGCCTGCTCTGTAGTTAATGAAAATGATAAACAGAATAAGTAAAGAGAAGGTCCAGTGAATAAATATCCCAATACCTGCTATTTTTCCAAGTTTAAATGATCCTTTCATTTTTTGAATTTTTAATACTATTAACCATAGTATGATTAGAAAAAAATAGGCAAATAATAAAAATCAATATATTGTATTCGTTTAGAAATGAACACAAAGTTTCACTCAGTGTACTTCATTTTCAGAAATACCATTGTATGCCCAAGCATTTAAGTTCGCAATGGTTGTATGGGCAACTGCCTCTAATGCTTCATTTGTTAAAAAACCCTGATGTCCGGTAATTAATACATTAGGATAGGAGCGGAGTTTTAGAAATAAAGTGTCAGTTATGGGAGCATCAGTATGTTCCTGAAAAAATATCGGCTTCTCCTTTTCATAAACGTCCAAACCAACTGCAGCTATGGTTTTGTTTTCTACAGCTTCTAATAAATCCGCTGTATTTAAGAGGCTTCCATGAGCCGTGTTAATAAAGATTACTCCTTTTTTCATTATCGAAAAAATGGATTTGTTGAACAAATGCTCTGTTGTACTGTTATGCATATAATGGACAGATAGCACATCAGAATTTTTGCATACATCTTCCAACGAAGCATAGGCAATAGGGATTTCATTCATTAGTTCCTTGTTTTCCTCAATATCAAATGCCAGAATATTACATCCAAAACCATGCATAATTCTAGCAAAAGCGGCACCAATTTTTCCGGTCCCTACAATGCCTACTGTTTTTCCATACAAATCAAAACCTACTAAATGATCTAAACGATAATCGCCTATTTGCATTAACGTCTGACCGAAAACCAGTTTTCTGTTTAATGCCAATAATAAAGCTACTGCAAGTTCAGCAATGGCATGAGGGGAATAAGTCGGCACATTTGCCACTTTTATTGCCAAAGATTTTGCTCTTGGCAAATCAACATGATCATACGCTACTGAACGCAGGGCAATGTACTTAACGCCATAGCTGTATAATTTTTCCAATACAGCTTCAGATGCATCATCAGAAGTAAAAAGCGAAACGGCATCAAAGCCTTTGGCAAAATTTACGGTACTTTTATTCAAAGACTGCCCTGTAAAAACTAATTCGTGATTGCCATGGGCTGCTTTTTTCAGGAAAGGTTTATCAAATCCCAATATACTATATACTAATACTTTCATTTTTTGAATTTTTTAATATCAATAAACTAAAACGCATTCGTAAAAAAGTGGGGCATTCAAATGATTAAAAATCAATAAATTGTAGTTTCTTTTGTCAAGAAAGGGCTTATGTAAAGTTACATCAATTTAAGCCAAAAAAATGATGTATCGGAATAATTTGAGTTTGAAAATATAAAATAGGTATTCTAATTTCAGATTGGTTTACAACAAAATACAATCTGTTAAAAGGAACCAGTTTTTAGATTTTTTCCAGCTATTCATTTTTTAACTTTCGATCCAGTCTTTTCCTTTTTACGGCAAAATAAATGCTCATAAAAAACGCTGTAAAAAAGACAATTCCTGTTGAGCCGTCAACAAAACTTTCCGAAAAATTAATCCCTGTAATTTTTAGAATTAAAAAATGGATATAAGAATTACTGGTATCAGTATAGCCCAAAAGTTCACGTATTTTCCAATGCCAATCTGTAAACGGACAATAACCAAAGCCGTACCAAATCCCCAGTATAAACCACGAAAAGGCAGTAAGTGATAAAGTGATTATATGTGCAAATCGCCATCGTGGAACAATCCATCCAAATATATTGAACAAGATGAGAACGGTATGAAACACTATAAAAAAATAATCAATAAAATGCAGAATAAATTTACTCATAATAGTGCTTTTATTGTGCCGTTGCTGCTCTTTTATTCAAAATATAAGATACTAAATCTTTTAGTGTTGTGATTTTTCCATAATCCTGTTCCGGAATTTCTATTCCTAATTTGTCATTCAGTGCAACGATGAATTGTAACGTATCAAAGGAATCAATAGTTAGGGTTTCTCTAATATTTTCATAGGGTTTCAATTCAGAAGGTTCCGTATCGGGAGCAATCTTTTTTAGCAATTGAAAAATAATTTTTTTAATTTCTTCTTCGGTCATAATAATTCAGGTGTTTGTAAATGTTTGTTTAAAGAAAATAAAAATCGACTACCGGTCAGTCCGTCAGTGGCGCGATGATCACCGGCTAGTGTAACGTCCACGCAAGACCTGATACCAATCATTCCTTCCGTTGCAAAAGGTTGTTCCTGAATATTTCCAAAACCAATAAGGGCCACTTGCGGCGGATAAATTACACCAAAAACCAAATCGGCTCCACCATCGCCTATACTTGTTATTGTTATGGTCGGATCGCTCAATTCCGAACTTCGTAATCGCAATGCTCGAGCTCTCGGAATAATATCATTTAATGCATCCATGATTTCATCAACATTTTTTAAATTAACCTGATGAAGAGCAGGAACAATAATGCCTCCAGTACGCAACGACACCACAAAACCAATATTAATATCTTTTTTTAGGTGTAAACCATTATCCCAAATAGCATTCAACTCCGGAAATTCAGTGAGCGATTTCGCTGTTGCTTTTATCAATAGGGTAACAGGAAGCAACCGTTTTTTTACGCTACGGTGCTCGTTTGCTATCTGCAACCATGTCAATGCATTTTTCATATCAATCCTTTTCTCTAGATAGTAGTGTGGAATTTCCCTATTGGATTTACTCATGGCAGCCGCCACAGCTGAACGAATTGCTTCAGCAGGAGTTCCTCGTTTTTCTATTTCAACAGGTGTTTTTTCTATTTCAATTTTTTCTCGTTCGGCTATCGCATTCTCCACATCCTCTTTTGTAATGGCTCCATCGGGACCGGTTCCCGTTATTTTCGAAAGGTCAATATGGTTATCGTCAGCAATTCTCTTCGCTAATGGTGAGGCTTTGATATGTATTTCTACGACTTTTTTTGCGGTGATCGGTTCTATTCTTTTTTCTTCTATCGGTTGTAATACTATTGATTCTTTCTCAGGAATTTTTTCTTCTTTTGTTTCTAAAGGAACTCCACTTGGATTAATTAATGCCATGACGGTTCCTACCGGCACTTTCGTCCCTTCCTGAATTAGTAATTCTCCGATAGTTCCTTCGTCAAAAACTTCGATTTCTATCAGTCCTTTTTGCGTTTCCACCTCGGCAATAATATCACCACGTTTCACTGTATCACCTGGTTTTTTTTTCCATTCGATCAAAGTACCGTCTTCCATATCAGCGCCTAAACTGGGCATTAGAAATTCAATCATGGCGTATCATTTTTTTTACCGCATTAACAATATCATTTTTCTGGGGAACCGCGGCATCTTCCAGATGAGCAGGATAGGGAATAGGAACTTCAACGCCGCACAATCGTTGTACGGGTGCGTCTAAGTCATAAAACCCTTTTTCCATAATTCGTGCGCTAATTTCCGAAGAAATGCTTCCCGAACGCCACGCATCTTCCACAATCAGTGTCCGGTGTGTTTTGGCTACCGAAGCCAGGAACGTTTTTTCATCTAAGGGGCGTAACACCCGTAAATTAATAACTTCCGCTTCAATACCAACAGCGGCTAATTCGGCGGCAGCCTCCAGACTTTTATAAACGCCTGTTCCGTAAGTAATAATCGAAATGTCTTTTCCTTCTCGTACTACTTTGGCTTTAGTAATATCAATAATGCCTAAATCAGCTGCTATTTCTTTTTCGATATTGAGCATTGAAGTATATTCAAAAATAATAATCGGATCTAAACTTTGCAGTGCCGTGAGCAACATCCCTCGCGCATCTTCATGTGTTCCCACAGATAAAACAATCAATCCCGGAACGTGGGCATAAAACGGTTCCCAGCTATGCGAATGTTGCGCTGCCGATTGTCGGCTAACACCGCAGCTCATTCTTATGACAATTGGAACGTTCAATTGGCCTCCCGTCATGTGCTGAAACGTCGCTGCATTATTAACAATCTGATCCATGGCGAGCAATCCAAAATTGACGGTCATCAATTCAACAATAGGCCTCATACCTGCTATTGCAGCGCCTATTCCAGCTCCCACAAAACCAGCTTCGGAAAGTGGTACATCCATAATGCGTTCCTCTCCAAATTCCTGTAATAGTCCTCTACTTACGGCAAAAGCTCCTCCATAGCGTCCCACATCTTCTCCCATCAAAAAAACACGTTCGTCATTTTGCAATGCTTGGCGAATGCCTTGTTTCAAAGCCTCTCGATAGGTGATCGTTATTTTGCCGTTACTGTTCTCCATTTTTTCATATTGTTTATAAAAACCTATTAGCTGTTTTTCCAGCGCTTTAATACAGGTAAAATATTGATTGCCCTCTGAATTGTATACACAGGAAGGTTCAATTTCTTCATTTGAGTTTCTACTGTATTCTTCATGTCTTCCAATTTCATTTCCGGCTTTTTAAAAGTACCGTCCTCGTAACAGTACTTGCAATATTCATTATTTTTCAGGCCATTTTGTTCTGTTCCTTTTGCAGCTTCGGAGTCAAGCGGCATACCGCAACTTTGACAAAATATTATATTTTCCATGGTTTTTATTTTTAAAAAAGTTAGTTGATGTGCCATAAATTAGTATTGCTTTTTTCTCTATAAAATTTAATTTTCAGTGTAAACAAATTTTGTCAATTGGTTCAAGGGTTCCCAAGTTCCTGCTTCAGCAAAGTCTACTGCTTTTTGTATTTTCGCTTCTATTTTGTGTTCCATTTCGGTAATTTCATCTGGAGTAATCCATTTTTGTTGCAATAGAAATTCCTCAAATTGCGGAATGGGATCCCGTTTTTTCCATTCCTCGACTTCCTTTTTATCACGGTATAATTCGGCATCAGCCATAGAATGTGCCCGAAATCGATAGGCATTGCAAACCAATAAATAAGGTTTTCCAGTACTCCTGACTTTTTGGACTGCAGTAGTAGCAGCGTTAACAACGGACATTAAATTCATGCCATCAACTGCAGCAGATTCTATTCCATAAGCAGTGCCTTTTTTTTCAATCTCTGTCATGGAATGGGTGTATCTGATGGCAGTTCCCATGGCATACAGATTGTTTTCACAGACAAATAGAACGGGAACTTTCCAAAGTGCGGCCAAATTCAGGGCTTCATGAAATTCCCCTTCAGCTGCGGCACCTTCGCCAAAAAAACAACAGGTGATATTGGTTTTCTTTTGTTTTTTGGAAGCCAATGCCATTCCAACGGCTATGGGAAGATGAGCGGACACAATAGCATTACCACCGTAAAATTTTTTTGATATATCAAATAAATGCATGGAACCACCTCTACCTCGACTACAGCCTTGCTGTTTACCATATAATTCGGCCATTATAATATCAGCGTCAATTTTTCGTGACAAAGCATGGCCATGATCCCTATAAGTGCTTAACACATTGTCTTCGTCATCCAAAGCCTGACTTACACCCACGGCTACGGCTTCTTCGCCAATATATAAATGCAGGAAACCATGAATTTTGGCCTTCGCATATTGTTCTGCAGCTTTCTCTTCAAACCGTCGGATGAGCAACATTTGATACAAAAGTAAAAGGCCTTTTTTTGCATCCATAGGTTTTTGTATTGTGGCTGATTGTACCATGTTATAATTATTTTAGATTGATTTATTCATCCAAATTGTGAGCTTTAATTCATCTATAGTTTATTTTACATGCCAAAAGCATAATAATAGTAAGATGGGTCATCTGCATATTTTCCTTCTAGCATGATACCGCCTCTTTGCGCTGCAACAGCTTCCATAAATGACTTAATAGTAGAAATGGTTCTATTGTTGATGGAGGTAATTACAAATCCTTCACGTATGTCAGTGTATCTTTTCAGTTTTCCGTCATAAAGGTTTGTCACTTTTAGTCCGTTTCTAACATTGTAATTTTTTTGGTCTTCGTTGGTAATCTCAACCAGTTCAACCCCCAAATCCTTTAGCAAATCCAAACTTTTAGTTTTTATGATTTTAGTGCTGCTTTCCTGTTTTTTGAGCGTAGCAGTAAGTTCTTTTTTTTCTTTACCGTTTCTAATCAGTACGATTTTTACTTTTTCTCCCGGACGTTTTCGCATAATAACCTCCTGTAATTTAGATGTAGTAATTGTTTCAATATTATCAATACTGATTATAACATCTTTCGCTTTGACACCGGCTTCTTTCGCGGCTCCGCTTACCATCACACTGTCAACATAAACACCATTGGCACGGTCAATATGTATTTCCTTTGCAATTGTGCTGTTCAAGTCTCGGATACTTATTCCTAAAATGCCTCTCTGAACGGATCCAAAATTCATCAGATCATTGGCGACTTTTTTTACAATGTCTACAGGAATGGCAAAAGCATATCCTGCATAGACTCCTGTAGGTGTCGCTATGGCAGTATTGATTCCAATGAGTTTTCCTTCTAATGTTACCAAAGCACCACCGCTATTGCCAGGATTCACTGCAGCATCAGTTTGTATGAATGATTCGATAGCACCCTGATCACTTAAGATGTTTATATTTCGGGCTTTGGCACTTACAATTCCTGCCGTAACGGTTGAGGCAAGATTAAAGGGATTCCCTACGGCAACCACCCATTCTCCTACTTCTATGCTGTCACTATCACCGTACATAATGAATGAAAGGTTCTTTTCATCAATTTTGAGAAGTGCGAGATCTGTTTGTGGATCAGTACCAATAACTTTGGCAGGATAGGAGCGTCCGTCAAATAGAGTGATATTAATTTCATATGCATTTTTTATCAGATGGTTGTTCGTAATTATGTATCCGTCAGGAGTCAGTATTACTCCAGATCCGCTTCCAATCAAAGGCTCAGAATCATATTGTGGGGATTGGGGAAGTTGGAATTTAAATTGTCTAAAAAAAGGATCATCTCTAAAAAAATCTTTTAAATGGTCAGGCATATTATGAAATTCATCTTTATCTTCATTTTGATTCTGTTGGGTTTGTGATTTGAAATAACATTTGATGTGTACTACTCCGGGTGTGGCTATTTTGGCGGCTAATCTGAAATCTACATTGTTCGTATAAGAAACTTTATCCGGAATGGAAGTAGCACTTTTCTGGATTGCTTCTATATCTTTTTCATTTTTCTTATCTTGTGCCTGACATCCTTGAAATAGTAGAAAAATAATGAACAAATAAATCATTTGACTTTTCGAATTCATTTTTTTTGATGGTGTCATGGCTGAAATTGATTTTAGTTGAAAATTAGTTTTTCGTATCTAAAAATATTTTAGGATTGTTCCAATGTTGAAATATCTCCTTCTGGTAATCCGAGCTCTCGGGCTTTTAGTAACCGTCGCAAAATTTTTCCACTTCGGGTTTTGGGAATGCTTTCCACAAATTCAATTTCTTTAGGAGCAACGGCCGGTCCCATTTCCTTTCGAGCAAAACCCATAATATCCATTTTGGTTTCCTCATTGGGCTCTTTTCCAGTTTTCAATACCACAAAAGCTTTTACTAATTCACCAATAGTAGGTTCTGGTTTTCCAATGACTGCTGCTTCTGCCACTGCCGGATGTCGCATCAGGCTACTTTCGACTTCAAAAGGTCCCACCATATGTCCCGAAGTTTTGATGATATCATCGGCACGACTGATAAACCAAAAATAACCATCGGTATCTTTTTTGGCTAAGTCACCGCTGAGGTACCAGTCGCCAATAAAGCATTTGTTATAGCGTTCGTTTTCATGTAAATACCCTCTAAAAAGAGACGGAAATCTTTTTTTTAAAACCAAATGTCCTTGAACATTAGGTTCTGTAATAAGTTTTAGTTGTTTGTCATTTATTGCTGCAATGGCAATTTCCACTCCGGGTAACGGTTTTCCCATCGAACCGGGTTTTACTTTCATCGAAGGATAATTAGCAATCATAATACCGCCAGTTTCGGTTTGCCACCAATTGTCCAGAATTGGAATACCAAAATTTTCTTCACCCCAAATCACGGCTTCGGCATGAAGCGGTTCTCCCACACTCAAAATCAGGCGAAGATTTTCAAGATTATATTCTATACAGGGTTTTATCTCCATACGCATCAATCGTCTGATGGCAGTGGGAGCGGTGTACCAAATGTTTACTTTGTGTTCTTCGAGAATGGAATACCACCTTGCGGCATCAAATTCTTCTTCATCAACAATACAGGTAACACCGTTAACTAAAGGCGCAATAATTCCGTAGGAAGTACCGGTAACCCAACCTGGATCTGCAGTACACCAATACCTATCTCCTTCGTGAAAATCGAGTACATATTTGCCTGTTATATAATGCGTAAGCACGGCTTGGTGCACATGTAAAACACCTTTTGGCATTCCAGTGGTTCCGCTTGTAAAATGGAGCAATGCTGCATCTTCCGGATTGGTTTTCGGAATAACGAAGTTGTCTTTGGCCTGTTCTATAAGTTTGGAAAAGGACAATATTTTTTCTGAAACATGCTCGGTTATATCACTAATAATAATGTATCGAAGCAAAGGAAGTCTTTCGAGGATTTGTTTTATAGTCTTGTCAAATAAAGCGGATGTTGTCATTAAAACCGATGCATCGCCTCTGCTGAGTCTTTGAAAAACAGGCTCAGGGCCAAAAACCGAGAACAACGGGCAAAATACCGCGGTGTATTTTAATGTTCCCAAAGCGGTAGTATATAATTCGGGAATTCTTCCTGCCAAAGAGAAAACGCGTTCCCCTTTTTGGACACCCAAATTCTGAAGTACATTGGCAAATTTTGAGGTCTGTTTTTGCAATTCGGCATAAGTGAAGTCCTGAAAGTTTCTGTCTTTTCGAATAAAACGAAATGCCACTGTATCTTTCAGAGGACTGTGAGCATGACAATCAATGGCTTCATGAGATATATTTAATCCTTTTCCATCAGGAAGACCACTTAATTCTCTGGCAATAGTGTCCCATGAAAAAGAAGCTTGTACTTTTTCATAATCCAAAAGGTGGTGTTCTATTTTATTTTTGATGGAAATCATACTTTTCCTATTTTCAAATGAGACCGATTAGAACATAAATAACTCTTTATTTTTTGACGATACTTTTATAGGCTAGAATGAATTGCCAACCGGAACAAGATTATGCTCAATAATTATTTCTGGCTCTAATCGAATGTTAGCTTTAATGGCACCGGAAATTATACAGGCCTTTTCACTCATCTCCAAAATATGTCTTGCCCTTTCCGGTTTTTGGGAATAGGGGATTACAAGTTTTGGTTGTAGAATAATTTCGGTGATCGTGTACTTACCATCGATCATATCAACATTGCAAATGGATTTACTGTCAAAACTTATAAATTGCAGTTTTGAATTTTCGGCAATCGATAGAAAAGTAGTCAATAAGCAACTGTTTATTGATGCAATAAACAGATGTTCAGGTGACCAAATTTCTTCTATTCCTTTAGGGAATTCGGGAGGTGTGGCCACTTCAATATTTTGCGGCAAAACGGGGGAACTTAAAAGTCCTTTTCTTTTGCCTTTCCATTTCAGATTTACTTCGTAAGTATACATTTTAGAAGGTTTTTAGTGAGAATTTCAATTCAGAAAAATTATTGTGCCACAAAGCCGCCATCCACCGCCATGGCATGGCCGGTTACAAAAGAGGCTTCGTCTGAGCACATCCAAACGACCGCGTTAGCGATTTCTTCAGGTTGACCAAAACGCCCAACAGGTTCCAGACCTGTAAATTGTTCTATTGCTTCTTTCGTTTTTCCGGTAAGGCGATCGATCATTGGTGTTTGTATTACGCCGGGACAAACGACATTCACTCGGATTCCGAGTTTAGCGCATTCTAAAGCTGCAGTTTTTGTTAATCCAATTACACCATGTTTTGATGCTACATAAGCAGGCAAACCAGCGAATCCAACCAGTCCGGCTACCGAAGCACAGTTTACAATAACGCCTTTACCTTGTTTCAGGATTTCAGGGATTTCATATTTCATACAAAGCCAAATCCCTTTTAGGTTTATACCAATGATCTTGTCCCAGTTCTCTTCTGTACATTCGGAAGTAGGTGCGGATACTCCTTCAATACCGGCATTGTTATAGGCATAATCCAATCGGCCAAAAGCGGCAATAGTTTTTTCTACCATTGCTTTTACGTCTGTGGTTTTCGAAACATCACATTTGATAAATATCGCTTCACCTCCCAAGTCTTTGATGAGGTTTACCGTTTCATTGCTTTCTATCCAATCCACTACAGCTACTTTAGCTCCTTTTTTGGCGAAAGCAATTGCCGTGGCTCTACCAATCCCAGATGTGCCACCAGTCACAATGGCCACTTTATTTTTGAATATTGTTTCCATGATTATTTTTTTACATTAGAATTTTTCTTTTTGTTTTCTTTTCTGCTTCCAAAATATTTTCGATTCCCTTTATCAATGCATCGGGATTAAACGAGATGCTGTCAATGCCTTCGTTCACTAAAAATTTAGCAAATTCTGGGATGTCACTGGGCGCCTGTCCGCACAATCCCACTTTTATTTTAAAACGTTTGGCAACCCGAATCGTTTCTTTAATCAAATATTTTATAGCTGGATTTTCTTCATCAAACAAATAACTTACTAATGCGGAGTCGCGATCTAAACCTAATGTGAGTTGCGTTAAATCATTGGAACCAATAGAGAAACCGTCAAAGAGTTTTGCATATTCATCGGCCATTAATACATTGCTTGGGATTTCAATCATGACATATACTTCCAGTCCGTTGATGCCTTGTACTAATCCGTTTTTAGCCATTTCATTAAGAACTTTTTCTCCTTCTTCGAATGTTCTGCAAAAAGGAATCATCAGTTTTACATTATGAAGTCCCATTTCATTTCGTACTTGTTTCATGGCTTCACATTCTAGAGCAAACCCTTTTCGATAAAAATCGCTGTAATAACGGGAAGCGCCACGAAAGCCAATCATGGGATTTTCCTCATCAGGTTCATAATATTTTCCACCAATCAGGTTGGCATATTCATTACTTTTAAAATCACTCATCCGCACAATCACATCTTTAGGGTAGAATGCAGCAGCTACGATGGATACCGCTTCGGCCAGTTTGTCAATGAAATAATTTTTAGGATCTGCATAACCTTTGGTTAACGCGGCGATTTCGGCAACAATGTTCTCATCGGTTATTTTTTCAGGTTCGCACAATGCCAGCGGATGAATTTTGATGGTATTGGAAATGGCAAATTCCATTCGCATTAAACCCACTCCTTGATTGGGATAATGGCTTAATTCAAAGGCTCTTTCGGGATCGGAAAGAATAAGCATTGGGTCCGTTTTTGGCATTTCAAGTTTACTGAAATCTTGTTCCGTTATTTCCCATTTCAATAATCCGTCGTATATATTTCCTGCTGCACCCTCGGCACAGGAAACGGTGATTTCCTGACCATTTTTTATCGTTGAGGTTGCATCTCCACAACCAACCACGGCTACGGTTCCTAATTCCCGAGCTACAATAGCGGCATGGCTGGTGCGTCCTCCTTTATTGGTAATAATTGCCGAAGCCCTTTTCATGATGGGATCCCAATCGGGATTGGTTAAATCTGTCACTATGATTTCCCCTGTTTGCAATAAATGACCTTCTTGTGGACTATTTAGAATTCGGGCTTTTCCCGAAGCAATTTTATCTCCAAGAGCAATTCCTTGGGCTAAAAGTGTACTTTTCTCTTTGAGTTTATAGATTTCGCGGATTTGCTTATTTACTTTTCCATGAACAGTTTCCGGACGTGCTTGTACGATATAAAGTTGGTCATTCAAACCATCTTTTGCCCATTCAATATCCATTGCTTTTTTATAATGTTTTTCGATGCTATAGCACCATTGGGAAAGCTGAACCACTTCTTTATCGTTTAATGAAAACTGGTTTTGTTTTTCCAAAGGAGTTTCGGTATTTATAATAGTATTTTCTGCGGATAGACTTTCGGATGTACCCGCATAAATCATCGTGAACTCTTTTCTTCCACATTGCCTTTTTAGAATCGGATTCAATTCCGGATTTTCTAAAGTGGGTTTAAAAACGATCCATTCATCTGGTGTAACGGTGCCCTGAACAATATTTTCACCTAATCCCCAACAACTATTAATGATGATGGTGTTTTCAAATCCACTGTCCGGATCAATGGTAAATGCCACACCTGATGCAGCCTTATCACTTCGGACCATTTGCTGTACGCCAACAGAAATAGCAATGTCTAATTTGGCGAAGCCCATATCATGGCGGTATTTGATAGCACGATCCGTAAATAAGGACACAAAACAGCGGTGTACGGCATCCACCAATTGGACTGAACCACTGATGTTTAAAAAGGATTGCATCTGACCTGCAAAACTGGCGGTTGGCAAATCTTCGGAAGTGGCGCTGCTTCGTACCGCCACATCAAGATTATCAATGCCACATTGTTTACCAAGTGATTGGTAGGCGAGATGAATTTCATCACGAATTTCATCAGGAATGGTTGCTGATAAAATTAGGTTTCTTGCTTTTTCTCCAATGGAAGAAAGATTGGAATACTGTTTTGTATCCAATGAAAACAACAAATCTTCCAGAGGTTGCTCCAGATTATTTGCTTTTCGGAATAGTCGATAGGCTTCTGCGGTAAGGGCAAATCCGTTGGGAATGTTAATACCAATTGGATTGAGTTGATTGTACATTTCGCCAAGAGAAGCATTTTTGCCACCAACTTTACCAATGGCTTCAATGCCAATTTGGTCGAAAAAAAGGATGTGTTTGTACTTTGCCATTTCGTATTTTTTTTTTAAATCGAAACAGACCATTATTAGTCTATTAGAATAGTAACAATAGAAAAATATTTGAGGCAGAATGTTTTAGTTAATCCAATAGTAAATTTTTGTAATTCAGAAGTAGGTTTGAAATTTACGTATTATTTTTTGGCCTAAAAAAGAGTGTAGTAGGTGTTCCCGCTTGTTAAAACCAATACTGTAAATTTAAACAAATAATTATTTTATTGGTACAAAAAAAATATTTTTTTTAAATATTTTTTTATTTAAGTAATTAAAAAACAGTAGTTTGTGTTTTGGTTTGTTGAAAATAATACCGATAGAAACTTAGTGGTGAACACTATTTTTTTTCGGGATAAAGTTTTAAATATTTTTTGGAGTTATTTAGCAAATAAGGAGTAAGAAAAATAAATGTAATTCTTTGGGATATTAAGTTTAGAAAAAGATTTATAATTCAAAAATAATTTTATTTTTGTAGGGATACCAAATTTGTAAGTTTAGTATAAATATAGTGAGCACAACTATAAAAATTTCGAATGAATATTTTTCGAAGGCTTTAAATTTACAGCTTTTGGAGTCTAAATCGATTTAAAGAAAGCCCCCAAATGAAAATAAATCCGAAACCGGAAAATGAAATAGAAAGACTCAAAGCGCTGGAAGAGTATTTAATTATGGATTCTTTACCGGAAAAAGAATATGATTCGATTACTCAACTGGCATCTTACATTTGTGGAACTCCAATTGCTTTGGTAAGTTTGATTGATGATGAAAGACAGTGGTTTAAATCAAGTATTGGGTTAGATGCAACTGAAACTTCAAGAGACTTGTCTTTTTGCCAATATGCCATTATGGGTGAAGACGTTTATGAAGTCAATAATGCTCTGGAAAATGAGTTGTTTGCTAAAAATCCTTTAGTGACAGGAAATCCTAATATTCGATTTTATGCAGGAGCGCCACTTAAGGATGCAAATGGTTTTAATTTAGGTTCACTATGTGTAATAGACACGGAATCCAGAATACTAAGCATTGAACAGAAAAATGCTTTAAAATTGCTTGCCAATCAAGTCGTTTTATTATTGGATTCCCGAAAAAAAAATGCGGATTTTCTTAATTCTCAGAAAGAATTGCAGAATTTTATTGAACTTTCAAAGGATTTGGTTTGTATTGCGAACGTGGATGGTTTTTTTTATAAAGTTAATCCAGCCTTTACAGATGTATTGGGGTATTCTAAAGAGGAATTAGAAGGTAAGCCATTTATAGATTTTATTCATCCGGATGATTTAGAAAAAACATTTAAGGAAGTTGAAAAATTATCAAATGGACATAAGACTATCAGTTTTGAAAATCGTTACCGTTGTAAAAATGGAAATTATATTTTATTGAGTTGGAATACATCTCCAGATCCTGTTACAGGCTATTTATATTGTATTGCCCGTGACATTACTCTAGAAAAACAACAACAGGAGGAACTTGTAAATATTGCAACTGATTTAACATCCATTCTAAATGCTACAGAATTTGCAATAATATCTTCAGATTTAGACGGAACAATTAAACAATTCAATAGAGGTGCCGAAAAATTACTTGGATATAAATCAGAAGAAGTTATTGGAAAGATAACTCCATCGATTTTTCATGTATGGGATGAAGTTGTTAAACATACGGAGGATTTAATAAAAGAATTTGGAGAAAATCTAGTTCCTGGATATGATACGTTTGTTTTAAAGGCAAGAGAGCTGGGGATTGCCGATTCTAATGAATGGACTTATGTGAGAAAAGATGGAAGTTTAATCCCAATAGTTTTATCAATTACTGCGATTAAAAATAATTTAGGAGAATTAACGGGGTATTTAGGAATATCCAAGGATATTACAAATGAAAAAGAAGCAGAGCTAAATTTAATTAGCAGTAATAAATTATTAGATGAATCTCAAAGTATTGCGAAAATTGGAAGCTGGAAATTTGATTTAATGACCAATGATCTTATTTGGTCTAAAGGACATTATCAAATTTTTGATTTAGAGGAATTGCCTTCGGATGAACTATTTTTAGCGTACCGAGGCAAAATTCATCCCGATGATTTATCGAATCTTGACAAAGTAATTGAAAACACATTAATTACAGGGGGCGACTTACTCTATAATCATAGAATTTTATTTTCTGATGGAACTTTAAAGTATGTTGTAGGAATAGGGAAACCTTATAAAAATGAAAAAGGGGAGGTTGTTGGAATTCAAGGAACCGTTCAGGATATTACTGACAAAACATTAGCTGAACAAAAAATAGAAGAAAAAGCAAAAGAAATAAACGATATTAAATCGGCATTGGACGAATCAGCAATCGTAGCCATTACGGATCAGAAAGGCATTTTCTCTTATGTTAATGAAAATTTTTGTGCGGTTTCTAAATACTCTAAAGAAGAACTAATAGGACATGATCAACAAATTATTAGTACGGGCTATCATTCAATAGAATTTAGAAGAGATGTATTTGTGACCATTGCTAATGGAAATATTTGGAAAGGAGAAGTAATGAATAAAGCAAAAGACGGCTCTTATTATTGGGAAAGCGCCACAATAGTCCCTTTTTTAAATGAAAAAGGAAAACCGTATCAATATGTAGCCATCAGTACTGATATTACCCAAGAAAAATTAGCAAAGGAAAATTTAAATAATGCCCTAAAAGATCTTGAAAAAAAGAATGCAGAACTAGATCAGTTTGCTTATGTGGTGTCTCATGACCTCAAAGCGCCATTGAGAGCCATAAATAATCTTGCAGAATGGATTGTTGAAGATATGCCTGAAATGCCGGATGAAGTTAGGTCAAATTTTGGATTATTGCGAGGGAGAATATTGCGAATGGAAAATCTGATTAATGGCGTTTTGGAATATTCCCGCATTGGACGGACAAAAATTGAGAAAGAAACAACTGATTTGAAAAAGATGCTGAATCAGATTGTTGATTTTGTTGTTCCTGTTGAAGGATTTGAAATTTCAATTGCTGATAATATGCCTATTATTGAAACTGAAAAAATACTTTTGCAACAGGTTTTTAGTAATCTGATCAGCAATTCAGTGAAGTATAATGATAAACCTATTGGAGAAATAGAATGTTTATACGAATCATTGGATGATTTTCATCAGTTTACCGTAAAAGATAATGGTCCCGGTATCGCTGAAGAATACCGCAAAAAGGTATTTGAAGTTTTCCAAACCATTGAAGCACGTGATAAAAAAGAAAGTACGGGTATTGGTTTGTCTATTGTTAAAAAGATAATTGAAGAGAAAGCCGGTCGGATCTATATTGAATCTGAAAATGATAATGGAACAAGTTTTATTTTTACCCTTCCTAAATAAATAGATATGACAGAGTCAGAAAAAAAATGTCAGGAGGAATTAGTTGCTCTCAAAAATGAATTTGAGGAGTTTGTTTACATTGTATCGCATGATATAAAAACACCAATGCGAGCCATTTCAAACATAACCACTTGGATTGAAGATGATTTAGGGAGTAATGCAGACAAAGAGATTCTAGACAATTTTAGGTTATTAAAAAATAGAGTGGAACGTCTAGAAAATATGATGAATGCATTGCTTGAACTTTCACGTGTCAACAGAAGTGAGATGGAGCTTTATGAAGTGAATATTCCAAAACTAGTTATGGATTCCATTGAAATGATAGAGGATAAGTCAAATGTTGAATTTCATTTTACCTATCATCTAAAAAATGAAAAGGCTGTTACGTTGGGTAAAAAAATGCAAAAAGTACTATTCAGTTTACTGGATAATGCGGTTCGATTTCATGATAAAGAGAAAAAGAATGTATTTGTTGAAGTAAGTGAAAATGAAACGGATTATGAAATAAAAGTAAGCGATGATGGCCCAGGAATACCGGAAGGAGTAAGAGATAAAATTTTTTCCATTTTCTATACGGTAAATTCAAAAGATATTGTAGATTCGACCGGTGCAGGATTAGCAATAAGCAGTAAAATAATCAAAATGGTAGGAGGAGCATTTCAATACGCTCCAGGGTTAAATAGCGGTTCAATTTTTAAATTTAATTGGCCTAAACAAATAAGAATAAAAAATTAAAATTATGACACAAAGATTGGTAAACATTTTATTAGTTGAGGACGATGAGGTTGATGTGATGAATGTTAAAAGAGCATTCTCTAAAAATAATATTAAAAACCCACTTTTTGTGGCAGGAAATGGGGTTGAAGCTTTAGAAATGCTTAATGATAAGATTATCCCTTTACCCAAAATTATTATTTTGGATATTAATATGCCTAAAATGAACGGAATAGAATTCTTGAAGGCTTTAAGGGAAAATGAAAGGCTTAAAAATATTTCTGTCTTTGTCATGACTACTTCAAATGAAGACAGTGACAAAATTAAAGCCTATAATTTGAATGTAGCCGGATATATTTTAAAACCATTGTCTTTTGAAAAATTTGTTTCATCAGTTTCCACGCTTAATAATTTTTGGCAATTATGTGAATTGTAAATTTTTTTCTTAAATTTACTTTATGACGAATTCAAATATCTTATTAGTAGACAATTGTAGCGCTGACGTTGAAAGTGTGAAAAAAGCATTTTCTGAAATTGGTATTAAATCTACGTTACATTTGGCTCAAAATGATGCTGAAGCTTGGCTAATGTTGCAGGGAGAAAATAAGATATCACCCATTCCAAAAATTGTATTAATAGATATTAATGAGGAAAGTGTAAACGGAATACATTTATTAAATAAGATACGAGTTCATCCGGATTTAAAATCAATTTTAGTGTTTGTAATCACAAGAACTGATAATGATAAAAATAAAGCAGCAGCATTAAATTTAAATATTGCCGGATATATGCACAAACCAGATGAAAGCGAAAAAATAACAGATTTTTTTTCAATACTTAATGACTATTGGAACATCATTGAATTTTCAAGTGAAAAAAAATAAAATAATATGGCTGTTGCTCTAAAAATACTGATAATCGATGATGATAGAGTTGATTCGATTACCATAATTCGTTCCATATCCCACTCCGGAATTATTGCGGATGTCGAAAGTGCTTTTTCTGCCAAAGAAGGAATCGAAAAGATAAAATCATTTTATTATGACTTGATTTTTTTAGACTACATGATGCCCGATAGTGATGGAATTTCCTTTTTAAAAAAATTAAGAGATTTAGGGTTTGAAACTCCGGTTATTTTTGTCACTTCACAAGGAGATGAGAAAATTGCCAGTCAGGCTATTTTAGGTGGCGCGTCGGATTATATTCCCAAAACTTTATTGACTCCAGACGGTGTTTCCCAAAGCATCAGAAATGCCATTAAACTCCATCAGAGCCTTGAACTGCGCAAGAAAACCGAATTAGAATTAAAAATTAATGCCAACAGACTTTATGAAGCTCAAAAATTGGCCAAGATTGGGAGCTGGGAAATAAATCTAAATGATGGCGGAGTTTTTTTCTCGGAAGAAGTTTTTAATATTTTTGAAATTGATAAAAATAGTATTCCCTCTATAGCGCTCATTAAATCATGTTTAATTAATTCAGATGATATTGAACTTTTTGAAAGTAACCTAGATTATGTCAAAAATAGTAATTCAGAAGTACAGTTTAGCCATAGTTTATTGTGTGAAAATGGAACGATTAAGTACATCAATGAGTTTATAAAATGTTTGAACGATGAACATAATATACCATTCAAAATTTTAGGTACTATTCAAGATATTAGCGATCAAAAACGTATTGAAAAGGAATTAATAAATGCTAAAGATATAGCGGAACAATCCGTTAGGGTAAAAGAACAGTTTCTAACTAATATGAGTCATGAAATCAGGACTCCAATGAATGGAATAATAGGATTCGCAAGAATTCTGGAAGGTACAAATTTAGACAGCGATCAGAAGCAAAGTGTAGAAGCCATAAAAAGAGCCAGTAAAAACTTATTGGTTATTATTAATGATATCCTAGACTTTTCTAAAATAGACGCCGATAAAATGACATTTGAAGATGTGAACTTCTCTTTGTCGAAAAATATAAATTCAGTAATTGAGCTGCTTTCTCCAATTTCAAAAGAGAAAAAAATAAAATTATTGTATGAAATTGATCCTCAAATAAGTGATTTCTTGATTGGAGACCCAACACGGTTATCGCAAATATTGATTAATCTGGTTGGAAATGCTTTGAAATTTACGGAGAAAGGATACGTTGAGCTGACCGTTTCACAAGAAAAAGAATCTGAATTTGATACTTCTCTCCGATTTACGGTGATTGATACTGGCATTGGTATTCCAAAAGATAAGATTGATTCTATTTTCGAAAGTTTTAATCAGGCATCAAATGAAACAACAAGAAAATTCGGTGGGACTGGTTTAGGACTCACCATTACCCGTAAACTTATTGAATTGCAAGGCGGAACAGTAACTGTGGAAAGTGAGGTTTCAAAAGGGAGTGCGTTTTCCTTTTTAATACAATATAAAAAAGTCCAAAAAGGGATTGTCGAACCTATAAAAGTTAAAAAAGAAGAATTATCATCTAATTTCTTAAAAGGCATAAAAATACTTTTAGTTGAAGACAATGAACTGAACCAACTTTTAGCAATCAAAGTATTTGCAAGATGGGAAAAAGAAATTGATATTGCCGATAACGGAAAAATTGCCATCAAAAAAATAAAGAAGAATGATTACGATATTATTCTGATGGATATTCAAATGCCGGAAATGGATGGAAATGAAGTTGCAAAATACATACGAACCAATATGGGATCTAAATCAAATATCCCGATAATAGCATTAACTGCGCATGCTACATTAGTTGAAGAAAAAAGAAGTTTAGAAAGTGGTATGAATGATTATCTCTCTAAACCTTTCGATTTTAATGTATTGCTTGAAAAATTACACCACAATTTAATGAATGTAGATAAAATTAAATCTTTTGATTTATCAGAAGAAGAAGTAATAACAGAAAAATTAATAGATTTTAAATATTTAAATGAATTTGCCGACGGAGATACCTCCTTTATTGAAAAAATGGTGTCCTTGTTTTTACATAATGCTCCACCAGCTTTGGAAGCCATAAATGAGGCAAACGAGATTGATAATATAGTAGTTTTAAAAGCTGAAGTGCATAAATTAAAATCTTCCATCAGTTTGTTAGGTATTACAAAAGCTTCAAAATGTATTGAAATTATTGAAAACGAAATTGAAATAAATCCTTTGGGAAAAAAGCGCAAAGAAGAAGTTGAACTTTTTTATGAAATCTGTCAGCTTGTTTTCAACGAATTAGTAACAAGTCATGGTTTTTCTAAAATGTAGCAATATGTAAAAACCAAATCGGTTAAAAAAACGTAAATTATATTATAAATAGGAATAGTTTTTATATAATATGATTTTTGTTTTACAAAGTAATTTCACAACAAATCCCTAATATATTGATACTATAAACCATCTAAAAAGTTTATTTTTGAGGAAAGCTTATGTGTTTTTAAGAACGATGAAACACAATGTTTTCAAAGATTTAATTTTCATACCAATAATTAATGATAATAGAATGAAAATACTAATAGCCGAAGATGATGAGATGATGTTAAAAACGATGGAGTTTAAGCTTATTCGTGAAGGATATGAAGTTATTTCTTGTCCAGATGGTAATGTTGCATTAGACAAAATAGTTTCTGAGAATCCAGATTTAATACTTTCTGATATAGAAATGCCTTTTTTTTCAGGATTAGATATTGTTAATAAAGTAAAAGTGGAGTTGAAACTCAATATCCCAATAATTATATTATCCTCTTTAGGTTTAGAAAAAACCGTCTTAAAGGCTTTTGAATTAGGTGCTGATGATTTTATTACAAAACCCTTTAGTCCCAATGAGTTGATCGTTAGAATCAAGCGCCTTTTGTTAAAATAATAATTTTTAGTCGTTTCTTGTTTTGTGAATGGGGAAAGATTTTAAAAGTAATTAGACTATGGTTCATTATATGATTGACATTATTTGTTTTATTTAGGTTTGTAAATATGTATGGACTGTCCCACTAATTTCCATTGCCCTTCTATTTTTTCTAATAGCCTGATTTCATAAGAGAATGTTTTTTTGCCATCTTTTGCAGTTGATTCTTCGTTATGGCTTACCCAAGCATTATTGTCTTGGATACTCATTTTGTAGTTGGTATTCACCGAAAAACCTCCGTTGCCCATTGCATTGGAATTTGTATTGATCATCGCAGTTGGAGGCACATCTATTGTGACACCTTCTGGGGTCGAAACCAAAATTCTGCTGTACGGCTGAATGTACCAACACTCCGTATGGCCTTTACTATCAGCAGCTCTCCATGTGGCCGATTCTTTTTCAAGTAGTCGTTTTATGGATTCGGATTCATCAATTTTTTGACTGTAACCTAAAATACTGATACTTATAATTAAGAAAAATGATAATTTCCATTTCATAGTAATGCTGTTTGTATAATTCTATTAAAAAATATTCTAGACGAATGACAGTATTCTTCCCTGATTTATAATTCACTTGGGCTAAAAAACTCAAATAGAGCCTTTAAGATTTAATTTAAAGTAAATATATGCGATTTAATGGATATAAAAATACTTAAAAAAAAAATAAACCTTCCTTTAAAGTTCTGAAACTTCGGTATAAAAGAGGTTTTTTTTTCTGTTCATCTCAAATTTTGAAAGAAATTGTGCAACAGCTAGCCCAGTTGTTTACAGGCTTATTCATTTACGGTTTTGCTATTATTGTATTTTGGTCAAGCGTTAATAACCATTTCTCTTCTTAAGCATACAGAAATTCAATGAGTATCAAAGTTTTTTAAAGGTTTTTTAATACAAAAAAGTTAACAGGAGGAAAATAGGTTATTAGACAGTTTGACGTCCCTCGGCTTCGTGGGCTTTGGGACCGAATTAAGACTTATTTTTCAGTTAAACACAAATTTTCAAATACAAGACCAACTTTAAATCAAGCCTAAAACTCAAACCTTGTCAAACCGATGTTGTTACCTGCCGTTTTTTTTGTCGGAATGCTTTTTAAAGTGTTGGTACGGCTCCAATTTGTTGTAACAATGCAAGAAAATCAGGTTGTCCGTGTTCTTCAATAATTTGTCCGTCCGACAAACAATAGAAATTCATTGCTTGAACAACAATAGATTTTCCAGTCGGTGGAGCACCAAAGAAACTACCTTGATGTGTACCTCTCATAATAAAACGGGCAGCAACCTTGTCGCTTTCAGCAACTATGTCTTCAAGTGCCCATTGAATGTCGGGAAATCCGCTACGCATCATATTAATAATTGTAAGATAACCAACAGGACCCCTCATAGGTTCAGGTTGTCCCGGAACGTAAAATATTGCGTTTTGGCAGATAAGTTCTTCTGCAAGTTTTTCATCGGCAGTATTAATGAACTCTACAAAACGGTTCATAACAATTTTGTTCGCTTCTTCTATTTTTTTCATTTCTAATGTTATTTAAATATTGAATTATCTTTTAAAAGTTTAAAACATTTTCCAAATGTTTTGGATAATTTTCCAAATCTTCGACTATTTTTTCGTTTTTGAAAATGTCGAAGCAATTGTAGTCAGGTAAAATGTCATAACCGCAAAAACGATAATTGCTTGAAATATGTAAAAATAAATCTGCTGTTGTTTTTCCTTGAAATAATTTATAGTCAGGATTGCCAAATGCTTCTGCTGGTGCGTTCCAAGTGGCAGAAATCATAAACTTTTTATCTTGCAGTTTTCCACCTGAACCGTATTGTTTCGTCGCATCTTCTCTTGTTCTACCATCGCCTGAAAGAAACTTTTGGCTATTAAGTCCACTATTAAATACTTCATCTACATATTTTTTGTAAATCCATGGTGCACCAAACCAATTTACTGGTGTTTGAAGAATCACAATGTCTACCTGTAAATGTTTTTCTACTTCTTCGTCTGCATTGTAACCGTCTTCAATTTTTGTTTCTAAAACTTCAAATCCTTTTGCTTCAAAAAAATCTTTTGCTTTTTGAATAAATGAACTATTTAAAGTTCCTTCTGTCCAATTTGGATACGTTAAATGTGTATTGATTAGCAATACTTTTTTTGATTTTTCCATTTTTAAAATGTTGCTAATTCTTATAAATTTTTTTCAAAAAAGGCAGTCATATTTTCTGCAACTTGCTTTACGTATTTTGGAATGTCATATAAATCCATATGAGTTGCACCGTCTATAATCACTAATTCTTTTGGACTTGTTATCTTTTTATATACTTCTTCTCCTTGCCAACGAGAACCTGCTTTGTTACCAACAATTATTAGGGTTGGTTGGGTTAGAAAAGTTTCGATGTTTGCAAATGCTTCAAATGCCATCATTTTATCTAAACTTGTAAACAACAAAAGATTAGTAGAATTAGGATGTTGTGCTCTAGGTGTTCTGTAATAATCGTATGCTTCAACCAAATCATTTGGCGTATTTGCATCTGGTTTTTCAGGTACATAATTTACATACATTGGTTCTGCTCCGTTTGCCTCTGCGGTACGTTGTTGTGCAACTACTTCTAGTGTTTTTAACGACTCCAAAACAGGTGTTTTTCCGTCCCAACCTTTTTTGTTTCCTGTACTTACAGGACTAGCTATTGCAACTGCTTTTATACGATGTTCTGTTTGTGCTGCATTTATAGAATAACCGCCACCTGCACAAATGCCTATTAATCCAATTTTTTCAGTATCTACAAATTTCAGTGTAGTTACATAATCAACTGCGCTTCTAATATCTTCAACTCTTTCGGTTGGGTCTTCCAAAAATCTTGGCAAGCCTTCACTTTCGCCTTGGTGCGATGCGTCAAATGCTAATGCAACATAACCTTGTTCTGCCATTTTTTGAGCATACAATCCTGAAGTTTGTTCTTTAACGCCACCGCCTGGATGAACCGTAATGATTACGGGATGTTTTTTGTTTTCATTAAAATCTTTGGGCAAGTATAGATTTCCTGCCATTTTTAGATTGTTGTTGTTGAATGTAACCTTTGAAAAGGTTGATGTTTGTGCTGTTAATTTTGTGCCGAATGATAACATCGTTAGTAATGTTATAAGAATAATTTTTGTTTTCATTGTTTTATATTTGAAAATGATAGGACAAAAGTAGAACCTTGAAGAACAGCCAAAGGAAACAGACTACTACAAAAAAAGAAACAAATTACTGATTATAAAAAAAAACGCCTTGTTAAAGGCGTTTTCATTGTGTTAATTTTTGTCGATTGCTTGCAATCGGTATTCTTTTGGGGTGAGATTTACCTGTTTTTTGAAGAATTTTGAAAAGTAATTCGGATACTCAAAACCTAATTCGTAAGCTACTTCTGTGGTGTTTAGTTTTTTGTTTTCTACTAATAATTCTTTTGCTCTTTTAATTACAAAATCGTGAATATTTTCGAGTGCAGTTTTTTGGGTAAAATGTTTTACGATGTCACCCAAATAATTGGCTGTTAAACCCAATTTATCGGCAAAATACTGAACGTTTGGAAGTTGCGAAACAGGTTGGTTGTAATAGTCGATAATGCTTTGTTGAAAATCGGTAACTATATGATTGTATTGTTTTGGGTCGGTTGAAAATTGTCTTTTGTAAAACGCTTCCACCAACGAAATCAAAACATTTATGTATGATAACAATACATTAAAATTTCGTTTTTCACTTTCGTAATACTTCATCATCAATTGAAAAACCGCACTAATTTCTTGAACTTCTTCTTCTGTCAAATATAATGCTTCGTGTTGTCCGTAGTCAAGATAAGTTTTGAATAAATAACGATGTTCTTCGATGATTTTCTTTGAAAGTTGTAAATACATTCCTTGATAAGTTGGTTCAACATCCCAACCTGTCGGAACTATCAAATTCGGACTATTGAAAAACACCGCTGTAATCGGTTCTTTGTTGAGTGTTGTTTTGTCTACAACATTAATTTTTATAGAAATTCTGTAAAAGTCAACCGTTATAGTTTCAGATTTAGACAACATATTTGGCGGGTCATAATAACCAACGTCAATATCATTGTCCAATGGTTTGTCCAATCCAAGATATTCGTTATAAGATTTAAAGTCTGTGAAATTTTTCATTTTGTTGTCTGTTTCTGTTTTTGCAGGGTTGTCTGGTAAAATGGTAGGTGACTTGCATATACCAGCTACAAAAATGGCTCCAATCTACCCAAATTAGGTTGGCTTTGTGCCATAAATGGCTTTTTATTGTTTTGTAAATTTATAAAAAAACATTACAAATCATCAAGTGGGCTTTTAATTTGTCGAATGTTTTTTGTTTGCATGAGAAATTTTTTAAGGTTCATAAATTATTTCAATCGAATAAAATGAATTGCTAATCTTTATTTTGGTACAGATACCCTTTTCATAATAGAAGCTATTGCTGTTACCATCCGGAAGCTTAATTTTATATCCTCCATCATGCATTTTCGTTATTTTGATAAAGCATTGTTGTTTGTCACAATACACTGATTTTGTAACTGTAGGCTCTAGAAAATACAGGCTTAACAGGTTTGTGCCAATAAAAGGGAAGCTTAGTTTCTCCTTTTCACCATTTTCCATTACTTCGTATTTATCCATTACAAAGCTTGTTTGTTTATCCAGTTTTGTCATGCCGTTGGTTTTTCGGAATTGAGAAGAATAAATGAGTTTTCCATTTTCAAAAGTTGCGGATTCTTTTACCGATATGTTAATCAAAAAAATAAGATGGGTTTTTATTTCAGAAATCAATAGTAGATTTGATTTATTGCCGACTATTTTTTTTTCAAGTTGCAACCTGCCAATAGTATTTCCGCTCCGTACTATTTTATAATTCAATTGAAGATTTTGGGCTTTTGATACTATTGGACCAAGGAATAGAATAATGAATAGAAACGCAGAAAAATTCCTATGGATATTCGCTTTCAAAAACTTACTTATTTGTAAAATTTTCTTTACCCAATTTTGGTTATGGTATTTTATTAATAAAATAGAAATTAGAAACGGTATCATGATTGCTATTTTAAGTTGAGGAATGATGTCTTACTTTTTAGCAAGTGTTAAGGGAGTAACAATCGTTACAATTTCATTCACTACAGGTGCTTTTGAGCCTACAGCAATTCATATTCCCAATGTATCTAATAATTGGGATGATGATCATATTTTATTGGGGCGAATTCAAATTTTATAATTCAGTAACCTTGTTATCAGGGACGGCCATTAATACATTTTTGAAACTGTTTGAGCAGAAATAGTTAAATTATTAGTATTCTTTAATTGGATTTAATCCATTCAATTCCGCTCTGTTTTCAAGCGGATATAAGGACTGCCAGTCTTGCTAATCGACCTATTTTTGAATAAGAAAGGACAAAGTAACTAGACTACTAATTTACAAAAAATAAGTTTAAAAATCTGAAATAGAATTTTTTTAAATGTTTAAAATATTGTTTATTAGCGTTTTATGTTTTTTAAAGTAAATAGTCTACTACCAAAAAGTTGCATTCACCAAAAATCCGTTTTACCTTATTTTATTAGAATAAGACAAAACGGATTTAGGATTTTAATTCATACGAACTGAATGCACTCAAAAAATAGCGGACTGATGTTGTTATTTATCAGAATTGAAGCCGAGAATTAAAGTTGGAATCGTATTTATTAAGCATTCAAATAGTTGTTTAAAGTTAGAAATGTCATTTTTTTTAAACTGTTATTTACTTATTTTTTAGTTCAGCAGATTTCTAGTTTTTACAAAATGTTGGGAAGTCTTTTTCACCGATGCCATAAATAACATCTTTTTGAATCGTACCGGAGGATTTGTCAATAATTTCCCAATGATCTATTGTTTCAATAAAATTTAATGGGCAATTAAAAGAGATATCGAATTTTAAATTAGCTAAAGTATCGATATAACCATTATTATCTGTTATTGACCAATTCCCTTTATAAGTATTAATTCCGTCTGAGACAGTTAATAGGTTATTTTCCTCAAAACTAAAATTAACCACTTTGAAATCAATTGTTTCATTGGGACTGGAGTCGCAATAAAGATCTATTTTCAAAGTTCCGTCAGTAACAATAATAGTAACACTATTTTGGTTATCTATTGGAGTTACACCATTTGGGAGATAGCCGGTTTTTAAATTATGCATGCTTGGAGCGTAAGCAGAATTTATTTTAATTATTATCAATACCGGCTTTAAACTGAATTGTCTTAGTGTTTTCATAGCAAATAAATTAAATTATTAAATTTTAACATATTTCCATATAAATATCGTACAATACAATCAAAATTACGAATTAATATTAATTAATTTGTTAAAATATTAAAATATTTTTACTATAAATATCATTATTTTCATTTGCTTTAAAAGCATAAAAAAACCGATTTGCTTTCACAAATCGGATTTTATATAATAGTGTAAAGCGCATTACAATGCGTCTCTACTCGTGTTTATTTACAAATGGATTACTTCTCCATAAGCATCGGCAACAGCTTCCATCACAGCTTCACTCATTGTTGGGTGAGGGTGAATTGATTTTAAGATTTCGTGTCCTGTAGTTTCCAGTTTACGAGCCACAACTGCCTCAGCAATCATATCTGTAACTCCGGCTCCAATCATGTGACAACCCAACCATTCGCCATACTTGGCATCAAAAATTACTTTTACAAAACCATCCGGTGTTCCGGCAGCTTTCGCTTTTCCTGAAGCTGAGAATGGGAATTTACCAATTTTCAATTCGTATCCTTTTTCTTTAGCTTGTTTTTCGGTTAAACCTACTGAAGCAATTTCAGGAGTTGCGTAGGTACAACCCGGTACGTTTCCGTAATCGATAGGCTCTACGTGAAGTCCTGCGATTTTCTCTACACAATTGATTCCTTCAGCAGAAGCTACGTGCGCTAATGCTTGTCCTGGTGTAACATCACCAATAGCGTAATAACCAGGAATGTTCGTTTGGTTGTAAGCATTTACCAAAATTTTATCTCTGTCAGTAGCGATACCAACTTCTTCTAATCCTATGTTTTCAATGTTAGTTTTGATTCCAACAGCTGAAAGTAAAATCTCAGCTTCCAGAACTTCTTCTCCTTTTGCTGTTTTTACAAATGCTTTAACACCTGCTCCGGTAGTATCAATTCGTTCAACAGATGAACTGGTCATGATTTTGATTCCTGCTTTTTTCAAAGAACGCTCCATTTGTTTTGAAATGTCTTCGTCTTCTACAGGAACTACATTTGGCATGAATTCTACAATGGTAACATCAGTTCCCATAGAATTATAGAAATGTGCAAATTCTACTCCAATCGCTCCAGAACCTACAATAATCATTGATTTAGGTTGTGTAGGCAAAGTCATTGCTTGTCTGTAACCAATTACTTTTACACCATCTTGAGGCAAGTTTGGCAATTCACGAGAACGTGCTCCAGTTGCAACAATGATATGATCCGCACTGTATTCCGTAACTTTATTGTCTTTGTCAGTAACATCAACTTTCTTTCCTGGTTTTAATTTTCCAAAACCATCAATAACGTCGATTTTATTTTTTTTCATCAAGAATTGAACACCTTTGCTCATTCCGTCAGCAACACTACGACTGCGTTGTACAACAGCAGGGAAGTCTTTGTCAAATGATGAAACAGTCAATCCATAATCAGAAGCGTGTTTTAGATAATCAAAAACTTGAGCTGATTTTAGTAACGCTTTTGTAGGGATACAACCCCAGTTCAAACATACTCCGCCTAAGTTTTCTTTTTCAATCACGGCTACTTTAAAGCCTAATTGTGATGCTCTAATGGCTGTAACATAACCGCCTGGGCCACTTCCTAAAACTATAATATCGTATTTCATTTTTTTTCTTTTTATTTAATTTTTGTAAAATGAATTCGTAAAAACTCATTTCATTTTTTTTATATTTTTTTTTTTAGTTATAAAAATGAAATTTGCAAAAAGCTCATTTCATTTTATGTATGTTTTTACTAAATTAATTGATTGGGCGAATTTAAGGATTTATTCTGTTTTGAGAAAGTTTCAAAGTAATAAAGTGGTAAACTAACAAATTTTCAAAAAAACACCGTTATTTTAAAAAGGCTTGCAGTATTGTCAATACAAATCATTGCATTTACTAAGCGATGAATCTAATGAAGTTTAATTAGGGTTCTCCTGATTTTTTTAAACAGTAAAAAATATAATTTAAACCAAGAATGTAAGTTCATTTAAGCTAATCTATTAAAATCAAAACTTAAATGAACTTACACTTCTTATAAGGTTAAGAAAACCAATTACTTTTTTCAAGTATTCTGTTTACAATTTCCAAAAAAGAAGCGGAACCAAATTTAAAACTTAGCGCCTTTGCGTCTTAGTGGCAAATAAACTTTACAGTCGTTAAAGTAAAAAAACTAATTCGCCACCGAAAACTGGGAATCATACAAGTTCTTGTAATACCCACTTTCACGGTTGATTAATTCCGGATGCGTTCCTTGTTCTACAATCAGTCCTTTATCCATCACGACAATTTTATCAGCATTGACAATCGTTGCCAAGCGATGCGCAATCACAATGGATGTTCTGCCTTTAGTAATTGTTTCCGTAGCACGCTGAATCAATTCTTCAGAATAGGTGTCAATCGAAGAAGTGGCTTCATCCAAAATTAAAATACTTGGATTACTCACATATGCTCTCAAGAAAGCAATCAATTGACGCTGACCGGAAGAGAGCATAACCCCGCGTTCTTTTACATCAAAATCATAATTATCCGGTAAACTCATGATGAATTCATGGACGCCAATTTTTTTGGCTGCAGCCAAAACCTGTTCCCGACTAATTTCAGGATTATTCAAGGTGATATTGTTAAAAATAGTATCGGCAAAAAGGAAAACATCCTGCAATACAACCGCAATTTGTTTTCGTAAGGAACCCAATGTATAATTCTCAATATTGTGATTGTCTATGTAAATAGAACCGCTGTTGATTTCGTAAAAACGATTCAGCAAGTTAATAATCGTAGATTTTCCGGCACCTGTAGAACCTACAATAGCAATGGTTTGACCCGCATTAACCTCTAAATTGATTCCTTTTATCACTTCTTCATCCGGAATATACCCAAAACGGACGTTTTTAAACTGGATGTCTCCCTTAAAGATTGGTGCTTCGATAATTCCGGTATCCTGAATTTGATCTTCGGTATCCAAAATGTCAAAAACACGGTTTGCAGCAATCATTCCCAGTTGCATCTCGTTGAATTTATCCGCAATTTGACGCAATGGATTGAATAACATTCCAATAAACATCGTATACGAAAATAAATCTCCAAAAGTGGTAAAGTTATCTCCGTTTAATATTTTGATTCCGCCATACAATACAATGAAACCAAGGGTTAAAGACGAAATAATGTCGGCAATAGGGAAGAAGATGGAGTTATAAAGAATGGTTTTTATCCAGGCTTTTTTGTGTTTGTCATTGATGCTTTTGAATTTTTCATACTCAATATCTTCACGATTAAAAAGTTGGACAATCTTCATTCCCGTTACGCGTTCCTGCACAAAGGAATTCATATTGGCAATTTGGGTACGCACTTCCTCAAAAGCCACTTGCATTTTTTTCTGGAAAATTCGAGTGAAATAAACTAAAATTGGCATCGCCACAATCACAATCCAAGTCAGTTTCCAGTTCATGTAGAACATAAAAATTAATACGACAACCATTTTCATCAAGTCACTGATAATCATGAACAATCCCTGACTAAAAATTCGAGCAATGGATTCAATATCTGAAACCGAACGTGTCACAAGTTGTCCCACGGGAACGTGATCAAAATATTTCATTCGGAAACTTAAAATGTGGCGAAATAATTTTGTTCGAATGTCTTTTACAATGTCTTGACCGAGCCAGTTCGCCCAATACACAAAGTAAAATTGAGAAAATACTTCCAGTAAAAGTACAATTCCCATCAGGATTACATACATCAATAATCCCTGTTGGTCTTGGGTTGCAATGTAACCATCCACGGTTTGTTTCAATAAATACGGACGTAATGCCGCAAAAACCGATAGTGAAACGGCGAAAATGATCACCCCATTAAAACGCCATTGATAGGGTTTAGTGAATTTTAATATTCGTTTGAATAATCGGGTATCAAATGCTTTTGCTTTCATATTTTTTGGAGCTGTTCCTGCTATTCGTTGCTATTTTTCACTTCAAATGTTTACATTCACTGAACTCCTATAAAAATAAAAGTTTAGTGAAGTAATCAGGGCTATTGCGTAATGTAATCGTATTCTATTTTGGTTAAATATAAACCATGCGCCGGAACCGAAAAACCAGCTTTATCTCGGTTTTTACTTTCTATGATGGCAGTAAAATCAGCCAGTGTAATCTTGTGTAATCCTATGTTTACTAATGTTCCCACAATAGCACGAACCATATTGCGTAAAAAACGATTGGCGGAAATGGTAAAAATTAAGTTGCCATTTTCTTGTTTGTCTGCGCCCTGTTCGGCTGTGCCTCGAGTCCAATTGGCTTCAAAAATTGTACAGTCAAAAGTATTTACATCCGTATTGACTTTTGAAAAACATTGAAAATCAGTATGATTGAATAATAATTTTGCCGCTTCATTCATCAAATCGACATCTAGTTTTTGATGGAAATACCAACTTTGGTCTTGCGAAAAAACATCTTTAAAGGTGTTGATATGGTATTCGTATGTTCTTTTAGTAGCATCAAAACGAGTATGCGCTTCATCATGAACCGGAATAATAGCATAAATCACAATGTCTTTAGGCAAATAGGAGTTTAGTTTGTGCACTAAACTTGGAATGTCAAATGGTGTTTCAAAATCAAAATGAGCATACATCTCTTTGGCATGAACACCGGTGTCCGTTCTTCCGGCTCCCATAAGATTGATGGTTGAATTCAATAGCACCGAAAACGCTTTATTCATCGTTTCCTGAACGGAAGCAGCATTGGGTTGGTATTGCCAGCCGTGATAATGGGTTCCGTTGTATGCTAATTTGATGAAATATCTCAAGTGAATTTTTTTGAAGTCACAAAGATACTTATTAATTTTTTTGCCACGAAGTCGCTAAGGCGCAAAGTTTGTTAAGTTTCAATTTGATTTTTTATTTGGAATTCGAATGTTTAATTTTACCACAAAATCGTAGCCCAGATAGCAGTGGAAATCCTTTTATGTTCCGCCTTTTTGCGGACATAAAAGATTGAAACGAATAGCTGGAAATAGCTCCTAATTACCTTGTGTATAGTAATGACAATTTAAATAATGAAAAAAATACTCCTGCTTTCTGATACGCACAGTCATATTGACGATACGATTTTGAAATATGTCGCACTGGCTGACGAGGTTTGGCATGCGGGCGATATTGGTGATTTGGCTGTAACCGATGCGATAAAAAAGTTGAAACCGTTGCGTTGTGTGTATGGTAATATTGATGATGCCAAGGCGCGATTAGAATTTCCGTTGCACAATCGTTTTATGTGTGAAGGAGTCGATGTTTGGATTACGCATATTGGCGGTTATCCGGGGAAATACAATTCCAATATCAAAGCAGAAATGGATACAAATCCACCAAAATTATTTATTTGTGGGCATTCGCACATCCTGAAAGTCATGTTTGATAAAAAGCATAATTTATTGCACATGAATCCAGGAGCGGCTGGAAAAAGTGGTTTTCATCAAGTGCGCACGATGTTGCGTTTTGTGATAGATGGCGATAAAATAAAGGATTTGGAAATTATAGAGATGGAGAAAAAAGGGTAACTTTTATTTATGTGCGATAGGCACAACAATATAAATTGATGTTCCAGAGTTTTGCTTGGAATCGATAGAAATACCTCCTTTTAAATTGTTTATCCGCGCCTGAATCTGATTGAGCCCAAAACCTTCAAGGGTATTAAAATGAGCGGGATCAAAACCTTTTCCGTTGTCATAAACATGAATTTGTAATGCTTTGTTGTTTTCCTGAATCGTGATTTTTGCGGTGTTTGCCTGACTGTGTTTGGTTATATTATTCAATAGTTCGCTGATAATAAAATAAATTTTCATTTCAAATTCTTCATTATAACGCGTTTTTGTAGGTACCGGACTTGAATATCTAAATTGAATTACAGAGTTTGAATTTTTTTCACTTAAATCTTCCAGTGCATAAAATAAACCAAAACGGGCCAAAAGTGTAGGCATGAGTTCATGCGATAAATCGCGAACTTTATCATGTGCTTCTGCTAATATCGCTTTAGTTTTTAGTATTTCTTGGGGGGATGATTGATTTTGAGAAGTGAAAACATTTAAATGTAATCCCGCAGAAGACAGTAAAGCGCTGATGTTATCATGTAAAAAAGAAGCAATTTTTTTTCTTTCTTGTTCCTGCCCATTTATAGATGCATTGATTATGTTTTCCTGAATTTTGCTTTGCAGGTCTTTGAGTTTATTGTTTTGCTTTAGTCTTGTATTCTGGAATAAAAAGTAAAAAAGAATGATGATTAAAAGTAATAACGAAATGAGTATAATACTAATTTTTTTATTCTTAGACTGCTTTTCTAATAATAAATATTGCTTGGTTTTGTATTTGGTTTCTATGTTATCAATCTCTCTTTTGTACCTGTCGATTTCGAGATTAATTCCTGCAACATTGGCCTTTTTTAGTTTTTCTTCGTAATTAAGTTTAGCGGTAATGGAGTTGTAAAGAGCCAGATTTTCATATGCTTTTTGAAATTCACCATTTTTTAATAAAAACTTGGAATATTCTTGGTGTGAAAATGACAAATCTGATTTCTCTTCTCCGTCATTTCCTAATCGTATAGCATTTTGGAAAAATATATGGGCTTTTTCGGTGTCATTTTTATAGCCGTAATACATGCCGTTAAGCATGTTAAGTGCAACTAGAGTAGATGCATCTCCATATTTTTTGTGGTGTTGATTGATGTAATTTAGATACGGTAATCCCTTGTCAAAATCGCCAATATCAAAATAAGCCCAAGCAATATTGAGTTTTGTAAAAACAGTTTGACCAAAATCATTCGTTTTTTCACAATACTCCAGTGATTTTTTATAGCAAACAATTCCTTTTTCATATTGTTTTTTATCAAAGCAATAGATGTTTCCTAAATTATTATAGAGCCAATTTTTTAATTGATAATTATTGGTCCTATCAGCATAAATTAAGCCTTTGTTGTAATAAAAAAAAGCTTTGTCAAATTCAGTTAATTCATCAAAATTGGCGCCAATTGTGTTGTAAATTGAAGCTATAAGGTTATCATCCTTAATGGTAATGGCATAATGTAAAGCGATTCTGGCTTTAACCAGAGATTTTTCAAAATGGCCTTCCTTCATGTAATGATTTGCCTCTTTTGCCAATAGTGTGATTTCTTTTTTAGAAGGCGTTTTTTCTTGAGCAAAAAATGCAGTACTTAAAAAAAGTAGCACAAACAAAGACACGATATTAATTCGAAATGGATACATAAAAAAACTTTTACTACTTAATTTATGATTTAATCAAATTATTTTTAAGGGCATATTTCACCAGACTGATAGTGTTTTTTAGATCTAGTTTTTTCATTATGTTTTTACGGTGCGTCTCAACAGTATTTATACTGATAAACAATTGTTCGCTAATTTCCTTGCCACTGTATTCTAATGAAATCAAAGTGATAATTTCCAATTCGCGTCCAGTCAAAATCGAATTTGAAACCGATTCGTATTTGTTTAGTTTTGGATTGTTCTTTGTGAAAGAATTAAAGATTTTTTCTCGAATAGGTTTGCAAAAATATTCTTCTCCTCTCGAAATTGCATCAATGGCTTCGACGATATTTTCACCGGCACATTGTTTTGTTAAATAACCACTAGCGCCCAGTTTCATGATTTCTTTTATCAATTTCAAGTCGTCATAACTGGAAAGAATAATAACCTTACAAGGAAATCCTTTTTCTGCAAATTCTTTAATAACCTCAATTCCATCTTTTTCGGGCATATTGATGTCCAATATGAGAATGTCAGATTTGTTATTCGTGACATCATCGTAAATATTGTTTCCATTTAACGAGAAACCCACCACTTCATAATTAGGAATGGTTTGCAGTAAAGTACTGATTCCGTCAATGAGTATTTGATGGTCGTCCGCTAAATGGATTCTGATTTTTGTTTTCATAATGGAATTACCAGGTCCAAATTTATAAAAATTTAATGAATAATTTAGTAAGATTTTTAGTATTTTTTTAGCAACATGCGTACAAAAAAACCCGAACTGTTACATTCGGGTTCTCTTCGCACTAATAAATTAAGTTTATAGGTTTACCTCAATCTGTCCACAGATTTTACAAGATCTTCATCCTTTTTGATGGCCTTATTAGCCAAGACTAATAATACGATAGCAACTATAGGTAGAAACATCCCAATACCTTTCTCTGAAACAGCCAGTGTTTCTCCAGATAAGTTTAGTGAACGATATACAAACAATCCTAATAAAATTAAATTTAATATGATATTCAATCTGCCAATAACAAATTGATTTTGTCTTTTTTTATACGATACGATACTCAATAAAGTAAGCGTTGTGCTTAAACCAAATAAGATTACATAAACTTGATCTTGCATAAAATAATATTCAGAATCATTACTCATTGTCCATAAAGGAATGAAAAAAGGTAAAATACCTGTCACTACAAAAGCAAGAAATAAATAAATGGTTTGAATTCTTTGTATCATGGTTTGAATTTGTTCTACAAAAATATATTTTCTTTTTTATAAATGCTATTGTATGATTAAATTTTATTCGTATTATTGCATAACAATTCCGTAAGCACTTCATACTGCGGTTGATTCAAAATAAAAAAGTTTACTACCTATCTTTACAATTTTCCAAATTAATTAAACTCAAAGAACATTCATGTTTGATATTTCTGCATTAAAAGAAATGAAGCTATCTGAGCTTCAAGAAATAGCTAAATCAGCTAAAACCATAAAGTTTAACGGTGTAAAAAAAGATACTTTAATTAGTCAGATTTTAGAACATCAAGTGGCTTCTAACGTTGATTCATCATTAGACACTAAAACGGAAAGTAATGTTGAAGACGATAAACCAAAAAGAGCGCGAATTGTTCCTGTTAAAAAAGTAGCGATACAAAAAGCGGTAAAAAATACTCTTTTTGAAAAAGAAGAAACTGCAACAGAAATAAATACTCCAGTTGAAGAAAATATTTCCTCAGTTGAACCAGTACCAAGAGAAGAGGAGATTACTCCAATTGCAGAACAATCGGTAGATGGGGAGAAAAAAGTAGGTAAAATTATTAAATTTAATAAATCAGCCTACGAAAAGAAAATTGCTTTAAAAAAGGATAAGGAAGAAATAAAAGAAGCAACCAAAGAGAATATCGAGGTTGCAGATGCAGCTACTGAAGATAAAACGGAAGTTCCTGCCGCACCGGTAAAAAAGATAAATCCAAATCAATTACATAAGCAGAATCCAAATCAAAATCCTAACCAAAACCTAAATCAAAACGGTAATGGAAACGGTAATGGAAACGGAAATGGAAACGGAAATCCAAATCCAAATTTTAAAAATAAGAAAAGTAATTTTGCTGCTTCCGACTTTGAATTTGACGGAATTATAGAAAGTGAAGGTGTTCTAGAAATGATGCCGGATGGATATGGTTTCTTGCGTTCTTCGGATTACAACTATTTGGCTTCGCCAGATGATATTTATTTATCAACTTCTCAAATTAGATTATTCGGTCTTAAAACCGGAGATACTGTAAAAGGAGTGGTTCGTCCACCAAAAGAAGGGGAGAAATTTTTCCCATTAGTACGCGTTTTAAAAATAAACGGACACGATCCTCAAGTAGTTCGTGATAGAGTTTCATTCGAACATTTAACGCCTGTTTTTCCATCAGAAAAATTCAAATTAGCGGAGAAACAAAGCACGATTTCAACTAGAATTATCGATTTGTTTTCACCAATAGGAAAAGGACAACGTGGAATGATTGTGGCGCAACCTAAAACAGGTAAAACCATGTTGCTTAAGGAAATTGCCAATGCTATTGCGGCGAACCATCCTGAAGTGTATTTAATTGTTTTATTGATTGATGAACGCCCGGAAGAGGTTACCGATATGCAACGTAGTGTGCGTGGAGAAGTAATTGCTTCTACTTTTGACAGAGAGCCACAAGAGCATGTGAAAATTGCGAATATTGTTCTTGAAAAAGCAAAACGTTTGGTAGAATGTGGTCACGATGTAGTGATTCTATTGGATTCCATTACACGTTTAGCGAGAGCTTATAATACGGTTCAGCCTGCTTCAGGTAAAGTATTAAGTGGTGGTGTGGATGCGAATGCATTACAAAAACCAAAACGTTTCTTTGGAGCTGCCCGTAATGTTGAAAATGGTGGTTCATTAAGTATTATTGCTACTGCATTGACAGAAACTGGTTCAAAAATGGATGAAGTTATCTTCGAAGAATTTAAAGGAACTGGTAATATGGAATTGCAATTGGATAGAAAAATTGCTAACAAACGTATTTTTCCAGCTATCGATTTGACTTCTTCAAGTACAAGACGCGATGATATGTTATTGGATCAAAAAACATTGCAAAGAATGTGGATTATGAGAAAATACCTTTCGGATATGAACCCAGTGGAAGCGATGGATTTTATTAATGATCGTTTCAAGAAAACTAAAAATAATGAGGAGTTTTTAATCTCAATGAATGATTAGGAAGATTAAAAGAGAATAGAATAAAGAACATAAAAGCGCAAAAAAAATCCTCGATTCGAGGATTTTTTTTGTGAATTTTGGAGTCTAAAATTCCAATTCTATTCTACTTCTTTCTGTACTCTTTTTTCTTTCTGTTCTGAGTTTTCTTTTCTTTCTAACAACGCCATGTAGAATCCATCAAAACCTGACTCTGAAGCCAAGATTTTTTGGTCTTTTACAAAGTTGAATTGTTTTCCAATGTCTGTAGTCAAGAAACGAGCAATTTGCTCTTGATTTTCTGATGGTAATATAGAACAAGTAGCGTATACTAATTTTCCACCCGGTTTTACAATTTTAGAATAACTTTCTAAAACTTCTGATTGAACTTTACGAATGTTATCAATAAATTCCGGTTTCAATTTCCACTTAGCATCTGGATTTCTTTTCAAAACTCCTAAACCGCTACATGGTGCATCAATTAAAACACGGTCTGCTTTTTCATGTAATTTTTTGATGATTTTTGTTGAGTCGATAATGCGGTATTCAATATTGAAAGCACCGTCTCTTTTAGCTCTGATTTTTAATTGCTTCAGTTTGCTTTCATACAAATCCATTGCAATTAATTGTCCTTTGTTTTCCATCAAAGAAGCAATGTGAAGTGTTTTTCCACCTGCTCCAGCACACGTATCAACAACACGCATTCCTGGTTTTACATCAAGGAAAGCTGCTACTAATTGTGAATTGGCATCCTGAACTTCAAAAAAACCTTGTTTAAAAGCGTCAGTTAAGAAAACATTGGCTCTTTCTTTTAGAACCAAAGCATCCGGTTGATTTTTCAACGTTTCAGTTTCAATGTTTAAATCCATCAAAATAGCGCGTAAAGCTTCTCTTGTTGTCTTAAGTGTATTTACTCTTAGAATAACCTTAGCAGGTTGGTTTTGAGCAGTAATTTCAGTTGCCCAAACTTTTTCGCCTAATTCTTTAACTCCTAATTCATCCATCCAGTCTGGAATAGATTCTTTCAAAGCTCTCACTTTTGAAAGTTCGTCAAAACGCCCTTTTATTTTTCGTTCTGGAGTTCCTTCCAGTTGACGCCAATCCGGAATAGGATATCCTCTTAATACTGCCCAAACAGAAAACATTCTCCAAAGATTGTCTCTGTCAAAAGGTTCTTTTACTTCGGCTATTTCTGCGTATAATCTTTTCCAACGTACGATTTCGTAGATGGTTTCGGCAACAAACTTTCTGTCAGAGCTTCCCCAACGTTTGTCTTTTTTTAAGGATCTTGCTACTACTTTATCTGCATATTCGCCTTCATTAAAAATGGCGTTTAAGGCGTCTATTGTTGTGTAAACTAAATTTCTGTGTAATCTCATTTTGAATAATTGAGGTGCAAAGGTAGGTTTTTTTTATGTGAGTTTTTGTATTTGTAGTTTAGGAGTTTACAAGAGTGTTGCTTGAAAATAGTTGTACTATGCATAAAAACAAAAAAGTTTTTTTCTAATAAAGAAAAAAACTTTTTTTAAATAAGATTTGACGAAAAGAAAATGGTAGGAATTACATATTAGGATTAGACTTTTCTATTCTTTTCATGTTGATAATTTCCGGTGGATGCAGTACCATAGGAAACTGTTCTACTTTTACGGAACTATTGTCTAAACCAAAAGCTTTTCCTTCAGACAAACTGAATTTTTTCAAAACGAAATAGGTATTCATTACAATTTTTTCAAAGAAAGTTAAATCACTATCATTGGAAAGGAATTTTTCGGATAACACAAATTTGAAATCACCTATAATATTATTTTTATTTAAGGATTCATATCGGCTAGAAATGTCCATTTCACCTTTGCTAACCATATCCTTGATTACTTCTTTGAACATTAAGTTTATTTTGGTTGGTTCTCTAAAGCCCAAGTAAAAATCAACTCTGTATAGATCATCTTTTAGTATTTCTGTTACTCGGTATTCTTTTCTATATGGTTCGTTTAACACATGTACATGTATAAACCAGTAGATATCAGCTCTCTTTGGTCTTTTTCGAAGGATTGAATACATTACTTTTTCTTCAATTTCATCTGATCTGGTTGCGTTTGTCATGTATACCAAATGGGTCGCATATTTTGGGATTGTTTCATCATGACTTAACTCACCAAGAACTTTTATATAATCGTCAATTTTAACAATTTGGGTGTAATTTTTACTAATTTTTTTTGCTAAAAACCAAGTGCTCATTATGAAAATCATAAATATTGCTACAAATAATGTTACATATCCACCTTCCATAAATTTAGAAACGTTAGCATACAAAAAGCCAATTTCTATAGTACCATATAATGTTATTAAGGGCGTCATGAAATACCATTTGACTCTTTTCATTATCAAATAGAAATTTAATAGCGTTGTTGTCATCATCATCCCTAAAATTATAGACAGACCATAGGCATGCTCCATGTATTTAGATTCCTTGAAATATAAAATGATACCAACACATCCTAGAAAAAGTAACCAGTTTATCGAGGGAATGTATAGTTGTCCTTTTACATCTGTTGGGTAATTGATTCTTACCTTTGGCCAAAAATTCAAACGCATTGCTTCATTAATCAATGTAAATGAACCACTTATTAAGGCTTGTGAAGCAATAATAGCTGCGAATGTGGCAATTACTATTCCAATGGGTTGAAACCAATCGGCCATGATTAAATAAAATGGATTGTGATTGGAACTTCCTAATTGAGCTAATGTTTTTCCTTCGTGCATCAGTAAAAATGCTCCTTGTCCAAAATAATTCAGGATCAATGTTGTTTTTACAAAAATCCAACTGACTCTGATATTACGTCGGCCACAATGTCCCATATCCGAGTACAATGCTTCTGCTCCTGTTGTACATAAGAATACGGCTCCCAGAATTAGAAATCCTTCACCAGCCTTATCTGAGGTTAATAATTTATAGCCATAATAAGGATTGATAGCTTTGAAGATTTCAACATTTTTAAAAATTTGGATGCATCCTAAAATTCCAAGCATAGAAAACCATACTAACATGGTAGGTGAAAAAAACTTACTTACCAGTTTTGCTCCAAATTGTTGAATGCTAAACAGTATAAAAAGTATCGCAATGACAATGGGAATTGTTGGGATATCGGGTTTAAAGATATGCAATCCTTCAACTGCTGAAGAAACTGAAATAGGAGGCGTTATAATACCTTCGGCTAATAATAAACTTCCCCCAATAATGGCAGGGACAATTAGCCATTGTATTTTAGTTTTTTTTACTAAAGAATATAATGAGAAAATTCCACCTTCGCCATGATTATCTGCATTAAGGGTAATGATTACGTATTTTAGAGTAGTTTGTAAAGTCAACGTCCACAATATACATGATAAACCACCTAATATTAACTGCTTGTTTATGGCATGTTCTCCTATTATGGATTTCATTACATATAGTGGCGAGGTACCAATATCTCCATAAATTATTCCTAAAGTAATCAATAAACCTGCAGCAGAAAGTTGACTGTGTATGTTTTTATGCGAAGTGCTCATGAAAAAAAATTATAAAACTTTTCAAATTTACTCTTTTTAAATACATTAGAGCTTTTTCCACCATAAAAAAACACCGTTGAATACGGTGTTTTTAAATAGATTGTATGTTGAAAATAATTTATTTAACTCTGGTCAAGCCTATGTTTTCAGGTGCGTGAAGTACCATTGGGAATTTCTCTATTTTTACGGAGCTACTGTCTAAGCCAAATGCTCTTTCTTCAGATAAACTTAATTTTTTAATTAAGAAATAAGAGTTCATGATTATTTTTTCATGCCATCTTAAGTCACTGTCATTAGAAAGAAATTTTTCGGATAAAACAAATTTGAAATCACCTATGATATTGTTTTTATTCAAAGATTCATACCTGCTGGTTATATCCATTTCTCCTTTTTGAACCATGTCCTTAATAACTTCCTTAAACATCAAGTTAATTTTTGTAGGTTCTCTAAAACCTAAATTGAAATCTACACGATACAAATCATCTTTGACAATTTCGGTTACTTTATATTCGGTTTTATAAGGTTCAGTCAATATATTTACATGGACAAACCAGTATATATCAGCTCTTTTAGGCCTTTTTTGCAAAATGGAATACATTACTTTTTCTTCTATCTCATCCACTCTTCCTGCATTAGTCATGTAAACTAAATGTGTTGCATATTTTGGGATGGATAAATCAGCACTTAATTCGACAAGTACTTTTTTGTAATCTTCAATTTTAACAATTTTAGTATAACTTTTGTTGATTTTCTTAGCTAAATACCAAATAGTCATGACAGATATCAATGTTATAGCTATAAAAAGCGTTACATAACCACCATCAGCGAACTTAGTAATATTCGCTGCCAGAAAACTAAATTCGATTATTAAATAAATGGTAATCAACGGCACAATAAAATATAATTTTACTCTTTTCATTATTAAATAAAAATTCAGTAAAATAGTGGTCATTATCATACATAAAATAATTGCGAGTCCGTATGCATGTTCCATATTGCTGGATTCTTCAAAGTGCAATACGATTCCGACACATCCAAAAAACAGTAACCAGTTTATCGATGGAATGTACAATTGCCCCTTTAATTCGGTAGGATATTTGATTTTTACTTTTGGCCAAAAATTCAATCGCATCGCCTCATTTATCAAAGTAAAAGATCCGCTAATTAATGCTTGTGAGGCAATTACAGCAGCAAGCGTAGCGATTACAATTCCTATAGGTTGAAACCAGTCAGGCATTATTAGGTAAAATGGGTTTCCGTTTTTCCCACCCAAACTTTGTAATGTTTCTCCTTCGTGATGTATTAAGTAAGCCGCTTGTCCAAAATAATTAAGTACTAAAGCAATTTTTACAAAAATCCAACTGATTCTAATATTTTTTCGTCCGCAATGTCCCATGTCTGAGTACAATGCTTCAGCACCAGTTGTACAAAGGAATACAAATCCTAAAACAAAAAAACCTTCTGGATGAATGGTCAATAAATGATACGCGTAATACGGATTAATGGCTTTTAAAACCTCAGCGTGTTGAGAAATTTGAGTGATTCCAAGAACAGCAAGCATTCCAAACCAAATCAGCATCATGGGTGCGAAAAACTTACCAACTAATTTGGTTCCAAATTGTTGAATGGTAAAAAGTACAAATAGAATACCTATAACAATTGGGATTGTGTTTATTTCAGGATAATAGGTCCTGATTCCCTCAACTGCAGAAGATACTGAGATAGGAGGAGTAATAATTCCGTCAGCAAGTAATGCACTTCCCCCAATTATTGCGGGGACTATTAACCATTGGATTTTTGTCTTTTTGACTAAAGCATATAATGCAAAAATACCACCTTCTCCATGATTGTCAGCACTTAGAGTAATGATGACGTACTTTATGGTGGTTTGTAAAGTAAGTGTCCAAAAAACACATGAGATTCCGCCTAAAACAATATCAGCATTAATGATATGATCCCCAAGTATGGCTTTCATTACGTATAAAGGCGAAGTCCCAATATCACCGTAAATTATTCCTAATGAAATTAATAATCCACCTAATGTCCATTTACTATGGAGGTCTTTGTGTGAAGTGCTCATGAAAAATTTTTAAAAAACTGGTCAAATTTACACTTTTAAAATAAAATAGCGCTTTTTATACAATAAAAAAAAACACGGCCGTATGAGCCGTGTTTTTTAAGTTTCTATGGAAGTCTTTTAAGATCTTCTGTTGTCATTTCTTGATGAATTACCTCTTTGAGATTCATTTCTTTGTGGAGCTGATTCTCTTGAAGAATTACCTCTGTTTTGTGACTCTGCTCTTTGTGGAGCCGCTTGGCTAGAAGGGCTGGTTCTGTTTTGAGAGTAATCTCTTTGAGAATTTCCTCTTTGTGGCGCTGCCTGAGTAGAAGGACTGGTTCTGTTTTGAGAGTAATCTCTTTGAGAATTTCCTCTTTGTGGCGCTGCCTGAGTAGAAGGGCTAGTTCTGTTTTGAGAATAATCTCTTTGGGAGTTTCCTCTTTGTGGAGCCGCTTGAGTAGAAGGACTAGTTCTGTTTTGAGAATAATCTCTTTGAGAATTTCCTCTTTGTGGTGCTGCCTGAGTAGAAGGGCTAGTTCTGTTTTGAGAATAATCTCTTTGTGGCGTTGCCTGACTAGAAGGGCTGGTTCTGTTTTGAGAGTAATCTCTTTGAGAATTTCCTCTTTGTGGCGCTACTTCTCTCGAAGGATTGGTTCTGTTTTGAGAATAATCTCTAGACGAACCTGATCTTTGTGGAGTTGCCGCTCTTGAGGAACTAGTTCTGTTTTGAGAATAATCTCTTTGAGTTCCTGTTCTTCTGTTTGAATAACCCACTTCGTTTCTTGGCCCTCTTCTTTGATCTAATTCATAACGGTTTGTTACGTTAACATTTCTTCTCGAGAAGGAATAATTCGGGTGTTGTCTTTCATAATCATTTGAACGTCTTGAATTGTGAAGAACGATTGCGCGCTCACTTCTTCTATAATTAACATAATTGTAATTGTTGTTGATGTTCAAACTAATGTTGATGTTATTTCTATATCTGAATATTGGGAATGGATTCCATGCATAATAATAAGAAGGATAATACCCCCAATTCCATGTAGAATAATAAGGACGATAATTAGGAGACCAGAATGAAGCATAAATTAGTGGAGTGGTATAATATACAGGCTCATAAATATAATTTTGGCCATACATGTATACATCTCCTACGACTTGAACGTGAATGTTATTGTTTCTGTCTTTTTCAACGTCAATTGTAGCTACATCTTGATATACATCAGTATCTATAACAGATTGAATGATAATTACGTGAGTCCGATTTTCGACAGTTTCAATAACTCTTAAATAATCAACCTCATTGTCATTATTCAAATCTAAATTTGATATTTGTAGTTCGGGGTCATTCAGGCGTCGTTCAAAATCTTGTAGATTTCTTGAGTCACCAAAAATAGAAGCAACAGCTCTCAGATCAAGATTGTCACTGATTTCATTATTCATTGCATTTACTGATGTTCTATCCTGCGCCTGTATTTGTGTTGCGAAAACAGAAGTCAATAGACTCAATAGTAGTAGTTTCGTTTTCATAATTAATTGAATTAAGTTTATTCTTTTTTTGATTATCCAATTACTGTGCCAATTAATTTAATCCTGATTTACTGTTATTATTATTAATTGTAAATTAGCCATAAAAATTTATAAAAAATGAGAACTGTTTTTTTGATTCTATTGATTTCAAATGTTTTAATATCCTGTAAAACGCCCGATTTTGCTGTGAAAAATGATGCTAATGCTGAATTTAAGTCCGTTGTAGTAGACACATTATTTCAGGATAAAATAAGTATCAGAGCCATTTTAATTGATGAAAATAAAATTTGGTTTGCTGCTGATAAAGGGAGATTCGGTTTTTTTAATTTGGAAAATAATCAAAAATTTGAAAGCAAAATTATCAAAGATTCCTTAAAGCTTGAGTTTAGAAGTAATGCCAAAACAAAAAAGCATATTTTTATTCTAAATGTTGGAAATCCAGCTTTGTTATATCAAATTTCAAAAGATGGAAAAGAAACGAAATTAGTGTATCAGGAAAATCATGAAAAAGTGTTTTATGATAGTATGCAATTTTGGAATGATAAGGAAGGAATAGCAATGGGAGACCCAATCGCCGATTGTCTTAATATAATTATTACTCGTGATGGCGGAAATTCATGGAATAAAATCCCGTCTGATAAATTACCAAAAGTGATTGATGGAGAAGCAGCTTTTGCGGCAAGCAACACTAATATTATAATCAAAGGGAACAAGACATGGATTGTTTCCGGTGGAAAAAAATCAAGAGTTTTTTATTCTTCAGACAAGGGAAATTCATGGATAGTGTATGATACTCCAATAGTGCAAGGAAAATCAATGACCGGAATTTTTACAGCAGATTTTTATGATGCTCAAACTGGATTTGTTGCCGGAGGGGATTATGAAGTGCGAAATCAAAATTTTTCTAATAAAGCAATAACTAATGATGGTGGAAAAACATGGAAGCTAATAGCAGAAAATCAAGCTTTTGGATATGCTTCTTGTGTACAATATGTTCCTGAAAGTAACGGTAAAGGGCTGGTTACAGTTGGTTTTTCAGGAATTTACTATTCTTCGGATGGTGGTAATTCATGGAAACAATTATCAACAGATTCCACTCTTAATACCATCAGGTTTATAGATAATCATACGGCAATTGCTGCTGGGCAAAATAAAATGATTCGCATCAGTTTTAAATAATGAAAAACACCTAAGTCTAATATAATTAGAGCTTAGGGTATTTTTTTTGAACTAATAAAAATAAAAAATATTATCTTTTTTGACCTTTGTTGCGATATTGTTGCAGCAATTTTCTATTAAAATCTTCTTCAGCTTTTTTAAGTTTAACTATTTTTACGGCAGGTAAAATTGTTCTCACATTTTGCATGAATTTTTTTCGCAATAAAAACAACTCTTCTTCGGTATCTTCTATTTGGGCCAAAAAGGTATTTGCTTCTTTTTCAGTTATTTTATCCAGTGATCCATCACTCATCCTTCTCATGTACGTTTTCATTTTTTGATGTCTCAATTCAAATTGTTTGTCATCAAATGTATTGTAGATTGGCCAGAATCTTTCGGCTTCATTAGTTGTGAAGTCTAATTCAGCCGTGAAAAAAGCTACTTTTAAAGCTTTTATTTGCTCTTTTTTCTCTTTCATACTTTCGCCTTGAGCGTAAAAGTTGAATGAAACAAAGAGTAGTAGTATTGGTAATAATTTTTTTATGTTCATTTTTTATTTATTTATAGCTTTACTGTCTAGTTTATTCTAAAATGAGATTTTCTAAGTTTGAATTTGTTGACAAATGATCTTCTATTGCTTCATCCTCTAAAACTATACCAGTTTTTATGTTATTAATATCTTCGGTTTCTAATACACTTATCAAATCATATTGATTTACATTAGATTGATACGTAATGTAATTTTCTAAAGCTGCAGCATCTAATTCTTTTGTGTTTGTCGAAGAAGGACTTAAAATTGGAATCATCAAAGCAAGTACTAAAACTGCTGCAGCCATCATAATTAAAGTTTTTCTTTTTTGAAAAATAGAAATTACTTTTGGCTCATTTTTAGGCAATTGCTCCATCATTTTGATTGAAAAATTTTCAAAATAATGGTCTGGAGTTTTAAATCCAGTTTCAATTTTAGGTTCGTTCTCTAATTTAAATGTTTTCATAATACACATTAGACTTAATTAAATATAAAAGGTTTAATTTGCCGTTACAAAGGCTTCAATTTTTTTAACGGCATGATGGTAAGATGCTTTCAAAGCGCCTACTGATGTCCCTAGAATCTCTGATATTTCTTCATATTTTAATTCTTCAAAATATTTCATTTTGAAAACTAATTGTTGCTTTTCGGGTAAAACGGCAATGGCTTTTTGTAATTTTATTTGAATTTCATTTCCATCAAAAAACACATCGGCTTTTAGATTGTCAATGGTTTTGTTTTGTAAAGTTTCTGATGATATTCCGTTAATTTTTGCTTTTTGATTCAAGAAAGTCAGGGCTTCATTAGTGGCAATGCGATATATCCAAGAAAAAAGTTTGCTTTCGCCTTTGAAGTTCTTTAAATGTTGAAATACTTTTATAAAAGTATTTTGCAAAACATCATTGGCATCATCATGGTTCAATACAATATTACGAATGTGATTGTACAGCGGTCTTTGGTAGTCCTGCAAGAGCTGTTGAAACGCTTCATTCTGCGTTTTAGGGTTCAATAGTTTTTGAATGAATTCCTTTTCCTCTTGCAAAGCTATTATTTATGAGTTAGAATGGAATTTATCAATTAGGTTTAATCTGTGATGAAAAAAAATTAAAATTCAGATTCTTCTTCTTCCTTTTTTGGGGCAGTTGGTTTTTTTACTACCGGTTTAGGTTTTGCAACTGGTTCCGTTTTTATAGCTTCATCAGTTTTTACAACCGGTTCTGTTTTTAGTACTTCTTCGGTTTTGATAACAGCTGTTTTGTATATTTTAATAGCTTCGACTTTTGGTTTTATTGGATGATAAATTTCAGTAACCCATTTTGATGGATTTTTTATTTCAGTTTTGCTTGTGGAGTAAATTTCTAGATGTGAAAATGTGGCGTCAGGAGCTAGTCGGTTGGTGTTAAGATACTGGGATGTTTTATCCAAAGCTTTTTGCCTGTGGGAATAATCGCCAGTTAAAACGGTTTTTACCGCTTCGAATGCTTCTAGTTTTCCGGAATAAAGATCACTTCCTTCGCTTGTGAAAATTTGATCTTTAATTGGTACACAAATAGATATTTTGGCAAGTCCGTTTACCACATCATAAGTGTGGTATAGTATAAAGGGTTTTCCTGTGATTGTAAGATTATTTTTTTCACAGAAGAGTATTATTTTTGGAGAAACGATTTTGTAATTTTTAATAACACTAGAAATTTTGCTGGTAAAAGTTTGATGCAAATAAAAAGTCTCGGGTTTTTTTACTAAACCTTCCACTTTTACTGAATAAGTATTTATTTCATAATCAAGAGTTTTGTCTAAGTTGGCTAAGCTTTTTTCATATAGGCCACCGATAATTTTTTCAACACCACCATTGAAAGCAGAATATATTTTAAAAAGAAAGCTCATTTTTCCTTTTGTTCTCCAAGTTACTTTAGTTCCTCCGACAGTGTCTTTAAAACTCCAAAAAACATCAGACATCGTACCATCAGAATTCATTTTTTGAGAAATGCTGTCATTTTCTTTTACAAAAATTGTTTTGATTTCACCACTGCCACTTTTTCCTTCCCATGAATAAGAGGCGCCTTTTCCAATAGTATTTTGAGGATACGTTATTTTTATCTCAGGATCTTCTACGGCCCATGAACCAAAGTCTTCCCAATTTTTAAAATCATTGACAAAATTAAACACTGCTGATTTTGGGGAATTAATGACTTTGCTTCTTTCTACAGTAAAATCTCCTTTTTGTGTTGCAATAAAAATGGATAGTGCAACTAAGCTAAGTAATAGTAAAAGAAATAGATATTTTAAAATCCTCATGGTAATAGGCTGTTTTAACTTGTAAAGTTAAAAATTTTATTAATATAGTTGAATAAGTATCAAAAAATTATAAAAGAGGTTCTTTTAGTTCGTTGTAATTTGAATAATTTTTTTGAAACTTAATTTCCATTTTATAAACTCTGAATTCAAAAAAATATTGGATTGAAAGTATAATGGCTATTTTAGTTGCATCGTAATAACGAAAATTTGGGAGATGGTTTTTTATTATTTATTTAAAGAATCTATATATTTGTTGAATAATAGTTCATTTAACCACTAAATATAATTAATAATGAAATTACTTAAAATTTCAAGTGTTTTAATTACTCTTGCTATTTCTGCTATTTGTAGTGCACAAATAACAAAAAAAGTTGAAGTAAAAATGACAGAAAAGGACTCTTTTGATTATGTTGTAGAGCAATTTGCAGACATTAAAGTGTTACGTTATCAAATTCCAGGTTGGGAAAATCTTACCCTAAAAGAACAAAGATTAGTTTATTATTTGACACAAGCCGGAACTTCGGGTCGCGATATAATGTGGGACCAAAATTATAAATACAATCTAAAAATCAGAAAAGCGTTAGAGAATATTTACAAAAATTATAAAGGGGATAAAACCTCCGAAGACTGGAAAAATTTTGAAATTTACCTTAAAAGGGTTTGGTTCTCAAATGGAATACACCATCATTATTCCAGTGATAAAATTAAGCCAGGTTTTTCTGCAGCCTATTTCGATGGTTTAATGAAAGTGACTAAAACAGCTTTGTCACCAGCTATTGCAGTTATTATCTTTAATGATATTGATGCAAAGAAAGTTAATCTTGATGAATCGAAAGGTTTATTGGAAGGCTCCGCAATTAACTTCTACGGAAAAGGAATTTCATTAAAAGAAACGGAAGATTTCTATGCTAAGAAAAAAAGTCCAGATCCTAAAAAGCCATATTCTTATGGTTTGAATTCTAAATTAGTTCGCAATGCAAAAGGACAATTAGTAGAAAAAGTTTGGAAAAGTGGCGGTATGTATGGAGCGGCTATCGATAAAGTTATTTATTGGTTAGAAAAAGCCAAAATTGTTGCCGAGAATAAAAAACAAGCGGATGCTTTAGGATTACTGATAAGTTATTACAAAACGGGTAGTTTGAAAACTTGGGATGACTATAACATTGCTTGGTTGCATGCAACTGAAGGAAATATTGACTATATCAATGGCTTTATCGAAGTGTACAATGATCCATTAGGATATAGAGGTTCTTATGAAGGAATCGTTCAGATAAAAGATTTTGACATGTCGGCAAAAATGGAAGTAGTGTCCAAAAACGCTCAATGGTTTGAAGATAATTCTCCATTGATGCCAGAACATAAAAAGAAAAATGTAGTAGGGGTTTCTTATAAAACGGTTATTGTAGCAGGAGAATCAGGTGATGCATCACCAAGTACACCTATTGGAGTAAATCTTCCTAACGCAGATTGGATTCGTGCTGAACATGGTTCGAAATCCGTTTCTTTAAGTAATATTATTGATTCGTACGCTAAAGCTGCCGGAAAAGGAAAATTAGAGGAATTTGCAAATGACGAAGAAGAAATTGTCTTGGCAAAAAAATATGGAGAAATAGGAGGTAAGATGCATACTGCTTTACACGAAGTAGTTGGTCATGCCTCAGGACAAATTAATCCGGGAGTGGGAACTCCAAAAGAATCGTTGAAAAGCTATGCCTCAACACTTGAAGAAGGAAGAGCGGATCTAGTGGGATTATATTATTTGTATAACCCAAAATTACAAGAATTAGGATTAGTTGATGATTGGAAAAAACTGGGGATGGAGTCTTATAATAATTATATCAGAAATGGATTAATGATGCAATTGGTACGTTTAGAATTAGGTGCTAATATTGAAGAATCACATATGAGAAATCGCCAGTGGGTTAGTGCCTGGGTTTTTGAAAAAGGAAAAAATGACAATGTTATTGAGAAAATTACTCGCGATGGAAAAACGTATTTCAATATTACGGATTATGAAAAACTACATGATTTATTTGGGCAATTGCTAAGAGAAGTGCAACGAATCAAATCAGAAGGTGATTTTAACGCAGGAAAAGCATTAGTGGAAAATTATGGTGTAAAAGTAGATCAGAAATTGCATGCCGAAGTTTTAGCGCGTAATAAACAATTTGCTTCTGCTGCTTATAGTGGTTTTGTAAATCCAGTATTGGTTCCAAAGTTAGATAAAAAAGGTAGAATTATTTCGATAGAAGTACAGCAACCGAAAACATTTGCGGAACAAATGTTGAAATATTCTAAAACCTTTGGGTTTTTGCCTTCGGAAAACTAGAAGTATAGTGTAAATAAAAAATGCTCATTTTGAATTGACCCCAAAAAGTTAGACGCTATTTGAGGTTATTTTTTATTCCAAAATAAAGATTTTAACGTTTAAAAAATATTTTTATCATAAACAGAATTCCAATAAAAATTAAGAAACCTACTAATATCTTGTAATTACCTTTATAAAACTCTTTATGTATTCTTAAATCTTTTCGGTAGGCATAAATTGCTGCAATAACAAAAGCAACAAAAAAACAGCCTGCAAACACTAATTGTCCTTGACTAAACATATTTTAAATTATTTCAGGCAAATTTAGTTAATTGTTTAGAAATAGTTACTAATTTGCCTTTTCATTTAATAAAATAAAAATATGCAAAAACAAATAAACTCAGTTAAGGAATTTCATACTGCATTTAAAATAGGGCATAGTGAAATTCCTACGGCCGATTTAGGAGAAAGTAAGCACACTCTTCGTTACAACTTGATGAAAGAGGAAAACGAAGAATATCTGGAAGCAGTTCAAAATAATGATTTAGTAGAAATTGCAGACGCACTTGGCGATATGATGTATATTCTGTGTGGAACTATTATTGAACATGGCTTGCAACATAAAATAGAAGAAGTTTTTGACGAAATTCAACGCAGTAATATGAGTAAGTTGGACGAAGATGGAAAACCTATTTACCGAGAAGATGGAAAAGTAATGAAGGGGCCTAATTATTTCAAACCAGATTTTTCTAAAATACTGGATAATATATAGCAGTTTACAGATTGCAGTTATGAAACATTCATATAAATAACCAAGTTATGAGCAAGCTTACCAAAAATGCACAGAAAAACATTATCAAGAAATGAAGCTGATGAAATTTATAAAGTATTTATTGAACTTTGCCGGAGTTTGTTTAATGAGTTGGTTTGTGTTTTTATCTTATGCACTTATTGTCAGATTTCCAGATTGCGATAACATTATGAATTTAATTTGGAATATAATCGTAGAACTCATTCCAATAATGATTTTCTATCTAATTGTAATAACGGGTGTTAATTATGTTGCCGAAAGAAAAATCGAAAAGAAGCAATTCTCAAAAGAATTTTTACTCCTTTTTTTAATTAATTTACTTTTGATAATATTGGCTATGATTTATTTTTCCTATGAATTTTACACACATTGTGGAGAAATCAGCTAAAAGAAATGAATAATGCCAACTCATAAAAGCGGTTTTGCCGGATTTGGGTATTAGTTTTTAATTTGAAGTTGGTCTTGTACTTGAATGAAAAGTGATAAACCGAAATATAAATCTGAATTTAATCCAAAACTCGAGTAAAGACACGAAGACATTAACTTTGATAGTTATGCAAAGCATAAAAAAAGCGATTTTCAGTATGAAAATCGCTTTTTTTATAAATCTAGAAATTAGGAAATTTACACTTTAACAGTCCAACCAAAAGTATCTTCCTCCAATTTATTTTGGATATTGGTCAATTTATCTTTTAATTGTAATGCTATAGCGTTTTCAATTTTTGGTAATTCATGATAAACATCTTTATAAGAGAATCCAGAAATTGGACTTACCACCGCAGCGGTTCCGGCTCCAAATATTTCTTTCAAAGTTCCATTTTCAGAAGCTTCAACAAGTTCTGAAACTAAAACGGGACGAATTTCTACATTTATGCCTTCACTTTTTGCTAAATCAATTAGCGTTTTTCGGGTTACACCATCAAGAATTCTTTCGCTTACAGGAGCAGTTAGTAAAGTGTCGTTTATTCTAAAAAATACATTCATTGTACCTGCTTCTTCAAGTTTGGTATGCGTTGCATCATCAGTCCAAATTACTTGTTGAAATCCTTCTTTATTAGCTAAGTCGGTAGGGTAAAACTGCGCAGCATAATTTCCGGCAGCTTTTGCAGCTCCTATTCCTCCATTTGCAGCTCTACTAAAATGTTCCGCAATAAGTACTTTAACATCACCAGAATAATAAGCTGATACAGGAGACAAAATAATCATGAATTTATAATCATCTGATGGATTTGCAATTACTCCAGTGCCTGTAGCAATCATAAACGGTCTAATATACATGGAATTTCCTTTTCCTTTTTTTATCCAAGCTTCATCTAATTGTAACAATTGATTTAGACCATTCATAAATACATCTTCCGGAACTTCTGGCATAGCCATTCTTACAGCAGATTTATTGAAACGGTTGTAATTTTCATCAGGTCTAAAAAGCCAAATGTCATTATTGTCATCTTTGTATGCTTTCATACCTTCAAAAATAGCTTGGCCATAATGAAAAACTCTTGTAGACGGATCTAACAAAAAAGGAGCGTAAGGCTTAATGACCGGTTTTTGCCATTCCCCATTTTTAAAATCACATTCGAATAAATGATCTGTAAAAACAGAACCAAAGCTTAAGTTTTCAAAATCTACTTCATTTATTTTTGAAGTAGGAGCTTTAATTATTTCAATTTTGCTAGTTTGAGTTGTACTCATAATAAGGTATTGTTTATTTTTATTTTTTATAAGTGATATGCTTGAGTATTAAAATCTTTGGTTTTTTACAAAGCGAACTTTAATGTTTGCAAAATTAAATAAAAATCACTGAAATACTTATGATTATTCCATTAATTATAGCATTTAACTGTGATTTGTTTATATTTTAAAAAATGGAAATAAATAGAGTCAATTTATATGAAATTTATAAAAAATATAGATTTTTTGAGACTATTACGTTTTAGTTTTGATTAAATTTGACCGTCTGATAAAGCTATTAAACTAAGAACAACCTCAAATTATAATTTTGAAAAGAGAAATAATCCAAACACTTGACGGTTCCACAACTATTCATTTACAGGAATGGGATGAATGTTATCATTCTAAACACGGGGCAATACAGGAAGCGCAACACGTTTTTATCAAAAATGGATTGTCTTTATTTCAAAACAGACAAATTTCTATTTTAGAAATTGGTTTTGGAACAGGTTTGAATGCGTTTATCACTTTTCTGGAAGCACGAAAAATGAATCAATCGATCGATTATGTAGGAGTGGAGGCCTATCCGATATCAGCAGAGGAAGTTGTATCTATGAATTATGTTGATGAGCTGAATGCGGGCAGTGAAAGTGCTGTGTTTAAAAAAATGCATGAAAGTAATTGGGGAGAACAGATTGTTTTGAGCAATGATTTTTTATTGACAAAAAGAAAACAATTTTTTGAAGAAATTGATGATTTAGAAAAATTTGATTTAATCTATTTTGACGCTTTTGGATATAGAGTTCAGCCGGAATTATGGAGTACCGAAATTTTTAAAAAAATGTATAATAGCCTTAAACCAAAAGGAGTTTTGGTTACTTATGCAGCTCGAGGTGTTGTAAAAAGGAGTATGATAGAAGTAGGCTTTACTGTCGAGAAACTAGAAGGCCCTCCTGGGAAAAGAGAAATGTTTCGTGCCAAAAAAAAATAATAAAACACGGAGATTTATAGTTTATAAATTGCTTTTTTATAGTTGAAAAAAAAAATAAAAAAGAATGTTAATTAGTCATGTTGTGTATTAAAAAAATGTATTTTTACAATAGTTAATAAAAATTGATAACCCAAATCTTAATTTATTATGTCGAAAATTATGTTCGATTACACAAAATCAGTACTTGAAAGAGTAAGTTTTGACCCGATGCTTTTTTGCAAAGAATTAGAAAAAGCGATTAAAACATTATTGCCATACGAAATGGAACAATTGCGAGAGTGGTTACTAAATTTCACGATTGGAAAGCCAGAATTAAAACAATGTTTACTTATCGTAAATTCATAAAAAAAAAGGAACCTGAAATTGGTTCCTTTTTTTATTTTATTTTTTCTGAAGAGGACTAATAATTTGAACATTTTGAAAAACGATTGCTCCTTTTATGACACCTGCAATTGTATTTCTAAGTGCATCAATTATCTGAATCTTTAATTCGCTTTTTGGGAAAATCAAGCTGACTTCTCGTGCAGGTTTTGGTTCCTTAAAATGGCGTAGTTTTATTTTGTCAGATTCTTTCAAATCTAATGTATGTAAATAAGGTAATAATGTAGTTCCTAAGCCTTCATCGGCTAATTTTATTAAAGTTTCAAAACTTCCGCTTTCTATTTGAAAATGATTAATCTCATTTTTACCTGTATTTTTGCATAAGTTCAAAATTCCATCACGGAAACAATGTCCGTCCTGCAATAGTAGAATCTCATCTAAGTTCAAATCAGAGACTTCTATTTCTTCTTTTTGGAAATTATGATGACTCTCCGGGATATAAGCTACAAAAGGTTCAAAGTACAAGACAATTTCTTTAATTTTTTCTTCCATCAAAGGAGTTGCCGCAATAGCAGCATCAAGATGTCCGTTATTGAGTTTTGTAATAATCTCTTCCGTGTTTAACTCTTCAATTATGAGCTTTACTTTGGGATATTTTTTTATAAAATTACTCAAAAACATAGGTAGTAATGTTGGCATAATAGTAGGAATTATTCCTAATCTGAATTCGCCGCCAATAAAACCTTTTTGTTGCTCTACAATATCTTGAATTCTGTCGGCTTCGTTAACAATGTTCTTAGCTTGATTGACAATTTTTTGTCCAATATCCGTAAGCTGGATTGGCTTTTTTGTTCGGTCAAATATTTGAATACTTAACTCTTCTTCAATTTTTTGAATTTGCATGCTCAAAGTAGGTTGCGTTACAAAACATTTTTCGGCAGCAAGAGTGAAATTTTTATGTTCGGCCACAGCCAAGACATATTTTAATTGAGTGATTGTCATGTTTATAATAATTTCTGATGCAAATTTAGTGAAACTATAATTTTTTGCTATAGTGTTTTCGATTAAAAGTGATGCTAAAGTTTACATTTGAACGAAAAATATATAAAAAAAGTACCTGATAACGAAAATAGCTGTTTTAGAAGTAGCTGTTACAGAATCTGAATTAATTGTAACTTTCTCTTGGGGTAAGAATTATAACAATATTAAAGCGAATGTGAAATAATATGAAAAATGGAAAATGTTTTTTTTTAGGTAAATAAAACGATTAATTTTATTTTACATTTGATTTAACAAAGACAGCATTTCTTATGAGCGATTTTTATAAAAAAATATTAGAAAATAATAAAAAATGGGTCGAAACTTCTTTAGCAAGTGATCCGAATTATTTTCAAGATTTGGCCAAAGGACAAACACCACCATTATTATGGATAGGCTGTTCGGACAGTAGAGTTCCCGCAAACGAAATTGTTGGTGCAAAACCAGGAGAAGTTTTTGTTCATAGAAACATTGCCAATATGGTGGTACATTCTGATATGAATATGTTGAGTGTTCTGGATTATGCAGTAAATGTTTTGAAAGTAAAGCATGTACTGGTATGTGGACATTATGGTTGTGGAGGTGTGAAAGCAGCTATGGGAAATGAATCAATTGGCATCATTGACAACTGGATTCGTCATATTAAAGATGTATACCGCTTACATCATGAATATTTAGATTCTATAGTTAATGAAAATGATCGATTTAATGCTTTTGTAGAAATTAATGTCAAGGAACAGGTGTTTGATTTGTCTAAAACTTCTATTGTGCAAGCAGCTTGGAAAAATGGACAGGAATTAACATTACACGGTTGGGCATACGGATTGAATTCTGGATTCGTAACTGATTTAGATGTTAATATCAGTTCTAATAAAGATTTGGATGATGTATATAAATTAAAATTCTAATAAAAAAATCGCTTTCGGGCGATTTTTTTTATTCATTTTCGTCTAGGTTTTCATTAAAAGCCGACGGTAAAAGTGTAGGAATAAATTTTATCAAAATGGGTAATAATAAACTACCGCCAGGAAGTAAAAAGATAGTCAACGAAGGAATCGTTTTGCAAATCTCCAACAACTGTTTTTTTACTTTTTTCTTTTCTTTTTCATCCAAATCCCTGCGAGTGGAATAGGCTAATAAAAGCATTAATTCTTTGCTTTGAACAATTTCCTTAATCAATCTGTTTTTATTACGGCTTATCAGCGTAACAACACTTTGTGTGGTTTGGTCATAAAAGTGTTTGACAGGATTTGAATAATTAAAATAAGGAATCTCTTTTTTATGTTTAGTAATAAATGCATTAGTGCAGTTTATACTCCGATCTACAAAATCATCTGAAACTGATAGAATTTCTGCTAATGAATGCAAAAAGTAGGCTTCATCATTTTCGATTTTGCCATCACTCCACAGTGCCATTCCAGCAATATCTATCAAATAATATTTTTCTAATTCATTTGTAAAATAATCCAGTTGAAGTGTTTCCAGACTTTGGACAGAAACTCTGGAGAATTTGCTATACCTAATTGACGCTTCAAAAAGTTTAATCAACAGATCGTCATATTGCGATTTATTGGACTTAATTTTTAGGGCAAGTGTGACGATATTAACTATCGTTTCTTCAATTTTTTTTAGGTATTTTTCAGGAATTGCTCCATGTATCAAATATTGGCGAAAAGCTAGTATATCAATAAACAATAGAGCATTCGTTACAAGATGGGAGAAATTTTTACTGATGACAGTATCATTGGTTTGGACGCGTTCATCAATTATTTTTTCCAGCGTTAAAGAAAGAGAATGTTTAGGCATTATTTTTTTAAATAAATTAAATCCCTCAGGATTCATTTGATTGTAAAAAGTAACGACCTGCTTAATGAAATTTTCAGAACTAATTTCCTCGTCGGTCAGACAAAAAACGTCGTATAAAGTGTTTAATAATGCAACTTTAGAAATCTCTTCCTTAAACCATCCTTTGGTATTAATTGTATTTACGGTTTCAAATGCAATTATATGGCCGTAAATAAAACCGGTATTTCTGACTTTATGATAAAATGAATCAGTAGTTTTAGAAACAGTTTCCTTAGAAAATTTTTGTTCTATAAAAAATTTATCTATCCAACCTGATGCTGAAGGGTTAATCATTGTTTTAATTTGAAGCTACAAAGCTATGTTTTTTATTATGGTTGCTTAGAAAAGTTTAGGTTAAGTTTTAATTATTTATTGCTAAATATTAATCCCTAGATTTTTTATTTTGAGTGCAAAAGTTTATGATTTCGTTTATCCTATTGTTTCTTGTTTCGGCTCTTTTAGCTTGGTTAAGCCAATAGAGATAACTTTTTCTATAGGAAGGACTAAAATTTTTATAATTTTCGAAGGCGGAACTATTTTTGCTAAAAGCCATTTCCAGATCTAATGGCATAATCAAATTCTCCACCGCATCTAATGAAGTCCAACTGCCGTTTTTTTTAGCAATTTCAATTTTTGCTAACCCACTTTCATGCATTAGATTTTTTTTGATGAGTTTTTCGATATACGTTTTATTGAGTTTACTCCAAACACTTTTATCTTTTCTTGGGGAAAAAACTTGTTTCCGACGCTCCTCGTCCATTTTTCTTACTGTTGAATCAATCCAACCGAAACAAATGGCAACTTGAACAGCTTCTTCCCATCGCATACTTTCAAATTCACTACTCACCTTGTAAAAAATTAGATATACGCCTTTTGAAGAATGATGATTTTGGTCCAACCAATCCCGCCATTCTTTTGTGTTTTTAAAATAGAGGTGCTCTTTATCTTCCAATTGAAATCTAAAAAAAAGCTACTTAATAATAGCAGAACAGGCTACTCTGGCTCCAGCATTACCCGCAGGTTGTGAAACATAATCATCAGCTCCCTGATGAACGATCAGCCCTTTTCCCAGAATGTTTTTAGTTTGATCTTCGGAACCAATGCTCCATTCATTGGTTGTGAAAGTTATAGTTCCATTTCCTTTTCCATCAGCAGTAAAATTTCCTATATCACCTTTATGCGCTTCACCTTCTCCTAATTTTCCGTGTTTTTTGAAAGTTGGATTCCAATGTCCTCCTGCAGAACTTCCATCAGCAGCGGTACAATCTGACTTCTCATGAATATGTATTGCATGAACACCAGGAGTTAATCCGGCTAATTTAGCAACAAAAGTTACTGTGCCATTTTTTTCAACAAATGTGGCTGTGCCTGTAACATTACTGTTACTTTTTGATTCGAAAACGATGTTTAATTTTTTAGAATCACTTGAATCGCTGCTTGTTTTGCAACCAATGACTACAGCAATAAGTAGGGCAAGGGATAAGAATATTTTTTTCATTAGTAATGGATTAATTTTTTATAAAGTTAATGAAATATAATTTGTATTGAAAAAAAGATCTTATTTTTCGGAAACAGTGCGGTTTTCCAAATTAATAAATTGTACAGAAACTATGTTTATACTGGAAAAAGTTTCAATCTAAGTATTTGGATTTAGCTGTTATTGTTTCTATCAGTATAAAAATATTTGGCATATTGGTATATTTTTAAAATGACGTAAGCACATCAACATAATAGGTTGTTGATTTCCTTCAGCATAAAGAATACTACTTCCTTTTTTAAAGGAATTATGTAAAATTCATTTCAAATTGGTAAACATTATCTTCGTAATTTTGAAAGCACCAGAATTTGATAGAGTCATAACATTTGATTGTTATTTTGTAAATAAATGAAAATCAGAAAATCAGAATTCTTTCTTTTGAATGAATATAAAAAAATAAAAATGAAACATAAAGAAATTGCCCTGACAAGTTGGAGTTTACTCAAGCGTACCTATCATGAATTTGACGATGACAATGCCATAAAATTAAGTGCTTCATTGTCCTATTACACTATATTTTCACTGCCTCCATTGTTAATTATTATTTTGTCTATCTTTAGTTTTTTCTTTGGAAGAGAAGCGGTTACCGGAAGATTCTTTGGTCAAATTAATGGAATGGTTGGTAATGAAGCTGCGATTCAAATTCAGGAAACCATTAAGAATATTGAATTGTCCGACAGCGTTACATTTGCAACGATATTTGGAGGAATTATGTTGCTAATAGGTGCTTCGGGAGTATTTGCTGAAATTCAAAGTTCTATCAATTTTATTTGGGGTTTAAAAGCAAAACCGAATAAAGGGATTGTGAAATTTCTTAAAAACAGACTCATGTCCTTTTCTATGATTGCTTCAGTTGGTTTTTTATTGATGGTGAGTTTGATGGTAAATACAGTGATGGACATTGTTAATATACGGTTGCTTGTTTATTTTCCTGACACAACGGTTTATATATTCTATATTTTCAATACATTAATTTTATTTGCGACTACAACAATGTTGTTTTCGATTATTTTTAAAACATTACCTGATGGGGATATTGACTGGAAAGATGCTTTGATAGGATCCAGTTTTACTTCATTTTTCTTCATGTTTGGCAAATTTGCCATTGGTTTTTATTTAGGAAGTTCAACGGTTGCAACCGTTTATGGTGCTGCGGGTTCAATCATTATTATTTTAATTTGGGTGTATTATTCGGCTATAATCTTATATTTTGGTGCGGAATTCACCAAAGTATATGCCAACGCACATGGGAATAAAATTATTCCAAATGCTTATGCTGTTGGAATTAAGGTGGAGGTGATAGAGCTTAAAAAGAAATAAATTATTTATAATTCCTGAGATTTTAGGAATTCGAGAAACGATTTTTAAAACTCTTTATTTTTGTAATATTTTTTTTAACCTAAAAACTGGCAATGTTTTTGTTCTATTTTTGAAGGTATAAAATTAAAACCAATCATATGAAAAAAATAATTTTGGTGCTAACTATGGTATGTTTGGCATTTATTTCTTGTAATTCATTAAAAACAGCAACGAGTAAAACAGCTTCGCTTGAAGGAACTTGGGAGTTAAATTATGTAACAGGACCAAGAATAGCTTTCGAGGGATTATATCCAAATAAAAAACCTACTATCACTTTCGACTTGAAAGGGAACAGCGTTTCAGGAAGCAACAGTTGCAACCGTTATTCCGGGAAATTAAATGTTGATGGAAATGCAATCAGTTTCAAAGATCCAATGGCGGTAACCAAAATGTTTTGTCCCGGAGAAGGGGAGAATATTTACATGGCAACACTTCAAAAAATAGATGCCTATTCAGTTTCAGAAGATGGAAAAACACTGAATTTTATCATGGGCGATATCGCAATGATGCGTTTTGAGAAAAAATAAATTCAGAATTTCATAGCAACCAAATCTTCTTAAATTTTTGAGGATGTATGTAATAGTGTTACCAATTATCAAATACTTATAACTAAATATTAAAAATGGATAACATGAAAACGAAAATGTCAATTTTAGTACTGTTTCTATTTCTGATTGTAACAGCAGGTTATACTCAGGAAAAAAGTAAGAAACAATTAAGAGGGGAACGTAAAATCGAAAAAGAAAAACAAATAGCTGCTTTGGTTAATTCTAAAGAGTTTGTTTTTATTGGAAGAACAGCCTTGCCTCAAGGGTTTAGAACTATAGATTTGACTACGAATCCGAATTACGTGGAATTTAAGCCAGATAAAATTAAGAGTGAAATGCCCTTTTTTGGTAGAGCTTATAGTGGTGTTGCTTATAGCAGGGATGGAGGGTTACATTTTGAAGGAAGCCCAAAAGAATTTACTGTTGAAAAAGAGAAAAAAGCCTATCAGATAAAAACGGTTGTTAAGGGAGATAATGATATATATACACTTTTTCTTTCTGTTTCTTTTGGAGGTAGCGCAACACTTACCATTAGCTCTAATAATCGAAGTACCATTTCTTACTATGGAGAGATAAGACCAATAGAAAAAAAAACAAGTTAAGTAATTTTTATTCAATAAAAAACCGTCTTGTTTTAGCACATGACGGTTTTTTTACAAGTAAATTCAACTAAAAAAGATATCCTAATTAGAAACAATATTCATTCTCAGCTACTAATTTTGAAGTTATAATTTCTCTTAAACCTACAATATTTGGCATATTAGTATATTTTGTAAAACGGCGTAAGCCCATTAACATCATGCGTTGTTCATCGCCTTCAGCAAAAGAAATTACACTTTCTTTACCTTTTTGAGTTACAATATCAACCGCTTTGTATAAGTATAATTTTGCCATTGCAATTTGCTCTTGTACTTTGGCTTCTCCTGCTGTCTTGGCTAATTTTTCGGTTCTAAGAATAGTACTTTCTGCCATGTAAATTTCAATAAGAATATCAGAAGCTGCCATCAATAACTGTTGATGAGCATCTAAATCCGGGCCATATTTTTGAACAGCTCCACCGGCAACCATTAAAAATGCTTTTTTCAATTTGCCAATCATTTCTTTTTCTTCGGCAAATAATTCAGAATAATCCGGAGTATCGAAAGATGGAATTCCCATTAATTCTTCTTGCACTTTTGATGCAGGTCCAAGTAAATCAACGTGACCTTTCATGGCTTTTTTAATCAACATTCCTACAGAAAGCATTCTGTTGATTTCATTCGTTCCTTCGTAAATACGTGCAATTCTCGCATCTCTCCATGCACTTTCCATCGGAGTGTCTTCAGAAAATCCCATTCCACCAAAGATTTGAATTCCTTCATCGGCACAGTTTTGAATATCTTCAGAAACAGCCACTTTAAGGATAGAACATTCAATAGCGTATTCTTCAACTCCTTTTAGTTCCGCTTCTTGATGGGAAGATCCTTCCCCTTCACGAGCCATAATTCGGTCTTCAATATCTTTTGCAGCTCTGTAAGAAGCACTTTCTCCTGCATAACAACTAGTAGCCATTTCAGCTAATTTAGCACGAATAGCGCCAAATTGAGAAATTGCAGTGTTGAACTGGATTCTTTCGTTTGCATATTTCACAGATCCTGAAATCACTCGTCTTTGTGCATCAAGGCAAGCTGCTGCTAATTTGATACGACCTACATTCAAGGCATTCATTGCGATTTTAAAACCATTGCCTCTTTCGGATAACATGTTTTCAACAGGAACTTTTGTTTCACTGAAGAAAACCTGACGCGTAGAGGAAGCACGAATACCTAATTTATGCTCTTCTTCACCCATTGAAATTCCGTTATCTGGTGTGTTTTCAAGGATGAAACCAGTTATGTTTTTATCATCACCAATACGGGCAAAAACGATGAATAAAGAGCAAAATCCTGCATTAGAAATCCACATTTTTTGTCCTGTGATTTTGTAATGCGTTCCGTCTTCTGATAAAACGGCTTTTGTTTTTCCGGAATTGGCATCAGATCCTGCGCCTGGTTCTGTCAAACAATATGCTCCAAACCATTCGCCAGAAGCTAATTTAGGAACGTATTTTTGTTTTTGTTCTTCTGTACCGTATAATGTAATTGGCATCGTCCCAATTCCGGTATGTGCTCCAAATGCAGTTGAGAATGAACCCGTTGCTCCTGAAATATAATCACAAACTAACATTGTAGAAACAAATCCCATTCCTAATCCACCATATGCTTCAGGAACAGCAACTCCTAAAAGGCCCAAATCTCCCGCTTTTTTCATGGTTTCTTGTGTATACGCATAATCTTTTTTCTCAAAACGATCTTTGTGTGCCCATAATTCTTTGTCCACAAACTCTTTTACAGAGTCACGCATCATTAATTGCTCTTCCGAAAAATCTTCCGGAGTAAAAATATCTTCGCACTTTGTTTCTTTAACCAAAAACTGACCGCCACGGGTTACGTTTTTTTCAATTGTATCTGCCATTTTTTTATTTTTTAATATGTTTTTAGTTATAATCTAAATCCTCAATAAACGGATGGAAATCTTTGACTACAAAAGTTCGTAAATTCCTGCAGAACCTTGTCCAGTTCCCACACACATACTCACAATTCCGTATTTACTTCCTCTGTGTCTCATTTCGTCAAATAATTGAACAGAAAGTTTAGCACCTGTACAACCCAGCGGGTGTCCTAATGCGATTGCTCCACCATTGACATTGATGATGTCAGGATTTAGGTTTAACTCACGAGTAACTGCCAATGCTTGTGATGCAAAAGCTTCGTTTAATTCGATTAAATCAATATCATTCAAGGTTAATCCGGCTTGTTTCAATGCTTTTGGAATCGCTTTTACCGGTCCAATTCCCATGATTCTTGGTTCCACTCCTGCCGAAGCGAAGTTTACCAAACGGGCGATAGGAGTAAGGTTCAATTCTTTTACCATTTCTTCGCTCATGATTAGAACAAATGCTGCTCCATCACTCATTTGAGAAGAATTCCCTGCAGTAACGCTTCCGTTCGCTTCAAAAACGGGTCTTAAACCTGCCAAAGCTTCTACTGAAGTTCCGGCTCTAGGTCCTTCATCTTTATTTACGACATACGATTTAGTTTCTTTCTTGCCATTCTCATTGATAAAGGTTTGTTCCACCGTAATAGGGACAATTTGCTTATCAAATCTACCTTCGGCTTGCGCTTTTAGGGCTTTCATATGGGAGTTATAAGCAAACTCATCTTGGTCGGCACGAGATACATTGAATTGTTTGGCAACGGCTTCCGCAGTTAGCCCCATTCCCCAATAGTAATCTTCGTTTCCAGCTTTTGCAACAGCATAATCCGGAGTCGGTTTGTAACCTCCCATTGGAATAAAACTCATGCTTTCGGCACCACCAGCAATGATACAATCCGCCATTCCTGATTGGATTTTGGCTGTTGCCATTCCGATTGTTTCTAATCCTGACGCACAATAACGATTAACAGTTACACCAGGAACGTCCTCGATTTTTAATCCCATCAAAGAGATTAATCGTCCCACGTTTAATCCTTGTTCTGCTTCTGGCATGGCATTTCCTACCATGACGTCATCAATACGTTTTTTGTCGAAATCAGGCAACTCATTCATCATAAACTGAATCGTTTCTGCTGCCAATTCATCTGGACGTTTAAATCTGAACACACCTTTTGGGGCTTTCCCCACGGCGGTTCTGTATGCTTTAACTATATAGGCTGTTTTCATGATTATTATTTTGAATTTTGAATTATAAATTTTAAATGAAGCTCATTCATAATTTATAATTCATAATTTATAATTAAAAATTAATTTCTCAACGGTTTCCCTTTGGTCAACATAAACTGAATTCTCTCCAATGTTTTTCTTTCCGTACACAATGACAAGAAAGCTTCACGTTCCAAATCCAATAAATATTGTTCGGTTACTAAAGTTGGTTCTGATAAATCACCACCGGCCATAACATACGCCAGTTTGTTAGCGATTTTCTTATCGTGTTCTGATATGTATTTTCCGGCTTGCATTTGGTCGGTTCCAACAAGGAACATTCCTAAGGCTTGTTTTCCAAGAACTTTTACATCGCTTCTGCGTATTGGTTGTGTGTAACCGGCTTCTGCCATTAGTAAAGCGTGTTTTTTTGCTTCCGCAATCTGACGGTCTTTATTCACTACGATGATATCTTTTCCTTGTTGTAAAAGTCCGGTATCAAAAGCTTCATAACCTGAAGTAGAGACTTTTGCCATAGCGATTGTCAAGAAATATTCTTGCAATACGTTCAACTCCACATCGTTTTTGTGGAATAAATCGGATGCACGCAATGCCATTTCTTTCGATCCGCCACCGCCAGGAATTACTCCAACACCAAACTCCACTAATCCCATATACGTTTCGGCTGCAGCAACTACTTTATCCGCATGCAAACTCATTTCGCAACCACCGCCAAAAGTCATTCCGTGTGGCGCAACCACAACAGGAATTCCAGAATAGCGCACACGCATCATCGTTTCTTGGAACATTTTGATGGCCATGTTCAGCTCATCGTATTCTTGCTCGACTGCCATCATGAATATCATTCCGATATTGGCACCAACAGAGAAATTCGCTGCTTGATTTCCAATAACCAAACCTTGGTATTCTTTTTCAGATAAGTCGATTGCTTTATTGATAGCTGCCAAAACATCGCCACCAATCGTATTCATTTTAGACTGGAATTCTAAATTCAAAATTCCATCTCCTAAATCTTGTATAATCGCTCCACTATTGCTCCATACTTTTTTGCTTTCGCGTATGTTGTTCAAGATGATAAAGGCATCCTGACCAGGAACTTTAGCTTGCGATTTGGTTGGAATGTTATAGAAAAAAGTAGCTCCTTCTTTAATAGTATAGAAACTAGAACTTTCTGAAGCCAACATATCATTCACCCAAGCAGCTGGCGCTAAACCTTCGGCTTTCATGATTTCGATTCCTTTTTCGACACCAATGGCATCCCAAATTTCGAAAGGACCATTTTCCCATCCAAAACCGGCTTTCATGGCATCATCAATTTTATATAATTCATCTGTGATTTCAGGAATTCTGTTGGATACATAAGCAAACATTCCTGCAAAACTTTTTCTGTAGAATTCTCCCGCTTTGTCTTTTCCTTTTACCAAAACTTTGAAACGGTCAATAGGTTTATCAATCGTTTTTGTAAGTTCTAATGTCGCAAATGAAGCTTTTTTAGCCGGACGGTATTCCAAAGTATCTAAATCCAAAGACAAAATATCCTTGTCGATTTTTTTATAAAAACCTTGACCTGTTTTGCTTCCAAACCATTGCTTCTCCATCATTTTGTTGACAAAATCCGGTAGTTTAAACAAATCATGTTGTTCGTCATTTGGGCAGTTTTCATAAATTCCGTTGGCAACATGTACCAAAGTATCCAATCCAACTACGTCAACCGTTCTGAAAGTAGCCGATTTTGGACGACCAATAACTGGACCAGTCAATTTATCCACTTCTTCAATTGTCAATCCCATTTCTTTTACCAAATGAAACAAACTCTGAATCCCGTAAATCCCGATTCGGTTACCAATAAACGCCGGAGTATCTTTGGCAACGACCGAAGTTTTGCCTAAAAATTTCTCCCCATATATAGTGAGAAAATCTAAAACTTCAGTTGAAGTTTGCGGACCAGGAATGATTTCGAATAATTTTAAATAACGCGCAGGGTTAAAAAAGTGTGTCCCACAGAAATGCTTTTGGAAATCGTCACTTCTTCCTTCATTCATAAAGTGAATTGGAATTCCCGAGGTATTTGAAGTAACTAAAGTTCCCGGTTTTCTGAATTTTTCAATTTGTTCAAAAACTAATTTTTTAATGTCTAAACGTTCCACCACCACTTCAATAATCCAATCAACAGCAGCGATTTTCGCCATGTCATCAGTCGTATTTCCCGTAGTGATTCTGCTGGCAAATTTCTGATTGTAAATAGGGGATGGTTTCGATTTTAAAGAATTGGTCAAATGCTCATTCACCAATCGGTTTCTGACAATTTTGCTTTCTAAAGTAAGGCCTTTTTTAGTTTCAGCTTCGGTGAGTTCTCTTGGAATAATGTCCAAAAGTAAAACTTCAACTCCAATGTTGGCAAAATGGCAAGCAATTCCTGAGCCCATAATTCCGGACCCAATTACTGCAACTTTTTTAATTGTGCGTTTCATACGTAGTTATTATTTGTTTTTTAAAGGAATATGGTATCGCCATTTTTAATTATTGATTATTTTTTTGAATCGTGGCGATTTCATACGTAGTTTTTATTTATTTTTTTAGGAATATGCTATCGCCATGCTGCATTAATTTTAATGTTTTTGAATCTTGGCGATGTCATCATTACTGTTTTCTTGTTGATTAAATATATTTTTATCTTGAATTAATTCATTGATCGTTTCGGCCACTTCAATAAAATGCTGCAGTTTCTCTTCAGAAATGTGGTTTCTCACGGTTTCATTGAATTTCAAAACGGTATTTTTTGATAATTCTCTTTTCTCTTTACCAAAATCGGTCAGGTAAATCAAAACGCCGCGACCATCATAAGGATTTTTCTTCCGGATAATTAAACCTTTATCTTCCATTGATTTTAAGGTTCTGGTCAGACTTGTCGCTTCCATACCCATTTTTGGACCTAAGGCGGTAGAAGGTGTGCCTTTTTCTTTATCCATACTCAGCAGGGTAAAACCTGTTGCCATGGTTGCACCATACTTGGAAGCTTCTTCATTGTACATTCTGGAGACTGCTTGCCAAGTCGCTCTTAAAATATAATCTATTGTTTTATCTTTCATATCTCTAACTATATCGATTTCAAATATAATAAAAAAATACTATGCATGCATAATAAGTTTGATTATTTTTTTGTGATTTTTTGTTTAAACCAAAAAACTCCTCATTTTGTGAGGAGTTTTTTGTGCGTTTTTATATTTTATTTTAGTTTCCCATTAACAAGTGCAATTGTGGCACCAACTAATGCTGACATTACGATAGTGATTACAATATCTAACCCCATGGTTTGATAATTGATTTCGCTTGTCATAGAATTCATAAAGAAATTACTGTAAAGGCCAAAAAACAATCCAATGACTGCGCCGGACATAAAACCAGTAACTACATTTGAAATCCCTGCCCATTTTATAAAGATGTAAGAGACGAAAAATCCAAAAGTCATGCATCCTAAAAATATGAATAGCATGTTTTCATTTCCAGTGGTCTGAAATGCATCTTTAAATAGAATTCCATACAACAACCATCCTAAAAGGAAGTAGGTTATACCGCCTACAATACCTGAAACTAAAAAATTTTTCACATTCATAATGTTTGGTTTTATTGGTTAACATAATAAAGGTATTAAAAAATAACAAAACAACGGCTAAAGTGTTAAATAACAAATGAATGTGAAAAATTTGGAAATGTTCTTGTTTTAGATTTAAAAAAACATCAGCTCTTGATCAGTTTATGATTATTTCTAATAAAGTTTACCCTTTCTTAAACTCCCCATTATCCACATCTTTCAAGAACTTGATTACGCCTGGGAAATAGGTTTTGGGATCATCGTATTGCGAGAGGTGGCTTCCGTTAGGACAAAACAAAAAACGTCCGTTTTGCACTTCGTGGGCAATCCATTTCATGTGTTCGGGATCCATCGTGTCGTATTTTGAACCAATACTCAGTGTAGGAACCGTCAGGGTTTTTAGTCTAGCTTTGACATCCCAATTTTTTAGTGTTGCGTTTCCAGTGATGCCAAATTCACTATGGCCTTGCATATACACATATACATTAGGATTGATGTGCTTGAAACATCTGTTGATGGATTCCGGCCATTTCTCTAGTGGCATTCTTAAAATATGTTCCGTGTAGTAATATTTGAATAGTAATTCGCTGTATTTTGGATTATCAAAATCATTGTTCTTCTCAATATCCTGCAATTGTTTTAGAATTTTCGGATCCATTTGTGGTGCGAGAACGTCTTTTGCGTAGGCATTATATTCCGCTGCGCTCGCCATCATATTGGAGATAATCAAGCCTTTTAGATTTTTTTGGTATTTCAAAGCGTATTCCATAGCGAGAATTCCACCCCAAGATTGTCCCATCAGGTAAAAGTTGGAACTGTCTAAATCTAATGCAATGCGCACTTGCTCGACTTCCTCCACAAAACGGGCATTGGTCCACAAGCTGTTGTCATTGGGTTGGTCGCTGTAATAGGAACCCAATTGGTCGTAATAAATATATTCAATGCTTTCGTTAGGGAAATACCCGTCAAAAGATTCGTATAATTCATGCGTCAATCCAGGTCCGCCGTGCAAGAGCAACACTTTTATTTTCGGATTGTTGCCCACTCGTTTTGTCCAAACGTTGAAAGTGCCTTTTGGTGTTTTAATCGGAATCATTTTGATACCGCCAGTAAGTTGGTCGTCCCTTTTAGAGAAATCTAAATAATTTGCTTTTATGGAATCTTCCTTTGGCTTTTCTTGGCAATTAGAAAAAAAGAATACGCTTATAACGGAGCAAATTAGGACTTTTAGTTTCATGTTCTATATGGATTTTATGAAATGCTAACCGTAGATTTTATGAAATAAATCGATGTATTTATCCATCACTATTTTTCGTTTCAGTTTTAGCGTAGGAGTCAATTGTCCGCCTTCAATAGACCATAAATCAGGAGTTAGCTCAAAACGTTTGATTTTTTCCCAACTACCAAATTTTTCATTTAAGGAATCAATCTCTTCTTGAATTCGTGCAATAACTTTTTCGTTCGATATTATTTCTTCGTTGCTTTTTCCAACATCAATTCCGTGAATAACGGCCCATTCTTTAACAAATTCAAAACTTGGCTGAATAAAAGCTGCGGGCATTTTCTGTCCGTCACCAATCACCATGATTTGCTCAATGAAACGGGACTGTTTCATCGTGTTTTCAATTAATTGAGGTGCAATATATTTTCCTCCGGATGTTTTGAACATTTCTTTTTTACGATCCGTAATTTTCAAAAACCCGTCTTTGTCAAATATTCCAATATCACCAGTGTGGAAATAGCCGTCAGTAATTACTTCATTGGTCAGTTTTTCATCTTTGTAATAGCCCATCATCACGTTTGGTCCTTTACAAAGGATTTCGCCGTCTTCGGCAATTAACACTTCTACATTATCAATTACTTTGCCTACAGTTCCTACTCTGAAACCATGATTTCTCATATCATTAACGGAGATTACCGGAGAAGTTTCCGTCAAACCGTAGCCTTCCATCACCGGAATTTCGGCAGCAGCAAAAATTCGGGCTAATCTGGGTTGTAAGGCGGCACTTCCGGAAACCATCAAATCAAGATTTCCACCCAAACCTTCTTTCCATTTGCTGAAAATCAGTTTGCGGGCAATTTTAAGTTGGAATTCATACCAAGCACCATTTTTGCCATAAGGCTCATAGATTAATCCTAAATCAATCGCCCAAAAGAATAGTTTCTTTTTGATGCCTGTTAATTCAGTTCCTTTGGCGTAAATTTTGTCATATACTTTCTCCAAAAGTCTTGGAACAGCTGTGATTACTGTTGGTTTTACTTCTTTGATATTATCACTGATTTTATCAATTGATTCGCCAAAATATACTGAAACTCCGTAATATTGGTATAAATACAAAATCATTCTTTCAAAAATATGGCAAACAGGAAGAAAGCTCAAGGCACGGGTTTTTCCGGCTTCAAAAGGAATTCTTGAGGCGCTGTCCAACACGTTAGAGACAATATTTTTATGCGAAAGCATAACTCCTTTTGGCTTTCCTGTAGTTCCCGAAGTATAAATTATAGTCGCTAAATCTTCCGTTTTTACGTTGTTTTTACGATTTTCAACTTCACTTTGATTGCCTGTATCTACACCAAGAATCAATAATTCATTCCAGTTTTTACAACCTTCAATTTCGTTGAAGGAATAGACTTCTTTGACGTAAGGAATTTTATCCCGAATTAAATTTACTTTTCGAAGCACTTCTGCATCGGATACAAAACAATAAATAGCACCAGAATGATTTAAGATATATTCATAATCATCTTCGGAAATTGTTGGGTAAATAGGAACGGTTTGCGCACCAGTTTGCAAAACACCAATATCCATAATGTTCCATTCGGTTCTATTATTAGTAGAAATAATGGCAATTTTGTCGTCTTTTTGAACGTTCATTCTTAAGAGCGCTCTCGATACAGCATTGGCTTTAGCGATGTATTCTTGAGTAGATGTTTTTATCCAAACCCCATTTTGCTTTGTTGTTAAAGCATCTGAAATTGAAGTATATTTATCTTGCTGATAATAGGGGAAATCAAAAAGTCTGGTTATAGAAGTCATTATTCTGAAGTTGAATTTTATCGCAAATTAATTAAAAATTAATGATAATTATTATTTTTCAAAAAATTAAATAGAAATTAAACCAGAATTATTTCATTTGACGAAATCGTTTTCTTTAAATTAACATTAAAAGGTTGATTTTAAGTTAAAATAGTACTTGTGCATGGATTTACTAATTAATAGATTACTCTACATAGTCTTTGCTTCTTTCTCCTAAGATGAACATTTTCTTTTTTTGAAAATGGATTGAAAAATGGGAGTTTCTCCAGTCTTCTTTAGCGTCTATTTCTGAATTTGCTTCTTTACTTTTATACCAAAGCGAGTATACCGCATAATTAAATCCTTTTTGGTATTTTGGAGTCCCATCTTCAAAACATTCCATTCCCCAAACGATAGTTGTTTTTGATAAATCATGCAATTGAAAAATACCGGTTCCATCAGGGGCTAATTGTACAAGAGGTTCTGTCAGGCCTTCAAAGAGATAAGTGCCGGTTATAGGATAATCTATGTTTGTGGTAATATAATGGATTCCGTCTTTGGTAATAATTTTTTCTACGTTCTGGGCATAAGAATGCGTTACAGATAGAAATAGGGTGAAAAATAGTAAATTTAGGGATTTCATTATTGTAGGTTATTTATGTTTATTGAATAGCTAAAAGTAAGAGCATGCTTTTTAGAAAATCTAATATAAAAATTGTTATAAGAATTTATAATAAGCCTTGTAATGTACTTTTTCTAATTAATTGGGCAGTATTTCTAGAGCTGGATTTCTTTAAAATATTTTTGCGATGCTGTTTTACGGTATTAACACTGATAAAAAGTGTATTGGCAATTTCATTGTTATCAAAACCTTCTGCAATTAGCTTAATGATATCAATTTCTCTTTTTGAAAATTCTGTAAAGGATTGGGTATCTTCAAAAACATCAATATTCATATAGGAGGGTTCGCCCTTTAACCCTATCATGGAATATTGATAGGTATTATTTTTGGTCAAATGATCGATTCTGGTATGAATATTCAGTGATTTTCCAAATCCGCCTTTTGGATCTAAAGTAAGTATAATGGCTTGATGATTGAGCATGCAATACTCCCCATTTTTCATTCGACTTCTAAAACTGTAATTCATTTTATAGTTAGTCAATTTTTCCGGACCTATAGTGGTATAAAAAAAATTAAGTATTGAAGCTTCGGCTTTTACTATGAAGTCAATATCGTCAGGATGTATTGTTCCAAGAATATCATTAAAACATACGGTTTCCGGGTCAAATCCGTGAATATCAGTTATAGCTGGACTAATGTTAGATAAAGACATGTCATAAAAATCAATGATGTAAAAATAAAACGGACCAGTGCTTATTATTGAACTGGCAATTTCGTCAAACTTTATTTGTGGCAATAAAGTATTCTCGTTGGCTCTTTTTTGAGTACTAATCCAAACCGAATGAAGTTTTTGTAATTCTTGGGTCATGTCTTAGGCTTTTAACATAAAATTTTATTAAAAATACAATTATTTTTACAATTTAAAGAAAAATAAATGAGGTTTTAGTAGGGAATGATACTGAAATTTTCAAATTTCAGTATTGTGAATTTTTATTTACTAACAAAAAAAGCGCTCACCAAAGGCGAACGCTTTTATAAATTTCAAATAAATTTTCGATTATTTTTTATCCATCCATTTTCTGGCATTGACAAAAGCTTCATGCCAAGGCGAAACTTCATCGTCTCTGTCTTTTGGATAATGTGCCCAGTTCCATTGGAACGTTGAACGCTCAATGTGAGGCATCATCACCAAGTGACGTCCTGTTTTATCGCATAGCATCGCAACATCAAAATGAGAACCGTTTGGATTAGCAGGATAGCCTTCATAGGCATATTTAGAAACAATATTATAATTTTCTTCACCCATTGGTAAGTTAAATTTCCCTTCTCCATGCGAAACCCAAACTCCAAGTGTACTTCCTGCTAATGAAGAAAGCATCACTGAATTGTTTTCCTGTACGGTTACTGATGTAAAAATACTTTCGTGTTTGTTACTTTCGTTATGCAACATTTTTCCGTGTACTTCATGTTCGGGATTAATTACTTCTAATTCCATGAACAATTGGCAACCATTACAAATTCCAACAGACAACGTGTCTTCTCTTTTAAAGAAATTATCTAAAGCTGTTTTTGCCTTTTCATTGTATAAAAATGCTCCGGCCCAACCTTTGGCAGAACCTAAAACATCTGAATTGGAGAATCCACCAACAGCCCCGATAAACTGAATATCTTCAAGCGTTTCACGACCTGAAATCAAATCGGTCATGTGAACGTCTTTTACATCAAAACCGGCTAAGTACATCGCATTTGCCATTTCACGCTCCGAGTTACTTCCTTTTTCACGGATGATAGCTGCTTTTGGACGTGGTTTAGAATTGTCGATAACTGGTTTTTTTCCTGTAAAATGTGCAGGGAAAGTATAGTGTAAAGCTTGATTTTTATAATTGTCGAAACGCTGTTGTGCCGTTCCGTTCTTCGATTGTTTTTGGTCTAATAAAAACGAAGTTTTGAACCAAACATCTCTGTATTTAGCAATGTCTAATTTGCAAGGACCAAAATCCAAAGTTGCTTCATTAGTAGCAGTTCCTAATTTATAGAAAGAAACGTTAGTTGCGTTTAATTTAGATTCCACTTCAGCATCCGATTTTGCTTGGAAAACAATTCCAATATTTTCAGCAAAAAGATATTTGATAATATCTTTTTCTTCGAAAACAGAGAAATCTATTTTAGCTCCCAAATTCACATCGGCAAAACACATTTCCAACAAAGTAGTAATCAATCCACCACTTCCAATGTCGTGTCCTGCAAGGATATTGTTGGCTGAAATTAATTCTTGAATTGTATTGAATGCTCTTTTGAAAAATGCAGCGTCTTTAATGGTTGGCACTTCATTTCCAATGGTATTCAACGTTTGTGCAAACGAGGAACCGCCTAATTTGAAATCATCTTGTGACAAATTGATGTAATAAATAGAACCGCTCCCGACGCCTCGGGATTTTTGTAGAACTGGCTCCACTACTTTTCTAATGTCGGTACAATTTCCACCTGCCGAAATAATTACCGTTCCCGGCGCAATTACTTCTTCATTTGGATATTTTTGTTTCATTGAAAGTGAATCTTTTCCTGTTGGAATATTGATTCCCAATTCGATTGCAAAATCGGAACAACCTTGTACTGCTGCATACAAACGCGCATCTTCCCCTTCGTTTTTACAGGCCCACATCCAGTTGGCCGAAAGGGAAATCCCATCTAAACCATCTTTTATTGGAGCCCAAACAATGTTAGACAATGCTTCTGCAATAGCCGTTCTGCTTCCCGCAACAGGATCAATTAATGCTGCAACAGGAGAGTGACCAATCGAAGTTGCAATTCCTTCTATTCCTTGGTAATCTAAGGCCATTACACCACAATTGTTTAATGGCAATTGCAATGGACCCGCACATTGTTGTTTGGCAACTTTACCACCCACACAACGGTCTACTTTGTTTGTCAACCAGTCTTTACAAGCAACCGCTTCCAGTTGAAGTACTTGCTCTAAATACGTGGAGATATTTTTCACAGTATACTCTAAATCTGCATAGTTTCTTTCAATAGTTTTGTCCGTCATCACCACTTTTGGAGAACTTCCAAAAAAGTCTTCCAAGGCAAAATCCATTGGTTTAGCGCCAGTTGATTTTGATTCGAAAGTAAAACGGTGATCTCCGGTTACATCTCCCACTTGATACATTGGTGAACGTTCCCGGTCGGCAATTTTTTGCAATAAATCGATATTTTCCTTACCAATAACCAATCCCATTCTTTCCTGGGATTCGTTACCAATTATTTCTTTTGCCGAAAGGGTAGGGTCTCCCACAGGCAATTTATCTAAATCAATTAATCCACCGGTATCTTCCACTAATTCCGAAAGACAGTTTAAATGCCCCCCAGCTCCGTGATCGTGAATAGAGACAATTGGATTGATATCGCTTTCTACCAAACCACGAATGGCATTGGCAGCACGTTTTTGCATTTCCGGGTTCGAACGTTGGATTGCGTTCAATTCAATTCCGGAACTGAAAGCGCCTGTGTCTGCTGAAGAAACTGCAGCTCCACCCATTCCGATTCTGTAATTTTCCCCACCAAGGATAACAATTTTATCACCTGTTTGTGGTTTTTTCTTAATTGCCTGATCTAATTTTCCGTAACCAATTCCACCCGCCTGCATAATCACTTTGTCGAAACCTAGTTTGCGAGCGTCTTCTTCGTGTTCGAAAGTCAGAATAGAACCTGTAATTAATGGTTGTCCAAATTTATTTCCAAAATCAGAAGCTCCGTTGGATGCTTTGATCAAAATATCCATTGGGGTTTGATACAACCATTTTCTTTCGGTCATACCGTTTTCCCAAGGTCTGTTTTCCTCTAAACGAGAGTATGACGTCATGTAAACTGCCGTTCCTGCCATTGGCAACGAACCTTGTCCACCTGCTAAACGGTCACGGATTTCTCCACCAGAACCTGTTGCAGCTCCGTTGAAAGGCTCTACCGTTGTTGGGAAATTGTGGGTTTCTGCTTTTAATGAAATAACCGAATCAAATTCTTTTACTTCATAAAAATCAGGCTTATCAGCACTTTTTGGAGCAAATTGTTGTACACGCGGCCCTTTTACAAAAGCAACGTTATCTTTGTAAGCCGAAACAATACCGTTCGGGTTTTCCTGAGATGTTTTCTTGATTAATTTGAATAAAGAAGATTCTTTTTCTTCTCCATCAATTATAAATTTTCCGTTGAAAATCTTGTGGCGACAGTGTTCCGAATTGGCTTGTGAGAAACCAAAAATTTCAGAATCCGTTAGTTTTCGTCCTAATTTAATCGCTAAATTATCCAAGTATTCTACTTCTTCCGGACTTAAAGACAATCCTTCTTTTTTATTGTAGGAAGCGATATCATCGATGTCCAAAATAGCTTCCGGAAGTACGTTGATAGTGAAAATATCTTGATTTAACTCGGCATATTTTTGCGAAAGCATAGGGTCGAAATCAGAAAAATCAGCTGTTGCTTTGTGAAATTCTTCAATTCGGATGATTCCGGAAATTCCCATGTTTTGGGTGATTTCCACTGCATTGGTACTCCAGGGCGTTATCATAGTGGCGCGAGGACCAACAAAAAAATCCGTCAACACGGATTTTTCTATTTTATAGGAGTTGGCAAAAAGCCAGTTGAGTTTTGAAATGTCTTGAGCCGAAATTTCGTTTTGCGTTTGCACTGCAAAAACAGTTTTGCTTTGGTTTTCAAAGAAATGGATCATTGTTTTTTAGTTTGTTGTATTGCGATGCAAATTTAGTTTAAATAAATAGTACGAGCAAATGTGAAAAGCAAAGACTTTGAAAAATTAAACAAGTGAAAAGTATAACCCGAATTTACTTTGCCAGTTCACTATCGCTCGGGTCACGAATTAACACAAATTATTTTTTGACACTTTCTAATGCTTTGAAATCATGATTTTTTACAAACTTATATGTTCTTCAATATCTTATATGGTGGAAAAGTATATTAAATGAGTTGACCATATAAGAAATATAAGGGCATATCAGAAAAAAAAGGAAATTGATTTTTTTATGCCAAAAGCGTTTCAAAAGACTCTGTACGTCATAAAAAGTCCTTGTTAGAATAAAATTATTTAGGGAATGGTTTGTTTTGATATGCCCCTAAATCAGGAGGTAAAGTTCGCGTGTTTCCTATAATATCCAACGGAATCAGATATGTAGAATTCCCTTTTGCGAAAGCGGCGGAAGTCTCGTCAATATTGAATTTGTTTAGGGAAACCTTCAGGAATTTAGGGTCTTTATTTAAAATAATTGCTTTGTAATGTGCTGCATCTGTTTCAAATTGATAGTCTGGATTAGTCGTAAACTGATTGGATGTATTGTCAAACTTTAGGAGACAATTGTTGAATTGGTATACAAAAGTAGCGCCTGTTTTTTTGTTCAAAATCATTTCATTCGAGTATGAACCGTAAATAATACAATTATTGAATGTTGCTTCGGTCAAGTCTTTTACTTCCGGAACTTCCCCCAAAATGTAATTGCTCACCAAAACCGCCACTTGTTCCGAGCTATTCCAGTTGTTGTTGAACGTACAATGGGTAAAGTTATAATTCCCGCCATATGAGCAAGCTAAACTGGCTTGTCCTGCATTGTTGATAACCATATTTTCTCCATTTATTTTTGCGGTCTGCGCCAAAATCCCATAATTAGCTGAATTATAGATTTGCGTATTTTTTATAGTGGTAGTCGTTCCGTCATTATTTTGAATCAGTAACCCTATAGTTCCATTTTTGATCGTAGCATGATTCAATTGATTATTGGTGCTGCCATTCGTAAGCCATATTGTTCCCCATTGTCCCGGAACATCTGAATATTCGGGTTCTAAACGATCGCCTTCAAAAATGACTTCTTTTTCCAATTTATCTGTTGTAGATGCGGCTCCATTTATATGTATCGACGCATTATTGGATACGATAAGACCGGAATTAGCATGAAAATGAACTCTGGAACCCGCATCAAAAGTTACCGTTTTCCCAGAAGGAACGGCGGCGTAACCATAAATAACATACGGTTTTGTATTGGTGAACTGCAATTCATTACCATTTACGGGATCATTTACATCGAGATAAAAACCATCAATTTTTTCTTCGCCAATGGGAAGTGTTTCTGTGGTTCCGTCAGCAAAGCGTTTTGGATACAGAAAAACAGCGTCCTGAATGAGCGTCACTAATGCTACTTTTTGCAAATTTTCACCACCATCAAACTGAATTTGGTCGGTGTATAGAAAGTCAGTTGGGTTGGCATCGGCAATATTAGCGGTGGTTTCTATGAAAATATACAAACTGTCTTTGGCTAGAAGATCCACATTATTGAATATTTTTCCATTTGTTCCCTGCATTCCATCGACTGTCATTCTATATTTAGAACTCAACCCTTTTCCTAATTTTATGGTTGGAATGGTGATGTCATTTTTGCTGTGATTGTATACTTTAAGTCGGTACGTGCTGGAACCTATGTTTGTAAAAACGGTGTCTAAGTATATGGTGTCTTTCGAAAAGGTCAAATCTCCCGTGCTGGCTACGGTCTCAAAATCAGAACGACAAGCGCAAACAGATACCAATATTCCAATAAAAAACAATAAAGTTATGGTACGCATTTCGTTAGTTTTTTTGTAAAAATAGGGAAAATCTTATTTGATTGGAAACGATTTTCAAATTTGAATTTAGAATAACAATTGCATTTGCTATTTTGTAACTCATCTTTTATTTAATTTTACATTTTTAAAGCCAAAAATATGACATTCGACAAAGAAAAAATCCTTCAATATTGCAATCAAATTTCAAAAAACACACTGATGCAAACCCTGAATATTGAATATACTGATGCAGGAGAAGATTATTTAGTGGCTACGATGCCGGTAAATCCATCAGTGCATCAACCTTTTGGATTATTACATGGAGGCGCTTCGGTTGCTTTGGCCGAAAGTGTGGGAAGTGCCGCATCGTTGTTGTATGTAAATTCAGAACACAGTGAAGTGCGCGGAATTGAAATATCAGCGAATCATTTGAAAGCAAAACGAGACGGAATTGTAACTGCAACGGCAAGAATAGTTCACAAGGGGAGAAGCATTCATCTTTGGGAAATACGGATTACGGATGAAAAAGATAATTTGATTTCGCTTTGTAAATTGACGAATATGGTTTTGCCAAAAAGAAAAAGTGAAGACAAATAATGGACGTAATTTTAGATAAAGCCAAAAATCAATTAGAGCAAAATTTACCTTTTGTATTGTATTGCAAGCCCAATTCAGATATGATAATTGGACTTTTTCAGCAGAATGATGAATTGTATAAAGTAAATGATTTTAGCGAAAAAGGCTTTGTTTTTGCTTCTTTTGATGGCAATCAAACCTATTTAATTCCTGAAAATCAGTCTGAAATAGTTGGTGTTATTTGGGACAAAAAAAAAGGTGACGTTCTTGAAAGGGAATTTAAGGAGCCAAATGAAGCAACCAAAAATAATTTTGAAAGATTAGTTGCCAAAGGAATTCAAGCCATTGAAAATGGCGAATTCAAGAAAGTGGTTGTATCCCGAAAAGAAACTGTTGATTTGGTTGATTTTGATTTGGCCACAGTATTCGAAAAGTTGGTTCGGTTGTATCCCGCTACTTTTGTGTATTGTTTTTATCATCCAAAAGTAGGAATCTGGTTCGGCGCTACACCCGAGCAATTATTAAAAGCCAATGTGAATGTATTTGAAACAATGGCTTTGGCAGGAACTCAAAAGGATAGTGGCTCGGGGGAAATAGTTTGGGAAAAAAAAGAGAAAGAAGAGCAGCAATATGTTACGGATTATATAGTTTCAGTCTTGCAAGGCGTTGCTTTGGAAGTTTCGGTTACCAAACCCTACAGCGTCAAAGCGGGAAGCGTTTGGCATATAAAAACGGATATTTGGGGAGTATTGAATTCGAACTCCAGTTTGCAGCAAGTAATCAATTTATTGCATCCCACGCCGGCAGTTTGTGGTTTGCCAAAAGATCAATCTAAAGCTTTTATTTTAGAAAATGAAAATTACGACAGGAGTTTTTATACTGGTTTTTTAGGGGAGTTGAACAGCAGTTTTGCAACAGATTCGGTTAGCTCTGATTTGTTTGTAAATTTGCGTTGTATGCAAATTGAGGTTGCTTCGGAACTCGCAATGACCAAGGCGTATTTGTATATGGGTTGCGGCATCACAAAAGACAGTGTACCGGAAAAAGAGTGGAGCGAAAGTATCAATAAATCAATGACGATGAAAAAGGTATTGTAGATTAAAGTTTACAGGAAACAGATAAAAGAATAGTAATAATGAAAAATATGAAATTAGACATACTTGCTTTTGGTGCGCATCCTGATGATGTCGAATTAGGTTGTTCGGGAACTATCCTAAAAGAAATCTCCTTAGGGAAAACCGTCGGAATCGTTGATTTGACCCGTGGTGAATTAGGAACGCGTGGTTCGGCTGAAATTAGAGATGAGGAAGCAAATGCTGCCGCAAAAATTCTGGGTGTTTCGGTACGGGAAAATTTGGAAATGCGTGATGGTTTTTTTGTAAATGACGAAAAACACCAATTGGAAATCATAAAAATGATTCGCAAGTATAAACCCGAAATTGTATTGTGTAATGCCATTGATGACCGTCATATCGATCATGGAAAGGGAAGTAAATTGGTTTCGGATGCTTGTTTTTTATCGGGATTACGAAAAATAGAAACTACAGTTAATGGAGAAAATCAAGTTGCCTGGAGACCAAAATTAGTGTATCATTACATTCAGTGGAAAAACATAGCACCTGATTTTGTTGTCGATATTACAGGTTTTACCGATAAGAAAATTGAATCTATTTTGGCTTATCGTTCGCAGTTTTATGATTCAAATTCCAAAGAACCGGAATCCCCAATAACGAGTAAGAACTTCTTTGAGAGCCTGAATTACCGTTCACAGGATTTAGGAAGGCTTGTAGGAGTCGATTATGCGGAAGGTTTTACGGTTGAAAGATATTTGGCAGTCAATAGCTTAGCAGATTTGATATAATTTTGCTGTAATTTTTTAAAAAAATTATTTGCAGAAGTAAACTTATGTTGTATATTTGCCACCGCTAAGCAAATGGTGGTTGTAGCTCAGCTGGTTAGAGCATCGGTTTGTGGTACCGAGGGTCGCCGGTTCGAACCCGGTCATCCACCCAGAAAGTAAAAGCCTCGAAGAAATTCGAGGCTTTTTTTGTGGGATAAACTTTCGTGGGATTGCCCGTTTTATTTATTGGCTTGAATATTGTAAAAGGGAATAGTATCGCAGTGAAATCAAAGAAGTTATTTAGGATTTCACAATCGAAGAAATTAAGGCAATAACTTTTCGACCATACATTCCTGGTTTTGGGGATGTATTATTTGTTTTACTTTCATCGTATTTTTTTTGTGTATCTTTGAAAGCATTATATAGATAAATCAACCGAAAATAAGTTTTAAAATTTTAAATATTATTTACATAATTTAATGGAAAACGAGCAAATTAATTCTAAAATTCTTAAAAGTAATTACATTCCAACTGCCGAATTTTATAGCCAGATAATTGACAGCTTACAAGATTACTCCATTTTTACTATTGATAATGAATTTATAATAAACAGCTGGAGTTCAGGGGCAACAAAAATTTTTGGTTATGAACCGGATGAAATTATTGGAAAACATTTTGATATAATTTTTACAGCGGAAGATATAAAAAAAGGTATTCCTAAAAATGAAATTGAAACTGCATTAAAAGAGGGAAGAGCAACGGATAATAGATGGCATATTTGTAAAGACAAATGTGAATTTTATGCTTATGGTTTAGTTTTTCCACTTACTGGGATAGATGGAGAGATGCTAGGATATGTTAAAATCCTACGCGACTTAACGGAAAGAAAGAAATCAGAAGATGCTATAAAAAAATATGTAAAAGACCTTGAAGATCTAAATACGCATAAAGAAAGTGTTCTTGCCATACTTTCGCATGATTTGAGAAGTCCATTATCCAGTATTATTGCTACTACAGGATATTTGAAATCAAATTTTGAAAGAATGGATCCAAGCACAGTTAAGGAAATGCTTGAGCTCCTTTACAAAGCCTCAATTGATGAGTTAAACATGTTAGACTACTTAGTCGAGTGGGCAAGAATAAAATATGCTGCGGAAGTATTTTCTCCAAGAAAAATTGAACTGGTTCAGTATGTCCAAAAAGTTTTTGATACTTTAAATGATACCGCTTCTTTAAATACAATAAATCTTCATCATGAAATTGATGAGAATACTAAAGTCTTTGCTGATGGAAAAATGTTACTTTCCGTTATCCAAAATATAGTTTCTAATGCGATTAAGCATTCACTACCTGGAGGGAAAATTGTGGTTTCAGCAAAAATTAAAGATGATAAAATTATAGTTCAGATAAAAGATTCCGGTGTTGGTATGTCTAAAGAAATCCAAGACAAACTTTTTACGCCACAAATGAATATACTTTCAAAAGCAAGGACAGAAAATAAAGGTGCAGGTATAGGATTATTATTAGTGAAAGGGTTTTTAGAAAAAAATGGTGGGGAAATATGGGTAGAAAGTATAGAAGGAGAAGGTTCCTCTTTTTATTTTACATTGCCAATGGAGAAACCATTGAACAAAATAGATAGTGCTGATAAAATTGAGTTTGATGAAAGCGCTTAGATAATGATTCTAAAGTTGAAACATAAAGGATGTGACAGCTATTCAATAAAAGATAACTTTAAAGCCCACATTAGTGGGCTTTTTTTATGGAGTAAATAATTTCTCTAGTGTTTTTTTTTTGGATTTAATTGCTGTTTTGAGGATTGTAAATAATAACATAAATTAGCAGTACTTAAAAGCTGTTGCTAGTTTGTATCTGTCATAAATTAAGCTGTTTATGAATAAAGATATATGACACTAATTATAAAATTAAGAAATATGCCTCAAGACATCTCACCAATTATAAAGCCTGATGAACTAATAAAACTGAACCATAACATTGCGTTAATTCTTATTGATGCCAGTAACGGTAATGGTGCTAAAGAAAATTATAATGTCGAACATTTAGATGGTGCATTGTATGTTGATTTAAACACGCAGTTAGCCAATATAAACGCAGATGTATCGATAGGAGGCAGGCATCCTTTGCCTACACTTGAACAATTTTCTGAAACTTTAATGAGTCTTGGCATAACGCCTACGAGTCACGTAGTGGTTTATGATGATAAAAATGGTTCGAATGCAGCTGCGCGGTTTTGGTGGATGCTAAATTCTGCTGGGCACCAGAAAGTTCAGGTGTTGGATGGAGGATTTCAAGCGGCTATTAAAGCTGGATTTCCAACAAACTCAAAAATAGAAATCCCATTGAAAAAGGAACCGTATAAAATTGAAAATTGGTTGTTGCCGTTAGCTGATATTTACGAAATTGATAAAGTAGCACAAGACACGGATTTTCTGGTTGTAGATGTGCGGGATGAAGAACGATATAATGGGGAGAAAGAACCTATCGATTTAGTTGCAGGACATATTCCGGGTGCCATAAATATCCCTTTTACCACTAATTTAGATTCTAATGGGTTTTTCTTATCACCGGAAGAATTGAAGAATAATTATTTAAAAGAATTTGAAGATAAGGCAGCTAAAAATGTTATCGTTCATTGTGGTTCCGGTGTAACAGCCTGCCATACGCTTTTGGCAATTGCTTATGCAGGTCTAGAAATCCCAAAATTGTATGTTGGTTCTTGGAGTGAGTGGTCCAGAAATAATCGACCAACTGCGACTTCGAAGAAAAAGTAGCGGATTGTTTTCAGTATGTGTAAACAAAACAATAGCTTTGAATTCCTTCAAAGCTATTGCTGTAGTGTGCCCAGCATGGGCGGTAACTCTAGGGTGCAAGTCCCGAACACGCCTTTACAGTGGGAAGTGTTAGCTAAATGCAAGGGTGTCCACTGTGAAGTGGAATCTGAAGGAAGCA